>NC_017219.1:628657-942986 GCF_000269965.1 Bifidobacterium longum subsp. infantis ATCC 15697 = JCM 1222 = DSM 20088
TGGATTATCCCATATCCCATCGTCATACCGCAACGGGGGATCTCCTGTAAGTACATTTGGTGGCAGTTTGGTCATGCGGCGAGTCTGCGTCGCAATATCTTCGGATAATTCTGTCTGAACGTGCGCCGGTCGCCGCATCTTGTGGTCGGTTTTGGCGCTTTCCCCGGCTTTGAATTTCAGTGCGGTCAGTTCGATGGTGCACATGAGGTCGGCGGTCTGCTCGAGATGATAATCCTTGGGGTCGGCCTTGCGATAGGCGACCGTCTCCTTGGCGAGCGTGTAGCTGACGGAGGCCTACAATGCGTTGGTGGCGACCTGCTGTCCGTTGTCATAGTGGATCTTGATGGTGTCGTACGACTGAAACCGGTCGAGATGCGTCAGCAGGTAGTCAGCCAGGATAACGCCCGTCTTCTTGCGCAGATTCGGTTGTGGGTTCCGATGAAAAGGACATGGCCCGGCTTTGGTACGATTTTCAGTCGCTTACACATGAAAACCGCGAATCCGCCATGGCCAAGGCAGGGACGGTCGCGGGCGAAATGGAGGAACGCAAGCTCAGGGCGGCCGTGAACCGCCTGCGCGAGGGCGTCGGCGAGACCGCCGCCTGCCTCCTGCCGGGGTTCCCCGCGAACCATAGGATCAAGCTGCGCACGGACAACATGATCGAGCGATTGAACAAGGAGATCCGCCGGCGCACCCGGGTCGTGGGCGGCTTCCCCGACTCCAACAGCTGGCCAACAGCCAATCTGCGCAAAGAAGCGGGCACTATCATTTAACAAATGTGAAATACAAGTAACAATTTAAGGAATACCATTGCGGGGAATAATAACCAGCTAGGTGAAGAAAGGAGTTGTTATGGTAGACGTCAAGTTACATGGTATTGCCGAAGGCCGTCTGGGAACTGGTTCAATGTGCTACGATTTGGCAAATGGTAACACAGTCGCAGATGTTGTAAAGCATGTAGCTCTACAAGATGAAGGCCTGACAAGGACCCTAATTGATGAATCTAGACAAAAGCCTCGTCGACTTTGTCGAATCATGATTAATTGTCCTTCTTGTGGAGCAGGTAAATGAATTCTATTGAACAACGGCTGCAACGTGCTGCTTTATTGGCTTCTGGTATTGATGCGTTTGGTACGGGCTCGTTTGTCAGCGCTGCGGCGGTAATTTTTTCTTCATATAATCATGTTTCTGCAGGCATTATTGGTCTTGGACTGACCTTTTCAGCTGTTTCTGGCATGATTGCTTCGATGCCTGCTGCGTATCTCGCCGACCGTATCGGAGGGTTGCGCGTTTTCACTTACTCGTATTTGCTACGAGCGGTAGGAATGCTTGGATGGCTTATTATCTCTGGTGATGCTGCATTTCTTGTCTATATGACGCTGTTCGGTATTATCGACCGCTCAGCAGCATCGCTTACACGAGGACTGATTATCGCACCGCTGAGCCGAGAGCAAGCCACAATACTCTTGGGTCGCATGGCATTACCGACGAATGTCGGTTACGCGCTTGGCGCGGCACTAAGCACAATGATGCTGCTTATCCAGTACGGGAATGTGATCATAGTGGCAGCAAATTCACTCTCGTTCGTTGTCGTAGTTGTGCTATATCGCAGAGCGCTCAAAGGTTGCAATGTAACCGCTGCAAAGGTGAAACGTTCACCGCTAACTTCGTGGACGGTTTTTCGCACTGCACTAACTTCAAGGTCTCGTTCTCGGCTGATTATCGAAAATTTCCTGTTCTCGTTTCATCGTACACTGCTCAATGTGTATCTACCATTACTGATTATTCATTACGCGCCTACCGACACATGGCAGGCGCCAGCCATATTCGTTGCCAATACGGTAGTTATTGCACTAGCCCAAGGTCCTGTCAACCATTGGGCCACGAAAGCACATAATTATGCGCTGGCTTGGCGCTGCAGTGGACTACTGCAGGCAATTGCATTTATTGCTGTAGCCTGCATACCTTTCCTGTCACATGATTTTCCCTTCATAGCACTGGTTATGTTGCTTGCCATGCTGCAGATTATCGCTGAACTGCTCAGCACCGCAGGTATTACCATGTATATGGCATTGCTGAGCAGAAAAGATTATCTAACTACTGACTTAAGCGCTATTAATCTTGGTGGACAATTCCAGAATATTGTAGGGCCATCACTCTTTGCTAGCACGATTACTGCCGCTAATTGTGTGCTTCCTGCTGCTATGGGTATTGCCATTACGCTCGCTGCTGCGCTACCTAGAAAATCTGAATAAGAGCATAACAATCGTGGATACCTCATTGATAGAAAATCATAATTCGCACAATTCGCCTCTTCCAATCTGTGATTATGTAAGACTGTTTTCTTCTCCTTTGGACAAAGGACTCTACGTAGGATGCGGAAACGGAAGGAATGCGTTTCCACTCCTCTCAGAGGGATGGAACTTATATGCATGCGACGTATCTAATTTCAATATACAAAGAGCCAAAAGTATTTGCCACAATATGCTGATCGATTTGAGGTTCTTAGCTATGACCAAGCTTTCTCTTATATACTAGAATTTGATTATGTGATATGTAGTAGAGCCCTAGTATATGGTAGTTTTGAAGAGAGCCTTCAGCGATTTAAAATACTTAGACGGCGGCTTAGGCCTGGCGGAATTC
The DNA here is from genome assembly GCF_000269965.1 of Bifidobacterium longum subsp. infantis ATCC 15697 = JCM 1222 = DSM 20088. NCBI lineage: Bacteria > Bacillati > Actinomycetota > Actinomycetes > Bifidobacteriales > Bifidobacteriaceae > Bifidobacterium > Bifidobacterium longum. Next base: position 631,301 of record NC_017219.1, read on the forward strand.
TTTTGTTCCAGCTACCTGCTATTGGAACAGATTTATGGCCTAAATGGGTTAACTATGCGATAACCGAAATGGGGAGTTTGATAGTTGGATATAACTTACATTCCCTGTCAAAAGTATATTTATCGTTTACTGATGTATGTGATTTACTAGAACGTGCAGGATTTAAAATTTGCAACGGTCCTACGCCATACGATCTTCCAAGAGGTGAATATCCAGGAGGAATTGTGAGAAATTGGCTTGGTGTAGCAATTAACAATAATTAGCTAACAGTTGTCCGCTGTCAATCGTGTAACGACGATTCATGACTGAAGAACGACTCTCATCGTCAATGCTCCAGATAATAAGCTATCAACCACTGACGATAGCAAAACTCGAAACAATTATAACATATTACAAACTATCATGATAACTCTCTTCAATTTTGGTGGCACCGTTTACACTTAATTGTATCCAATTTAATTATGGACTGTTCTGGTAACAAAAAGCTACTAAGCCGAAAAGTAAAAATCAGATAATCAAATGGCTTAAAAATCCTCACACTGATTCGGCAGAATACAAGATATGAGGTAACGGCGTGGCGTTTCCCTGCGTGTGTTTCGTTCTCAAAAATATCGCTTATTTTCAGGCGAAAGAACGCGTGTAAGACTTGCTAAAAACCTTCTTTAGAGTGATTTTTATATGTACTCGAAAAAATCTAAGATAGCGCCCGTCTTCTTGCGCAGATTCGGTTGTGGGTTCCGATGAAAAGGACATGGCCCGCTTTGGTGCGATTTTCAGTCGCTTACACATGAAAACCGCGATTGGAAAGAAGGCCGGAAGCCATGTCCGATAAAATCATACGGTTCGACGACGCCATGTTCGGGTCGGCGGTGATCGAGCGCTGCCGGAGGCGCGAATCCAGCGTCGAGGAGGCGCTGATGGAGATGTGCCTCGCGGGCGTGAGCACACGCAGGGTGGACGACATCAGCCGGCTGCTGTGGGGCGAGCGGATGCCATCCCGGACATTGAGCGACAAACTCAAGAAGGTCTACAAGGAGATCGACGGGTGGCGGAAACGCCCGTTGGAATCCGAGTACCCGTACGTGTTCGTGGACGGCGTGTGGCGCAAGCGATCCCGGGGCGGGCACGTGGAGAACGCGGGCGTCCTCGTCGCCATCGGCGTCAGCAGCCGCCAGATCTCGTTTCAGTTGGGCTTCGAAACGGCTCTTGTCCCCATCGAACTCGCTTCTGCGGTGCGCGAACGTCACATACGTGAATGGCGGGTTCCTCGCCAACGTGAAAAATGCGATGAAGAGACGTTTGTGGTCGGTCGTGGACGGGATCTCGTAGTCGTCGTGGCCGTTGAACAGTGGGCCGGCATGGAAAGGGATGTCGGGCAGGGAGACATCCGCGAGGTGTTGTTCGTAGCGTTCGATGTGGGGATTGACCGGCTTGGGCTGGTCGTGGAACATCAGGGTGATGAGGTGGTACTTGGACAGTTTGCCCCATCTGCCAGATTCGTCGACCATGGCGTCCAGCTCGTTCATTGTTGACTCCCGGAGAAAAAGAAGTGCCTGGCTCTGCGATACGGGGCTCCAGAGCCCACCGCGCTGTCTTGAACCGCCGTCCGCCGACGTGGCGTTGACGCTCCGAACCGATCATGATTCACCGGTGGATCACCTTGACGTTGATGTAGTTACTGAGTAACATCAGCATTACATTACTCAGTAACCATATCGAGAAGAGGTGCTCATGGCCGCCGCAATCAACCGCGCAATGCCGAGCCTTACCTGCCTTGACACCGGGGAACAGGCGATATTGACGATCGTCGACGCGACACGTACGCATGGCGACGGCGCGCGCAGGGTCGTCGCTCTCAGCCATGCGAATCTAATACTTCGCTCCGGGGAGTTCGTGGCCGTAATGGGACCGTCCGGTTCGGGCAAGTCCACGTTGCTCAACCTTGCCGGGGGATTGGACACGCCGTCTTCAGGCAAAGTGCTGGTCGAGGGCCGCGATCTCGCTTCGCTGAACGTTGCCCGGCGTGCCGCGATTCGACGGCGGTCGATTGGCTACGTGTTTCAGGATTTCAATCTGCTGCCGTCGTTGAACGCCATCGAGAACGTCTCGTTCCCGTTGGAACTGGACGGCTGGCCAATCCGCAAGGCGCGTAAGGCTGCATTGGAGGCCTTGCAAGAGACGGGCGTCGCTGAACTGGCGCTCCGTCGGCCTGAGGACATGTCGGGAGGTCAGGCGCAGCGTGTGGCCATCGCCCGAGCTTTGGTGGGCCGACGCCGCCTGCTGCTGGCCGACGAGCCGACCGGCGCATTGGATTCCGCTGCCGGCACGAAGGTCATGGAGGTACTGCGCAGCCGTGCCGACGCGGGCTGTGCTGTGCTGATGGTCACGCATGAACCTCGCTTTGCCGCTTGGGCCGATCGTACGGTGTTCATTCGCGACGGTCGCATCACCGACGAGACAGGAGCGACCGACTTTGACGAACTGTTCACCTGCGATGGTGAAGATGATGACGATGCCGGCGATGCGCGCAACAGCTCGCAACAGAACTTTCGCAACAATCCCGGGGAACAGTGATATCGATGCTCTTCAATTTTCCGCGTCGCCGCGTCGCCGCGCGTCTTGCCTGGCGCGATATGACGCGACACAAAGCGCGCAGCATATTCGCCACATTGTTGGTCGCATTGCCTATCGCCGCGCTGGTGGCGGGGCTGGCACTGCTGACAGGCACGCCGAATTCCCGGCAGCGTGCCCTTGCCGCCATTCCTCGGAATGCGCAGGCGGTGCTCACCGCCACCGCGGTGCTCAACACAGGCCAGCCGTTCATGCAGGCGCCCGAGGGGGCTTCGCTGTGGGTGGATAGTCCCTCTCAACAACCCGCGAGCGCGGCGAACATCGCCGCAATCACGCCCGACCAGGACGCCCTGCTGCGGTATTGGGATTCGGAAACGCTAATCGCCACCGCCGGCGGCGACTTGCAGCCGGGCGATCAGATTCAGGTTGATGCCGCCGGCGCCGATACCACTGACTCCGCCGGCTCCTCCGGCGCCGACCTCGACGGCGCGGTACGAGCCAAGCTGCGCGAGACCGAACATGATGCGCTGCCACTGTTAATGCCTCCCGTTGCACAGGGTGCCGCGCCGCAGGATGCCACGCAGGCGGTTATCAGCGCATCGCTCGCTGAGCAGCTGCACCTGAATGTCGGAGATACATTGACGCTCACCGCGCCTCCATTTCAAGGTGCGTACAGTACGAACGGACGCATTGGCGCGGTGCTGCAGAACTCGCGGCGCGCGTGGCGCATCAGCGGCATCGCCGATGTCACCTCAACGCTTGACGTATGGACGTATTCCGGCTGGCTCAAAGGCATGGTCGAGGCGGATGGCGGTAATGGGGTGGATGCGCATTATCTGTTGGTCGGCAGCGAGCCATTGACGTGGACGCAGGTCAAGCGGCTCAACATGCTGCAGGTGGTCGCCGTTTCGCGCCATGTGCTGACGGATGGTTATCCGAGTGCGGAAGAGCGATATCCGCGTCAAATCGACGTGCAGCAGCAGTTGATGCAAATGGTATCCGTCACTGTAACGGCTTTTCTTGGGATTGCCCTGACGCTATTCCTGATCACCCCCGCGTTCGCCGTGTCGGCCGACCAGTCTCGTCGCATATTGGGATTGACCGCCGCATGCGGTGCCGACGGCGTGGATCTTCGACGCACGATGAGCTTCCAAGGCTTGTTTATTGGCATATCAGGCGGCATGATCGGTATCATCGCAGGCATCGGATTGTCATATGCCGCCGCACCGGCTCTGAAAGGCGCCTATGTGCATGAGGTCGCCGGTATGATTCCGTGGAAGATGCTGCCCTTGGCCGCGTTAGCGGCAGTGATGATCGGATTGGCTGCCACATGGATGCCGGCGCATCGCGTCAGCCGCATGAATGTGGTGGACGCGTTGAAAGATCGCTCGGACAACGGCGAGCGCAACCGCCGTGAATCTCGGTTGTATCGTGTGGTGACGGCGATTTCCACCGCGGCATTGCTTGGCGCGGCCGTGGCCTGTGCCATGGGCGGCCTTGCCATGCCCATGCCGGAATTCGGTGATGCCGACTACGGTAGTCTGCCGGCCGAGGCAATCGGCGCGCAATTGCTGCTGATCGGAGCCATCGTGTTCTCGTTCGCCGGCCTGATCCAGTTGATTCGTCTGATCGCGCAATTATGCGAACGCCACGGCACCTTACTGCCTCTGGCGGTACGGATGGGATTGCGTGATGCCGGCGAGCATCACCGTCGATTCGTCCCCGCCGCGGCCGCTATCGCCGTGAGCGTGGCGGTCGCCTCATACGCGCTTACCATGACCGGCTCACTGATTGCCAATGATCGGTCGAATGCCATGGAAGTGGTGCATGGCCATTCGCATGCGGTGGTGTCCCCTGAGGTTCCGATTGACAATGCCGTGGATCGTGCAGTGGTGCGATCGGCGCTGAATGCCATCAGTGATGATCTGCCCGTCACCGCGCATCAGCCTGTGTATGCGCTGGCGGAAGTGCCGCCGGAGACCGCCGACAAGTTGAATGTCGCTGAGGCGAATGAGCTTATGCGCCGATTCCCGAATGCCGCTGCCAGACTGGCGACTCCATTGGATTGCATTACGAGTTCCGACCCTGATCGCGGGCAAGACGTGGCTTCGGCGCATAATCCGAACGCCCAGCCATACTGCGTGGGAGCATCGCGTTCCTATCGCCCGTTGTATCGAGGCTTGACTATGATCAACGCGGATTTCTCCGTGCTGATCATGTCCGGCGATGCGATGCGATTGTCGGGATTTGCCAATGCCGACAAGGCGGCGGACATGCTCGACCGGGGCGGCGTGGTGGTCGGCAACGCGGCGACGCTGCGCAAGGACGGCACCGTGGATTTGGAAATCTCCCATAGTGCGCACAATCCCGACGGTTCCTCGGCCCCCGATGTGGTCACTGGGTCGGCGAGCAGGCCGGGAGTTTGGGTGGATGGGTTCTTCCCTCTGGCGATGAGCAAGGAAACCGCCCAAAGCCTGGGACTGACCGCATTCAGGTATGTGGGCGATATGGTGCAATTCACCGACGCCCCCGGCTGGAGCACTCTGGACAAGCTGCGATCGATCATTGACGACAGGCTGCCGCTGGTGAATGGCACCAGTCAGTCCTACCGCTACAGCTGGGGTACCGGCGATCCTTCAAGCATGCTTGCGGAGCTGCTGCCGTTCGCATTGCTGATGCTGCTCGCGATAGCCGCCACGGTGATCTCGCTGCTGCTGGCGCGCATCCAAATCATCCGTGATCTGGCCACGATGCATGCCGTGGGCGCATCCCCCGGTTTCCTGCGACGGTTCACGCTGGCGCAGGCCGCCATTATGTTGGCGGCCGGAACACCGACTGGCATGGTTACGGGACTCGCCTTGGGGATATTTCATGTGGCTTGGTACAGACACATCGGCTATGACGGCGCATGGCTTGACACAGTGCCCTGCTGGGGCCTGCAGGCCGCGTTGTTGATCGGCGTTATTGCAATGGGCCTGGGCGTGGCATGGCTGGCCGCACGTCCGTCGCGCAAGCTGACCAGACGAACTTTGGATTGATCGACCGTACGATATCGGATGATATACGAAGGACGAAGGAACATCATGGCGATACGGGAAGCACTGATGGCGCTGTTGGAACAAGGACCGGCAAGCGCCTACCAATTGAAGCGGCGGTTCGAACGCACCACATCAAGCATATGGCCGTTGAACATGGGGCAGGTGTCCACCACGTTGCAGCGACTGCATCGTGATGGTCTGATCGAACAAGTCGACGGTTCGGAACATGACGTTCCCGACGATTCCGATTCCCGCTCCGATTCACCGGTGGCATGGTTGCTCACCGCCGCCGGCCATGCTGAGGTATCGCAATGGTGGCGCACTCCGGTATTGCCCGAGCAGCGCGGCCGCGACGAGCTGGTGATGAAGCTGGCGTTCGCGGTAGTCACGCCAGGCGTGGATGTGTCGACGCTGGTGCAACGGCAGCGAGTGTCCATGCAACGGCTCCTACATGATGTGACTCGCGCACGCCGTCAGACGGACGGTGATGATCTGGCCGCCCGACTGGTGCTTGACCATCGCATCTTCATCACCGAAGCCGAACTGCGTTGGTTGGAGACCCTCGACGAAGCGCAGTTGCGCATCGCGCGCACGCATCGTGCATCCGCGTCGATGTCAGCCGTCACTTCCGTCGAGGAAGATTTCGCCAATGCGAGAACGTAGTTTTGCTTTGCCGGCTGATTCCGTCCCTGGCTCCGCCATGATTCCGTTGCCGTTGCCGTTGCCGTTTCCGTCGGATGGGTTGCGCCCGTCGAACGGGTTGCGCGTGATCGGTTTCTGTTTTCGGATGTTGGCGCGATGCGGCGGATGCACGCCGTCTTTTTTGTAGGGGGGGTGTTCCTATGTTTTTGTCAACTCCTTGGGGAGTTGACGTGTCGGGATTCCGGTTGGCTGTCGTGGGCGCGCTTCGCCCTGCCGGTGGCGTCCGGCGTCCTTTCCCGTGTGGCCCGGTTCAGGCTACGAGGGCTGGTTCCTGGTAGAGGGTTCCGTTTTTGAGCATGCTGTAGATCACGTCGCAGCGCCGACGCGCGAGGCAGATGATGGCGGCGTTGTGGTGTTTGCCCTGTTCGCGTTTGCGCTTGTAATAGGCCACGGAGGGCGGGTGTTTGGTGGATGCGACGAACGCGGTCTGCCACAGCGCGTTCTTGAGGCGTTTGTTGCCCCGCCTGGAGGGCCGTTCGCCTTTGATGCTGGTGCCGGATTGGCCGGTGACGGGCGATATGCCCGCGTAGGCGGCCAGATGGGCGGACGATTTGAAGTTGGCGATGTCGCCGCCGATGCCGAGCAGGATGTTGCTTGCGGTCCTGACGCCTATCCCGGGCATCGACGCCGGGACCGTGAGAAGAGGGTGGTCCTCCAGGAGCTTCTCGACCTGGCGGCCGACCTCGCGCCGCCGGTCCCTGATCGTCTTGATGTCGTGGGCGATGGAGGGGATGATGGTCTCGGCCATGAGGGTGCCGGGCACGGTGACGGTCTGCTCGCCGATCGCCTTGAACATGTCGTCGATGATGCGGCCGGCGCGAAGCCCGTTGGACTTGGCCCAGTCCTTCACGTCCTCGATCCCGGCCCGTTTCACGCCCATGGGCCCGCCGTATCGTTCGAGCAGCGCGAGCGTCGCGTCGCGCGTGATTCTCTCGCCCTTGAGCGCGCGTTCGAACGCGGGGTGGGTCTGCAGCAGCAGGCTCCGCAGGCGGTTGACGTGGCGGGTGGATTCGTGGGCGAGGTCCTCGTCGTGGCCGGCGAGCAGCTTCAGGGCGGCGAGGGTCTCGTCATCCGGGCCCGCGTCCCTGAGCGTCTCGGGCAGCTTGAGCGCGGCCCACGCGATCACATGCGCGTCCCTGCGGTCGGTCTTCGCGTCCCCGGGCAGCAGCTGCGCGGTCCTGCGCATGGCCGTGCCGGGAAGGTAGGCAACCGCGATCCCCATGTTCCGCGCCACCGTCAGGGGCAGGGAGCCGATGGTGTTGGGCTGGTCCACGACCAGCAGCACACGGCCATGCTTGGAGAGCTTGCCCAGCATCGTGCGGATGGCCTTCTCGTCCTGTTTCAACGGCTTGTCGTACAGGGTGTTCCCGTCATGGTCGAGGGCGTGCGCGTGGTGCGCGCTCTTGCCCACGTCCAGGCCGACCCACACGTCGATGTCGTCCGGGGTCATCATCGTTCCTCCCGTCATGAAGGTTTTCCGGTCGCCGCGGGCTCGGAGGAGTCCGGACGCCCGCGCCGCACCCACATTACGACGAGACCTGCGCCATGCGCCCCTGAAGCGTCCGTGTAGCCGGCCTGGTTCCTATCAGCGGTCATCGGGCGTCCCCGTTCCCGGCGACAACACCCCCCGGATCATCGACGACAGGGCAGGAAAGTCATACCGGAACCGGCGACCCGGCCCCGACCATCGGGGCCTACCAAACATGGTAATGGGCTGGATTGCGGCCTGGCGCGATCCGACATGACGCGGCCGTCCCCGATGGTGCCGTTGCGGCGATCCGCCGAGGTTACGCCCATGGCTGAACGCCCGGAATGTTCCTTGATATCCAGTGAGACGGTCCGCGCCACGGATGTACTGTGAACGGCGGATAAGCGCATCAGGCGCCTCGATCATGGCAGAGAGGAAACCCCGTTATGGACTGTTCATCACGATCCCAACGTCAGACTCAAGTCGATGCGTCCCCGACATCCCCGACATCTTCAACAACTATGACATCTTCAACGAATCCGACGGCCTCGTCGCCGCTGCCCACCCAGGCGCCGCCGTGGGGCGCGCTGTGGGTGATGGCCCTGGGATTGGCCATGATCGTGCTCGACAGCTCGATCGTCAACGTCTCCATCCCCACCATCATCGATGATATCGGCATTAACCTGACCGACGCCCAGTGGGTCACCTCGCTCTACAACATCGTGCTTGCCGCGTTGTTGCTGCCTTTCGGCAAGTTGGGCGACGCCAGAGGGCGCAAACTGGTGTTTCAAGTCGGTACCGTGATCTTCGTGGCGAGTTCGACGCTCGCCGCCGCCTCGCAGGGTGCGGTGATGCTGCTTGCCGCCCGTGTGCTGCAGGGCATCGGAGGCGCGATGATCATGCCGAACACCCTGTCCACGGTGTCCGCCCTGTTCCGGGGCAAATACCGTGCCGCGGCGTTCGGCGTCTGGGGCGCGGTGATGAGTTCGGCCGCCGCGCTTGGTCCGCTGCTCGGTGGCGTGTTCACCGAGACCTTGGGATGGCGTTGGATCTTCCTGGTGAACCTGCCGCTGGGCATCGCGGTCTTTGTATCGGCCATCTTCCTGGTGCCGAAGACCGGTGGGAACGCCTCGGTCGCCGGTGCCGCGGATGCCGCGCAGGATGCCCGATCCCGTCGCGTCGGTGTGGATATCCCGGGCGTGGTGTTGTCTGCCCTGACCTCGGCCCTGTTGGTGTTCGGTCTTATCGAAGGCGAGACCTACGGTTGGTGGAAGCAGACCTCCACGCAGTTGAAGCTCGGCGGGTTGAGCTGGAATCGTGACTGGTTGTCGCCGGTGCCGATCTGCCTGATCGCCGGCGCGCTTCTGATGGCCGTCTTCATCCTCTTCGAATCCGCGCGGGGCAAAGCCGGTCGGCCGGTCATGCTGGACATGACCCTGTTCCGCATCAAGACGTTCTCGTGGGGCAATCTGGCGGCCGCGGCCATCGCCGCCGGCGAGTTCGCGCTGGTGTTCATGCTGCCGTTGTATCTCATCAACGCCCGCGGGCTCAACACGCTGCAGGCCGGTGCGATGCTGGCCGTGATGGGCTTGGGGTCCATCGTCGCAGGTGCGCAGGCCCATGTCATGGCCGCCAGGCTCACCCCGGCCGGCGTGATTCAACTTGGTCTTGTGATCGAGATCATCGCCGTCGCCCTGGTCGCGGTCCTTATGCCTGTGGGGTTCTCTGTGTGGTGGCAGCTTGTTCCCATGGCCGCGTACGGTCTGGGTCTGGGCTTCGCCTCCGCGCAGCTGACCAGCGTGGTGCTCTCCGAAGTACCGGTCATGCAGTCCGGCGAAGGGTCGGCCACCCAGTCCACGGTTCGACAGCTCGGCACCGCCGTCGGTTCGGCCATCTCCGGCGCGTCGTTGGCCATGGCCGTCAACGGAACATTGCCGGCGCGGCTCGAATCCCTCGGGCTGCCCGCCAAGGTCGGCGACGGTCTGGCCCAAGCGGTCAGTGGTTCGGCGGGTGGAGTGATCGGCGTGTTCCGCAGCGGTGATGGACCGGCGGCCCGATTCGGCGACGAGGCGCCGAAGATTGCCGATGCGATGACTTCAGGGTTCGTCGAAGGCGGCCAGTGGACGCTTCTGGTCGCCGGCATCATGCTGTTCATCGGTTTGCTGGCCTCGGTGGCCGTGCGTCGTGCCGCGTCGTCGCACAACGTGCGTTGACGCATGACGGCTACGGTCTTATGGGGAGTGCGGCCGTGCGCGGTCGAACGGTGTGGCCCGCATACCGTCCACCGCGCCTGCGGTCGGTTTGCCATCCAGACGGCGTGTCGTGATCCGATGATGCTGTAACATATCCTTTTGTGCCTCATTGAGGCACGTACGGCCCCGTAGCTCAGTTGGTTAGAGCGCCGCCCTGTCACGGCGGAGGTCACCGGTTCAAGTCCGGCCGGGGTCGCCACCAAACTCCCGATGCATGTCGGGAGTTTTTTGTTTCCTGCCGTTCTTCGATGCCATCCGCAAGGGCGGCGAAAGTGAACGCATCCGATCCGACACGCCGTCCGCACCGATACCGGCATTGAAGGGGACGCCCGTTTGCATCGGGTGAAATGCATGAGGAAGCGCATCGGCGGAATGTTCGCGACGCATGGCGAATCACGGAAAATCCGCGGTGGGAGGTCATGGCGGCTCACTACTATTTTCGCTATCTCGTACGTTACGAAAGTCTTCAAGGAGTAAGCCATGACCACGCTCGCCATTGATATCGGCGGAACCAAGATCGCCGCTGCCGTCTGCGATGCAAACGACAGCATCATCCAGCGTTGGCGCGTCCCCACGCCGATGGACGCCGACGCCATCAACACGCATATCGCCGAGATCTACCGCGAAGCCGTCGCCGCTGGCCACACCGATATCGAGGCCATCGGCATCTCCGCGGCCGGTAATGTGAGCGCGGATCGCAAGACGCTCACCTTCTCCGCCAACATTCCGGCCTGGATCAATTACAATCTGTCCGAGCATGTCGGCGCGTTGATCGACCATGCCGTTCCGATCGTCGTCGAGAACGATGCCAACTGCGCCGGCTGGGGCGAATTCGTGCACGGTGCCGGCCAAGGCAGCTCCAACATGGTCGCGCTGACCGTGGGCACCGGCCTCGGTGGCGCCATCGTGATCAATGGCCAGCTCTACCGAGGCTCCTTCGGCATGGCCGCAGAGCTCGGCCACCTGCCGATGGTCCCGGACGGAGACCATTGCGGCTGCGGCCTGCGCGGCTGCGCCGAGCGCTATACTTCGGGAACCTCGCTGGAGAACTTCGCCAAGTCCGCCGTGCGTCGTCGTCCTCAGGACGCCAAACGTCTTCTGGAGCTGTGCGGTGGCGACATCACCAAGCTGGAGGGACCGATGGTGTCCCAAGCGGCTCAGGAGGGTGACGTGCTTGGCCTGTATGCGTTCGGCAAGATCGGCGAATGGCTTGGCCGCACCATGGCCGCCGTTTCCGCCGTGCTTGATCCGGACCTGTTCGTCATCGGCGGTGGTGTGGTAGCCGTTGGAGACATTCTGCTGGAGCCGGCCCGCTACAACTACCAGCGTTTCCTGGAAGGCAGCGCCTACCGTGGCCACGCCAAGATCGTCGCCGCAGTCGCGGGCCAGGACGCCGGCCTCATCGGTGCCGCCAATCTGGCTCTTCGCTGACGCAGATGGCGGTGCGTAGATAACGCGCGCGACGCAGATAGCAACGCGTAAATAATCGCAAATAATCGCAAACAGTACAGTGCGGTGATTCTCGTTATGGGAATCACCGCACTGTTGTTTTTCTCCCGGAAATGGCGAAACCCAACGTGAGCGAATGGGCAAGATACCGGCACCGCGCGCGTGGGCGACGTCAGCATTCCTCGGCGTCGCTACGCTGACTCGCGGTCAACTTCCCGATGCTGCTCGCCGCCCGACTGGTCATGTCGCTCGGCGCCGGCATCTCCCTGCCGCTTATCACCAACATCATTCTGGAGAAGGCGCCACTTGAACAGCGTGGCGCGATGCTCGGCATAGTCGGCCTGGTCACCTGCGCCGCACCGGCCATCGGCCCGGTGATCGGCGGCATGCTGAAGAACCACTTCCCGCCCAAGTTCATCCTTATCGGCTTCGCCGGCACCGTGATTATGGATGTGGTGTTCGTTGCGCTGTCCGGCAATGTGGGGGCATCGCCGCGAATGATGGGGCGGATGCGGCCGGTTCGTATACGGCCGCGTTCCCACGCAGCATGATGGTGTTCACCGGCATGGCCGTGCTTGGCGTGATTCTTGCCGCGCTCATGTTCCGATTCTCCACTCGCCGACCGCCAGAATTGAGAGAAGTCAAATAGTACGCCCGCGGCGGATTGGTTGGCTTTATGATGGAACCGACATTCCATCACGGGAGAAGCAGGGAAACTATCATGCTTGAACCACCAGTCACTCCGATCCGCAAGGCCAACGACGGCCTCGAACTGCCCGCCACCGGCTTCGGTACGTACAAGGTCAACGGTCTAGCCGGCGTGGACGCCATCAAGTTCGCCATCCATCAGGGTTACCGCCTCATCGACTCTGCGTTCAACTATGAGAACGAGGGTGTGGTGGGTCGCGCCATCCGCGAATCCGGCGTGCCGCGTGAAGACATCATCGTCACGTCCAAGCTGCCCGGCCGCCACCATGCTCACGATGAGGCGCTGCTCACCATTGAGGAGAGCGTGTGCCGTATGGGTCTCGACTACATCGATCTCTATCTGATTCACTGGCCGAACCCAGGCCAAGGCCAGTTCGTCGAGGCATGGGAAGCGCTGGTCGAAGCTCGCGAACGCGGCTTGGTCAAGCACATTGGCGTCAGCAACTTCCTGCCCGGCCACATCGACCTGCTCATTCGCGATACGGGTGTGACGCCGGCCGTCAACCAGGTCGAGCTGCACCCGTACTTCCAGCAGCGCGAACAGCTGGCCTACGACAACGCGCACGGCATCATCACCGAGGCATGGAGCCCGCTGGGCCGCGCCAACCAGATGCTGCGCGACCCAGACCTGAAGCGTATCGCCGCCAAGCACGGTATTTCCGTGGTCCAGGCCATTTTGCGCTGGCACCTCCAGTACGGCGACGTGGCCATCCCGAAGTCTTTGAACCCGGAGCGCCAGCGTCAGAACCTCGACCTGACCGCTTTTGAACTCGATGATCAGGACATGGCCGATATCGCCGCGATGGACAACCCCGAAGGCCACACCTTCGGACAGAACCCCCACTGGCACGAAGAAGCGTGATTCCAACATGCAACGTCCTATTATGACTTCGCGGTCGTTTTTGCGCACGCCGTCCGAAGTGGCCGGACCCGGCGACGAGCAGGTGATCGAAGACCTCGTAGACACGCTGGAGGCCAACCGTTCACGGTGCGTGGGCATGGCCGCCAACATGATTGGCGTAGGCAAACGCATCATCGTCTTCGTGGATGAAGACCTTGGCGGGCGTATTACGGTGATGTTCAACCCCGTGATCACCGCTTCGGACGGTGCCTTCGACGCCCAGGAAGGCTGTTTGTCGCTGACCGGCGAACGCCGCACACTGCGCTACCGCCGTATCGAGGTCAACTACGAGGACCGTCGGTTCCGCGCCCGCCACGCCACCTTCGCCGGTTGGACTGCGCAGATTATCCAGCATGAAGTCGATCACTGCAACGGCATCATTATCTGATTCATATCGGTGCTCGTTGCAGCCCAACCCCCGAGGCTGGTCATCGCGATTACGATGCGATTACATCGCAACCGCTATGACCAGCCTTTTTTTATGTGCACTGGTGGAGGGTGTTCTCAGCGGTGTTGGGGTGCCATGCGCTGGCAGGTTGGTTTCGCTGAGGGGTGTGGGTGGTGTCATGTTGCCAGCGGTTGGCTGGTTGGGTTCGCTGGAGGTTCTAAGCGTCGGTGATGTGCCAAAGAGTGGCGGGCTGGCTTCGCTAAGGAGCGCTACCGTCGGTGGAGAACCAGTGCGTGACCTGCTGCCGACGCTAAGCGTTCGTTAAGCGTCGTTAGCGGCCAAAACTTGGACGTGTAACGATGCTGGGCGGTTTTAGTGTCGTTGCTGTGCCGAGTTGTGGGCCTCTGCCGACGCTGCCAGTGCAGTAGCGTCGGCGTTGGGACAGGTGTTGGACCTTTGCCGACTCTATAAGCGAGGGAAAATCATTCTCCGATGCCTAAGTGGGTCTATTGCCATGCTGAATACATCTGCTGAGTGTAGCTATGCGTTCGAAGGCGATTTCGGGACCTTTCTCAGTAGCAAATATGTCTAATGCGCGGAGTTATACACTTCACCGTGCACTTATACACGCCAAACGAAGCAGAAATCGACTGCTGACAGTGGACGACACGCCAGAGACGATGTGGATAACCCAGAGACGGTGGATAACAGCTGCGCGATCAGTGGATAACCTGCAAGAAAGTGCGGTTATCCACCGACGGTAGCCACTGTTATGCACATTCCATACCCCTTGGAATCATTGGGTTTTCCACTTATCCACCATCTCGCCATGCGGGCTTGCGGGCCACCGCACGAACGTCATACAGTGTGCCTCACGGCGGGCAACGTAGCCCGCCGTCCACATCACATGAAGGGGGAAACGCCATGAGCACCGCAACCACTACTACTGCCGAAAATGCCGGTTTGCCAGCAATGCTGGACACCAAAGACGTAGCCGAGACGTTCAAACGCTGCAATCTCGCCGTCTATGCCGAAGCGAGACGCATATATTATCGCGAAGTGAATCTGAACCCGTTCAAAACGTATTCAAAGCACCTGCGTCAAATGATCGAATGGTGGTTCTGGGATTGGTTTGCCTATGATTGCACTGTCAGCGGTATTGGACTGACCGGCAATGAATCCGAAGATTTACGTATCGAATTGCAGTACGGTTCAGGCGCAGGTATCTCGCCATTCCTAGCCTTGGCCGAATTCATGTATGACAAGGACGAACGTATCGGCACACGCGAGATACGTGATTTTCGCGAACTTGATGACACCAATTTCGCTTCGGTGTTCTGGATTCGCGATGCCAGCGCGGTCAAAGGTCGTCTGACAGTTGAGGACATCATTCATGGTGGTGTCTACGAGGTGGCGGACGCACATGCCGCCTCGCAATACGATGGTGCGCACGGCGGCATGATCGTCAATCGCATCGCACATGTGAGAGGCGTGTGGAGATCCTGTGCCATCCCGATCTATGAGGCACGAAGGCCCGATGACCCGCAAATCGGTGATTCGCTGGCCCGTTCATTCCGGGAAACCGGATATAAACCGGACTTTGCCGGTCTGGTGCGGTTTTTCTACGGGAGGGCCAAAGACACCGGTCTCGACTGGGAAGATGCGGAAGCCGCACGCCAAGCCGGTACTTTGGACGCGCTGATCAAGAAGGCCGGCAATCGGTGAAGGATCCGCCTAACGCTGCTGTCCAAGTCGGCGGCCACGGTCGCGAACGAAGAGGGACGCAACCAAACAGACCGCGCACACAATGGCGACCGTGCTGAACGAAGCCTGCACGCCAATGGCCGATGCCGCCGCTTCCGGCACTCCGGTGCGCATGGCCGCTGCGGTGTGCGTGTTCATGATGGTGACCAGTAGCACAGCCTCAAACGTCATGATCGCGAAGCCCAGCAAGGCGAGCGGCCGGCCACCGATACGGTCGTACAGCTTGCCTGCCACCGGGTTCAGGATGCCCATGGCGATGCCGCTCGGCATCATCACCAGACCGGACACCAGTGCATTAACGCCAAGATCATTCTGCAAATATGCCCATCGCGTACAGGAACGGCTGGCGCGTGGTGAAGGTCTCGATGAGGAACGCGGTGATCGGGATCATGATGCCGTTGGTGAGCATGAATCCGGTGGTCAGCCATTGCACGGTGCTGCCGGGCACATCGAATTCATGCATCAACGTGGGCGGTGCGGAGATCATCAGCGTCTAGTTGAGAATGGCCACAAACGAGCCGATCATCAGGGTGATGACCATGGCAGTGGTGTTGGCAGGGGTGGTGCTGTTGGAGTTGGCGGGGGAGGAACCGACGGCCTTGACCCAGCGCTGCTTGCCGCGGGCGGTCACGTCGTCCGGTTCGTCGCCATCGGCCGGAGCTGCACCGAGCTTGTCGATCAGGGTGGCGGACTGCGGGGCGGAACTGATGTCATTCCAGAGCATCGCATCGCGAATCACGTTGCCCTGCTTGTCGAGAATGACCATGCCGTGCTGCTGGCCGCCAACCGCGAGGGCCGCGACATCGTCGAGCCCGCCGGCCCGCTCGGCGGCCTTGGTGAAGGCCTCCCACCAGAATTCCGGGTTGACCGAGGTGCCATCCGGGTGCTTGGCCTGCCCGAACCGAACCTGTTCGCCGGTGGCGGCGTCCGTGATGCGGACCTTTGTTGATTGGGTTGACGTATCTACGCCGGCAACCAGTACTCTCGTCATGCATTCCTCCTCGATGAGGGGTTGCGATCAAAAGTTTCGGCGCGCCATAGCCAATAAGTTAGACGATTAAACTATACTGTATCAACGTTCAATTGCAAACGGAAACACGCGAAGGCGCGGTCCGATTCAATCGTTTGACGCACAATATCAATGGTGTGATCTATGGATGAGAGCGTCCACAAGACGCTCAAAGCTTAGGGTGCAAGGAGGTAGGAGCCAATGGCAAGTCTACGCAGGATCAATCAGGAGGATCTGCGCAACCATAATTTGTCGGTGGTTCTCGACACTTTGTTGCGCGCGGAGAAACCCATAAGCAGGGCCGACCTGGCCAAGGAAACGGGCCTGACCAAGGCCACGCTTTCGCTGTTGGCCTCGATGCTTATCGATAGTGGCGTGGTGCAGGAAGGCGAGTCGGTCGTCTCCACCACATATGGGCGGCCCAGCACGCCGCTGGAGATTCATGGCGGGTCCATCGCCGGCATCGGCCTGCAGATCAACACCGATGGCTACGGTTGCCTGGCACTCGATCTGAACGGCGACACTCTCGGTCAGGAGTGGGTGAGTGAGGATATGACCGGCACTGACCCGTACGAGATCTTCGCCAAGCTCGATGCGATGACCTTCCCGTTGGAAAGCCGACTCAAACGACGTGGCTGCAAAGTGGTGGGAGCCGGGCTTGCGCTGCCGGGCATCGTCACCGACGACATGTGGCTGTTGGTGGCCCGCAATCTGGGTTGGGAAAACGTCAACCTCACCCGGTTCAACGTGGTACGCCGGCTGGATGTGGTGGCCGGTAACGAAGCGAAGATGGCCGCCATCGCTCAGATTCCGGGGTATGCCACCGAACGTGCGTCCTTCCTGAATGTGGTGGATCGCACGGATTCCTTTATTTACCTGTCTACCGATATCGGCGTCGGCGGCGCGGTGGTGCGTGACGGCGAAGTGGTGATGGGCTCGCACGGATTCGCCGGCGAGATCGGCCATCTGTCCGTGGCGATGGATGGGCCGTTGTGCAGCTGCGGGCGCCACGGGTGCCTTGAGGCGTTTGCGGGCCGTCGCGCCTTGGTCGAGGCTGCCGGCATTGCCGAAGATGGGGATGCCACCAGCAGCGAGGCCATCGATACATTCCTCCAGCGTTGGCGTGCGGGGGATCCAGACGTGGCCAAAGTGGTCGATCAGGCCGCTGATGCGCTGGTTTCCGCCATCGCTTCCACCGTGAATCTGGTGGATGTCGATACGGTGCTGTTGGGCGGACTGTGGACGCACTTCGGCGACGAGCTGGCCACCGTGCTTGAAGGCCGGCTGCGTTCGGAAATTCTGGGATACCCGAATGTGAAGATCCGCGTGTTCGTGCCGCCGGTGGCGCTGCATCCCTCGCTATATGGCGCGGCCGAAATGGGCTTGCGACGGTTCATCGAGAACCCGTTGGGGTACACATGGGGGAGAAGTAGCGCCGGGAGATGCTGCTTGTTGTGCTGGCGGGTGCATGGCATGGGTGCATGGCGCGTGTGCCGGCGTTGGTGGGTTCATGCTACACTTTGCAAGTTGGCTGTTTTACGCAGCGAACGTGGGGCCGTAGCTCAGTCGGTTAGAGCATGCGACTCATAATCGCCCGGTCCAGGGTTCAAGCCCCTGCGGCCCCACTCTTTTGCGTCGCCTCCTGCGGCGGCACAGCGCGTCTTCACGTCCAGACAGGCGCGTACAATCCCTTAGGTTCCGGTTCACGTCCTGCCATAGGGGCATGACGACCCGGGTCCCCCGAATCCATAGGAGACGTAAAATGCAGCAGGGTATCCATCCTGATTACCACCCCGTTGAGGTGACGTGCTCGTGCGGCAACACCTTCGTGACCCGCACCGCTGGCAAGGAGGATCACATGTTCGTTGACGTGTGCTCTCAGTGCCACCCGTTCTACACTGGCAAGCAGAAGATTCTTGACACCGGTGGCCGCGTTGCTCGCTTCGAGAAGCGCTACGGCAAGAAGAGCAAGTAGCATACTTCACGCCAGTCCGATTCGATTCGGCATGCTCCGGCATACCCGATCGAGGACTGGCGTTTTTGTATTCTTTGACAAGTTTTGATGCAGCATTGACCTGCGCAATCGAATAATCGAACAGAACAGCACCATACAGAAGAAAGTGTGTTATGGCAGACGAACAGTTCCCGGCGGCGGCAACCGCGCTTGAGGAGTACCAGTCCATCGAAGAGCAGATGGCGAGCCCCGAAGTCGTGTCCAACCCGGACAAGCTGCGCAAGCTGGGCCGTCGTCACGCCGAACTGGGTGCCATCGTGGGTGCCTACAAAACCTGGTTGCAGGTGAAGGACGATCTGGCAGCCGCTCAGGAGATGGCCGGCGAAGACGCCGACTTCGCCGAGGAAGCCAAGCGTCTTGAGGCCGAACTGCCCGGTGTCGAAGAGAAGCTGCGCACCGCGCTGATCCCGCGTGACCCGGATGATGCGCGCGACACCATCATGGAAATCAAGGCTGGCACCGGCGGCGAAGAAGCCGCACTGTTCGCCGGCGACCTGCTGCGCATGTACACCCGTTACGCCGAGAAGCGTGGCTGGAGCGTGAACGTGCAGTCCGAGAACACCACTGAGCTCGGCGGCGTCAAGGACGTGCAGATTGCCATCCGCGCCAAGGGCACGCCCGCTCCCGAAGACGGCGTGTGGGCTTCGATGAAATACGAGGGCGGCGTACACCGTGTGCAGCGCATCCCCGTCACCGAATCGCAGGGCCGTATCCAGACTTCCGCCGCGGGCGTCATCGTGTTCCCCGAGGCCGACGAGGATGACGACGAGATCGAGATCGATCCGAAAGACCTGAAAATCGACATCTTCATGAGCTCCGGCCCCGGCGGCCAGTCCGTGAACACCACGTATTCCGCCGTGCGCATGACCCACCTGCCCACCGGCATCACAGTGAACATGCAGGATGAGAAGTCGCAGATTCAGAACCGTGCCGCCGCGTTGCGCGTGCTGAAGTCCCGCCTGCTGGCCATGAAGCATGAGCAGGAGGCCGCCGAGGCCGCCGACATGCGTCACTCGCAGGTACGTTCGCTTGATCGCTCCGAGCGAATCCGCACATACAACTTCCCGGAAAACCGTATCGTCGACCATCGCACGAATTACAAGGCCTACAACCTTGACGCCGTGCTCGACGGCGACCTGCAGGCCGTCATCGATTCCGACATCCAAGCCGACGAAGCCGACCGTCTGGCCAACCAGCAGTGATAGTAGCGTGAGCGGGTTTGGCCGGTAGATACAATGCTCGACACACTCTAGGCCGTTCGGTCAAGCCTACGGTCGAGCATCGCATTTACCGGCCAAACCCTTACATTATGTGATAATTAAGGCACCGGAAGATAGGGATGTGATGGCTGCTGCCGATGTGATTCGTGATGCCGCCGTGCAATTGCGTGAGGCTGGTATTGAGACGCCTGAGCATGATGCCAAACTGCTCCTTGCCGAGGCGGCAGGTGTTGAGTTGCGCGATGTCGACAAAGCTCTGTTGATGGGGGAGGAGCTTGGCACAGCCGAACGGTTTGCCCGCTTCCAATCCATGCTTGCCCGCCGTGCCAAGCGCGAGCCGTTGCAATACATCACCGGTCATGCGCCGTTCCGCTATCTCGACCTGAAGGTCGGCCCTGGCGTGTTCATTCCGCGTCCGGAAACCGAAACCGTGGTGCAGGCCGGTCTTGACTGGCTGACAAGAAACGGCATGATCCATCCTTGTGTGGTCGATCTGTGCGCCGGCTCCGGCGCGATTGGGCTGTCCGTTGTCAGCGAGGTGCCCGGCAGCCAGGTGTGGGCGGTGGAGCTGTCGCCGAACACCGCCGAATGGACGCGAAGGAATCTGTCGGAAACCGCGAAAAAGTACCCATCCATTGCCTCGAATTACCATCTGGAAATCGCGGATGCCACGTCCTTCGCCACATTGGCCCAATTGGACGGCACCGTCGATATCGTCATCACCAACCCGCCCTACGTGCCGCAAACCGACATTCCCGAACAGCCGGAAGTACGCGACTGGGACCCTGAACTGGCCCTGTACGGCGGTTCGGCGGACGGCACGCTCATCCCTGAGCGCATTATCGAACGCGCGTACCGACTGCTCAAGCCTGGCGGCGTATTGGTCATGGAGCATGATCTCACTCAAGGTGAGCGTCTGGTGGCCTATGCCAAGGCCATCGGATTTACCGCGGCCCACACCGGCAAGGATTGGACCGGCCGGGATCGCTATCTGTTCGCGGTTTCCTGATATTTTCTAAAAATTTCAGGCTTTTCCTGTCTTTTTTCCGCGTTTTCCCGGAATCTTCTTCTCATTTTCCGCAATTACGCCGTCTCATAATAAGAGCAGGTTATTGCGGCTTCAAAGTCGGTCTGGGTATAACAGTCCGCGATGAACATCGAATGATTGAGAGAGACGTAAGATGACGGCCACGAGCCGCGATGCGATTCCGTTGTATGTGGATGGACGTCTCACGCGCATATCCCGCGCGACGATTGAGTTGAACGATGTTGAAATACCAAGGAAGAAGGAAGAGGATGAACGTGAAGTTTTCCACTAAGTTCATTGCGGCCAGTGCGGCCGCGGTAATGGCGCTGTCCCTTGCGGGCTGCTCCGGCGGTAGCATGGATGATTCCTCCAGCTCCAACGCCAAGGCCTCCGGCGACTCCATCACCATCGGCACCGTGACCACCAACTCCGGTACCGCCGCCGCTTACGGCGAGGCCGAGGTCAAGGGCTTCGAGCTGGCCGTGTCCGAGATCAACGCCAAGGGCGGCATCAACGGCAAGAAGGTCAAGCTCGAGTCCATGGACGATAAGGGCGATGCCACCGAGGCTTCCAATGCCTTCAACAAGCTGTCCGGCGACAACAACGTGCTCGCCGTGGCAGGTCCGACCATCTCCGCAACCACTGCCGCCGTGGCTCCGCTGGCCGATCAGGCCAAGTTGGCCACCATCGCCCCGGCCGCTACCTCCGACTCCATCGAAACCGGCAACTACCTGTTCCGCACGTGCTTCAAGGACTCCTACCAGGGTGAGGTGGCCGCTCGTTTCGCTGCCGAGAACTTGAAGGTCAAGAAGGTCGCCGTGCTGTACGGCACCGGTGACCCGTACTCCTCCGGCGTGGGCGAGGCCTTCGCCAAGGCCGCCGAGAAGCTTGGCCTCGAAGTGGTGGACAAGGAGAGCTCCTCTTCCGCTGACGATACCGAGTACTCCGCCCAGCTGCAGAAGATTCAGGCTTCCGGCGCCGAGCTGCTCTACGCGCCGTACTACTACTCCGTGGCTGGCCCGTACATCATTCCGCAGGCTCGCTCCGTGGGCTTCGAAGGCTACGTGATGGGCCCTGACGGCTACGATGGCCTCAAGCTCACCGGTGACAAGTCTCAGTACAACAAGACCTACTACACCACCCACTACTCCGCCGACGACAACACCAACACCAAGGTGCAGGACTTCATCAAGTCCTACAAGGAGAAGAACAACGCCGAGCCAAACACCTTCGCCGCTCTGGGTTACGACACCATCTACATGCTCAAGCAGGCCATAGAGAAGGCCGGCAAGAACGCCACTCGTGAGGATGTGCGCAACGCCGTGACCGGCATGAACTTCGACGGTGTGACCGGCAAGTTCACTATGGACAAGTCCGGTTCCCCGACCAAGTCCGTCATCGTGCTGGAAATGAAGGACGGCAAGCCGGTGTACAACACCACCGTGCAGCCCAAGTGAATTCCATGAATTATCGCCGCATGATTCCGATGTCATAACATGATGTCCGCATGAACAGGAGAGTGGCCGGTTCGCCGTCCCTCTCCCTTTCGTGTTTTCATGGGGCATCGCGTCGCGTCGTACGGTGCCACATTATTCGCAATAGATATACCAATAATTCTGCGCATTCATCGCAGACAACAATCGAAATACTTACAAGAAAGGGGGAGCAGTGATGGATCAAATCATCATGTTTGTCAGCCAGTTGTTCAATGGCCTGAAAATAGGCAGCGTGTACGCGCTGGTGGCATTGGGCTACACCATGGTCTACGGCATTATTCGACTGATTAACTTCGCCCACGGCGATTTCATCATGGTCGGTGCCTATGTGCTGATGCTCACCATTCCCGCAATCGTCGCTATGGGACTGCCCGCCTGGGTGGCGGTCATTCCCGCCGTTCTGGTTTGTGTGGCCGTCGGTGTCATCGTCGAAAAGGCCGCGTACAAGCCGGTGCGTGAAAAGGGCAATTCCATGACGGCCCTGATTACCGCCATCGCCATGTCGCTGTTGCTGGAGAACGGTTCCCAAGCCGTCTTCGGCGCCGACTTCCAGACCGTGCCGACTATCTTCCACCTGCCATCCATCGCGTTCGGCAAGCTGAAACTGCCGGGTGACACCCTGCTGACCATCGTCATCGGCCTGGTCATCATGGCCGGTCTGCAACTGTTCGTCAAATTCACTCGCCAAGGCAAGGCCATGCGCGCCGTTTCCGAAGACAAGGAAGCCGCCGTGCTCATGGGCATTAATGTGAACTCCACCATTGCCCTGACCTTCGCCATCGGCTCCGGCTTGGCCGCAGTCGCCTCGCTGATGTACTGCGCCGCCTACCCACAAGTCTCCCCGATGATGGGCGCCATGCTGGGTCTTAAGGCATTCGTCGCCGCCGTGCTCGGCGGCATTGGTTCCATTCCCGGTGCCATGATCGGTGGTCTGGCCATCGGACTGATCGAAAGCCTCACCAAGGCCTATATCGGTACCATTACGGGCGGCATCATCACCTCGGCATTCTCCGATGCCATCGTGTTCGCCATCCTGATCATTGTGTTGCTCGTCAAACCGTCCGGCATCATGGGCAAGAACGAAGGGGAGAAGGTCTGATCCGATGAAGAAGACAATGCTTTCCACCAAACAGTCCTATCTGGTGTGCTTCATCGGCGTCCTTGCCGCATTCGGCGTTGTGATGGCGCTGTGCGAATCCGGCTTGGCTGATTCCTACATCAAGGGCATCATGATGACCGCGTGCATCGCCATTATCATGACCACCTCGCTGAACCTCACCATCGGCGTGCTCGGACAGCTGACGTTGGGCTGCTGCGGGTTCGAGGCCATCGGTGCCTACGTGGCTGCGCTGGCCTCCAAGTACATGGTGGCCGCTGGCATCGGCATCGATCCCACCACCCGTTTCCTGATCACCACGCTACTTGGCGGCATCGTGGCTTGCGTATTCGGCATTCTGATCGGTATCCCGGCGCTGCGTTTGCACGGCGACTACCTGGCCATCATCACGCTGGGCTTCGGCGAGATCATTCGCGTGATCATCCAGAACCTCAAGGTCGCCGGTGGAATGGGCCTCGACAAGGGCGCCGCCGGACAGGCACTGATCGGCATTGACCGCACCGCCAACCTGTATGTCGTGTTCTGGATCATGGTGGTCACCGTGGTCGTGCTCTTCATGTTCAGTCGCTCCCGGTACGGCCGTGCCGTCAAGGCCATTCGTGATGATGAGATCGCGGCCGGCGCATCGGGTCTGAACACCACGTATCTCAAGGTGTTGGTGTTCGCGATTTCCGCGTTCTTCGCAGGCATCGCCGGCGGTATCTTCGCCCAGTACATCGGCTCGTTGAACCCGACCATGGCCGGCTGGCTCAACTCCATTAACTACGTGATCATGGTGGTGTTCGGCGGCATGGGCTCGCTCACCGGTTCGATCGTTTCCGCCATCGGCCTGACCATCCTGCCCGAGCTGTTGCGTGCCTTCGCCGATTACCGCATGCTCGCCTACTCGGTGGTGCTGGTGCTGGTCATGATCTTCCGCCCGCAAGGCATCTTCGGTTCGTGGGAGCTCTCGCTGCCGAGGCTGGTCAACCGCATGCTACTCCGCGGAACGGCTGGTAAAGGCGCAAAATCCGCCGCCAAGGCGGATGCCGAGCCGGAGACCCCCGAGACCGCAACGAAGGAGGCCTGACCATGAGCGATAACAGTCAACCCATCCTCAAAGCCGAGCATCTCGGCATCACCTTCGGTGGTCTGAAGGCCGTATCCGACTTCAACATGACCATCAACAAGGGTGAACTCATCGGTCTGATCGGCCCGAATGGCGCTGGCAAGACCACGGTGTTCAACCTGCTGACCGGCGTGTACAAGCCCACTGAAGGCGAATTCTGGCTGGATGGCGTCCGGATGAACGGCAAGAAGACCTATCAGGTCGTGCGTGCCGGTATCGCCCGTACCTTCCAGAACATCCGACTGTTCAAGCAGCTCACCGTTGAGGAGAACGTGCTCGTCGCCTTCGACGAGTCGTTCACCTACCGTATGGGTAGCGCCATCTTCCGTACCCCGGGCTTCTGGAAGCAGGAGAACGAGATGCATGAGAAGGCCATCGACCTGCTGCGCATCTTCAACCTCGAGGGACTGGCCACCACCCAGGCGGCCAACCTGCCCTACGGCCAGCAGCGCAAGCTCGAAATCGCGCGTGCACTGGCCACCGGCATGAAACTGCTGCTGCTTGATGAACCGGCCGCCGGCATGAACCCCACCGAAACCGAGGATCTGTTGCACTGCATCAACACGATTCGTGACCGTTTCGGCATCGCCATCCTGTTGATCGAACACGACATGAGCCTCGTGATGAGCGTCTGCCAGCGCATCCAGGTGCTCGATTACGGCCGTACCATCGCCTCCGGCACGCCTGAGCAAATCGCCAACAATCCGCAGGTCATCTCCGCCTATCTGGGCAGCGACAACAATGATGACGCCGACGGCGATTCCACATCCAAGGCTGAACCGGAGCCGAGCATCGCCAAGACGATTCAAGAAGAAGGAGCACGCTGATGCTGGAAATCAAGGATCTGTGTGTCTCTTATGGCGCGATTGACGCGGTCAAAGGCATCAGCATGCATGTGGATGACGGCGAAATCGTCTCCCTGATCGGAGCCAACGGTGCCGGCAAGACTACCACTCTGCATACCATCACCGGTCTGGTACCGGCAAAATCCGGCAGCATCACCTATGACGGGCATGATCTGCTGAAAACACATGCCAACAAGATCGTCACCCTAGGTATGGCACATGTGCCGGAAGGCCGCCATGTGTTCACCCGCATGAGCGTGCAGGAGAACCTGGAGATGGGCGCATTCAGCCTCAAGGACCAGTCCGGCCTCGGCAAGGATCTTGAGATGGTGTTCGACTATTTCCCGCGTCTTAAGGAACGCCGTCGCCAGCTGGCTGGCACGCTTTCCGGCGGCGAGCAGCAGATGGTGGCCATGGGGCGTGCCCTGATGAGTCACCCGAAGACCATTCTCATGGATGAGCCGTCGATGGGCTTGTCTCCGTTGCTGGTCAAGGGAATCTTCGACATCATCGTCACGCTGCGCCAGCGCGGCATCACCGTGCTGCTGGTGGAACAGAACGCGAGAATGGCCTTGTCTATAGCCGACCGCGCTTACGTGCTGGAAACCGGCAAGATAACGATGGAAGGCAAGGCTTCGGACTTGCTGCACGATGAGAAGGTTCGCAAGGCATATCTCGGCGCGTAACGCCTTGCAGTGCCAATGTTCCCGCTGACGGATGTCGTCTACAAACGCTTGAGGCGTTTGCTTCATGGCGACGTACGCCGGCGGGAACATTGATATGTGCCACTATGGTACGTGCTACTGCGCGTAATGCTGCAGGGCGGAGGCGTCCGCGTCCGTGATTTCGCGAATCGGATGGGCCGGATTGCCCACGGCCACGGTGGTGGATTCAGCATTGATTTCGCTTATTGAACACTCCTGTAATTTCGCGAAAGAGCATGGATGGACTCATTGTATCTACGGTCTGTGCGTGTGGGGCGAATCGGAAAACGGCAGTACGGCAAACGAGCGATGATGAACTATGCAAGTCGGGGCGCAATGGTGCAATGGTAGATTGTGAATACACAGGCGAACGGAGGTGGCGTGAGCGTGGAGGGCGGAACAACGCTGAAGGTCACGGATGAATCGCTGGCACAGGCGGCGCGTGTCATCCGGGATGGTGGATTGGTCGTCATTCCAACGGATACGGTATATGGAGTGGCGTGCGATCCGCGTAATAAGGCCGCTATCGACCGTATCTACCGGCTCAAGCGTCGCCCGCGCTATAAGGCGTTGCAGGTACTGCTCGCATCCACCGACCAGCTTGATGAGCTCAGTCTAGACCTGCCGTCTCCACTGAATCGTTTGTCGGCGGCGTTCCTGCCCGGCGCGTTCTCGCCGATTGCCGTAGCCCGGCCCGACTGCACGTTGGAGACTTTGGCCGACACCGCCGATGGTCGCCCCGGCACGCAGGGCATCCGCATCCCCAATTCGGCGCTGTGCCTCGCGATTCTCAAGGCCACTGGTCCGCTGGCCGCGTCCAGCGCCAACCGTTCCGGCGACGAAAGCGCACAGACCGTCCAGGAGGCGGTTGATGCGTTCGGCAGCGAAGTCGACCTGTATCTGGACGGCGGTCCCACCCAAGGCCATGTCTCCAGCACCGTCGTCAAAGCCGATCCGTATGCGCGCGACGGCATCGAGATCCTGCGTGAAGGCGTCATCGCCCAAAACGTGATTCGCAAGGCCCTCCACCTCAACGGCGGGGGACTTGGCGCATGAGAATCTACTTACTGATTGCCGCCATCGCCGGTGGCGTCACCTGGCTGGTGACTCCGCTGATTCGCCACGTCGCCATCGAAATCGGTGCGGTTGGCGAGGTGCGTGCCCGAGACGTGCACACCATTCCCACGCCGCGCATGGGCGGCCTTGGCATGCTTATCGGTTTTGCCGTGGCTACCGTGTTCGCCAGTCGGCTGCCTTTTCTCTCGGGATTGTTCAACGGCAATCATCAGATGTGGGTGATTCTTGCCGGCGGCATCATGATCAGTCTGCTAGGCATGGCCGATGACCTGTGGGATCTCGATTGGATGCTGAAACTTGCCGGTCAGCTGCTGATTTCCGTATTCGTGGCCTGGGGCGGATTGCAGATCATCTCACTGCCTTTGGGCGATTCGCTGATTACCGCCTCGCCGAGTCTGTCCATGGCGATCACCGCATTCCTGATCGTCGCCTCGATCAACGCGGTCAATTTCGTTGATGGCCTCGATGGTCTGGCGGCCGGTATCGTGGCGATTGGTGGCATAGCGTTCGCCGCCTATTCGTATATCATCGCCCGGTCTTCCCCGAGTTATGCTTCGTTGGCCACGCTGATCGACGTGATGATGGTGGGTATCTGCGTGGGCTTCCTGCTGCATAATTGGCATCCCGCCAAACTGTTCATGGGCGATTCCGGTTCGATGCTGCTTGGCTATCTCATCACCTGCGCTTCGATTGTGATGACCGGACGTCTTGACCCGGCCTCGATTCATGCCAGCATCTATCTGCCGGTGTTCATACCAATTCTGCTGCCGGTTCTGGTGTTATTCCTGCCTGTGCTCGACATGTGTCTGGCGATTGTGCGGCGTTTGGCCAAAGGCCAGTCGCCCATGCATCCGGACCGTATGCACCTGCACCATCGCATGCTGAAGATCGGGCATTCGGTGCGTGGCGCCGTGCTGATCCTGTGGGGATGGGCCGCGCTGATCGCATTCGGTTCGCTGACGATTCTGTTCTTCGAAGCGCAGCATGTGGCCGTGGGCATGGCCATCGCCGTGGTGGTGCTCACCATAGCCACGATGTACCCCTATCTGCGGCATCGTATTCCCGAGATCCAAGCCGAGAACCTGACGCTCGAATCCGCGCGAAAGAACGCGCAGTATTCAGTCTCTAAATCGCAGTCTGCAGTAGGGGGGAGCCGGGATTCGATTGGCTCTCAGGCAGCGGATTCGATGACTGATTCGCCTGCGGATTCGCGGGACTCGCAGGTGGGTGAGGTGCAGGACCCGGCAGCGGATAAGTGAGCGCTCACAAGCGTGTGTCGTGAAGGTCAGCGCATTTTCATATAGTGTTTACATGGCTACAAACCTTGATGAATTGAACGCCCAGTCGGCGTATGCTCCCCTTCCCCCGATTTTCGCCAAGCTCGGCCTTGCCTATGATGATGTGTTGCTGCTGCCGAACGAGACGGATGTCATTCCTTCCGAAGTGGACACCAGCACTCATCTGACCCGCGAGATCGTGATGAAGGCCCCGGTCCTCTCCGCTGCCATGGATACTGTGACCGAGTCCGAGATGGCCATCGCCATGGCCCGTAACGGCGGCATCGGCGTGCTGCACCGCAACCTGTCCATCGACGACCAGGCCGCTCAGGTCGACGTGGTCAAGCGTTCCGAGTCCGGTATGATCACCGACCCGCTGACCGTCAGCCCCGAGGTCACGCTGGCCGATCTCGACAAGCTGTGCGGCAAGTTCCACATCTCCGGTCTGCCGGTTGTGGACAAGGACAACAAGCTCGTCGGCATCATCACCAACCGTGACATGCGCTTCATCGCCTCCGATGATTACGACACCCTGAAGGTCAAGGATGTCATGACCAAGGAGAACCTGGTCACTGGTCCGTCCAACATCTCCAAGGATGACGCCCACCGTCTGCTCGCCCAGCACAAGGTCGAGAAGCTGCCGCTGGTCGATGACGAAGGCCGCCTGACCGGTCTGATCACCGTCAAGGACTTCGTCAAGACCGAGCAGTACCCGGACGCCACCAAGGATGAGCAGGGCCGTCTGCGCGTGGCCGCCGGTGTCGGCTTCCTCGGCGACGCCTGGCAGCGTGCCTCCGCTCTGATGGAGGCCGGCGTGGACGTGCTCGTGGTCGACACCGCCAACGGTGAGGCCCGTCTGGCGCTCGACATGATTTCCCGCCTGAAGCACGACTCCGCCTTCGATGGCGTGCAGATCATCGGCGGCAACGTGGGCACCCGTTCCGGCGCCCAGGCCATGATTGAGGCTGGCGCGGACGCCGTCAAGGTCGGTATCGGCCCCGGCTCCATCTGCACCACCCGTATCGTTGCCGGTGTCGGTGTCCCGCAGCTCACCGCCGTGTACGAGGCCGCTCAGGCCTGCCGTGCTGCGGGCATCCCCTGCATCGCCGACGGTGGCATCCACTATTCCGGTGACATCGCCAAGGCCCTCGTGGCTGGCGCCTCCTCCGTGATGCTCGGCGGCGCGCTCGCCGGCTGTGAGGAAGCCCCGGGCGAGAAGGTGCTCCTGCACGGCAAGCAGTACAAGCTGTACCGTGGCATGGGCTCCCTCGGTGCCATGGCCCCGCGCGGCAAGAAGTCCTACTCCAAGGACCGCTACTTCCAGGCCGACGTGACCTCCAGCGACAAGGTCGTGCCGGAAGGCGTGGAAGGCGAAGTGCCGTATCGCGGCCCGCTGAACGCCGTGCTCTACCAGATGCTCGGTGGCCTGCACCAGTCCATGTTCTACATCGGCGCCCACAACATCGCCGAGATGCCGGAGCGTGGCAAGTTCATCCGCATCACCGATGCCGGTCTGCGCGAATCGCACCCGCACGATATCGTGATGACCGCCGAAGCCCCGAACTACTCCGGCTTCCACAACAACTGATCGGTTGATGCCCGCTAGCTTGCGCTAGTTAGGGGTTGATTCCTTGTGAAAAGGGTCTGCTTATGCAGGCCCTTTTCGCGTATGTGGCTCGAGATAGCTTGTATGCGATGGGGTATAGTCTGAACTGTTCTTGTAATAACGGGTGACATGACGAAAAGAGGCTTACCATGGTCGACAGCCATGATGCAGAAACTTACAGCGCAAAGGATTCGCGCCTGATTTGGATTGACTGCGAAATGACGGGCTTGGATATCTTCGGCGGTGACGAACTGGTCGAAGTGTCCGTAGTGCCCACTGATTTCGATTTGAATGTGCTGGATGAAGGTGTGGATTTCGTTATCAAGCCGAGTCAGAAGGCTGTGGACCATATGAACGACTTCGTGCGCAACATGCACACCCGTTCTGGTTTGATCAACGAATGGGGGCATGGACTGAGCCTCGAAGAAGCTGAGCAGAAGGTCACCGATTATGTGCTGCGCTTCACTCCGGAAGGCGTGCGCCCGCTGCTCGCCGGCAACACCATCGGCTCCGACAAGAAGTTCCTCGACCACTACATGCCGGACCTCATGAGCCACCTGCATTACCGCAGCGTGGATGTGAGCACCCTGAAGGAGCTCGCCCGCCGCTGGTACCCGGCCGTCTACGAGAACCGTCCGCCAAAGAACGGCGGCCACCGCGCCCTCGCCGACATCATCGAATCGCTTGACGAGCTGCGTTACTACCGTAAGGCCTTCATGGCCCCGGTCCCCGGGCCGGACGATGCCGCCTCCAAGGCCATCGCCGCCGACATCGTCTCGACCAGCATCCTCAATAAGTAGTCCGCCGTACTTGGCTCCCCTCCCTGAGGGGAGTCTAGAGAGGTTGATATGCGCCAAACCGAAGCCTTGGCCGTTCTGAACGCCGGCGCGAACGTGTTCCTGACCGGTGCGCCCGGTGCCGGTAAGACCTATGTCTTGAACGAGTTCATCCGCCAGGCTCGGGCCGACGGCGCCAGTGTGGCAGTCACCGCGTCCACAGGCATCGCCTCCACGCATATCAACGGCCAAACCATCCATTCGTGGAGTGGCGTCGGCGTGGCCACCGCCCTGAGCCCGAGTCTGCTCAAACTCATCAAATCCCGGCGCAAACGCAAGATTCAGGCTACGGACATCCTCGTCATCGACGAGGTTTCCATGCTGCACGCATGGCTGTTCGACATGGTCGACCAAGTCTGCCGCGAAGTGCGTCGCGACCCACGCCCGTTCGGAGGCATCCAGGTCGTGCTGTCCGGCGACTTCTTCCAACTGCCGCCGGTTTCGGTGTCCGGGCGCAACCGCGACCTCATCGCCCCCACCCCCGAATTCATCGCCAGCCGCGAACGGTATGCCCGTGCCGGGCTTAACCCGGAAGGTTTCATCACCGAATCATTGGTATGGCCTGAACTTAACCCGGTAATCTGCTATCTGACCGAACAGCACCGTCAGGACACCGGCGAACTGCTGACCGTGCTCACCGACATTCGCGAAGGCGACGTGACCCAGTCCGACCGTGACGTGCTCGTCACCCGTCTGGGCAAACTGCCCGAGCCCGGCCAGGTCGCCGTCCACCTATTCCCGGTGAACCGGCAGGCCGACAATCTCAACGACATGCGCCTGAACCAGATCATGCTTGAGCCGCACGAGTTCCACGCCGAAACCGCGGGTCCCGCCAATCTGGTCGACCGGCTCAAGAAGAACATGCTGGCCCCCGAGCGACTGGTACTCAAGGAGGGCGCGGCTGTCATGGCCCTGCGCAACGACACCGATCGCCAGTACGTCAACGGCTCGCTCGGCACCGTGCGCGGCTTCGCGCAGGAGAACAAGGGCGGCTGGCCGATCGTGGAATTCGAAAACGGCAACATCGTCACCATGAAACAGGCCACATGGGAAATGATGGACGGCGACACCGTGCTCGCCTCCGTCTCTCAAGTGCCACTGCGTTGCGCGTGGGGCATTACCATCCACAAATCGCAAGGCATGACGCTCGACCGTGCGGTTATGGACCTGAAGCGCACCTTCGCGCCGGGCATGGGATATGTGGCGCTGTCACGAGTCGAATCGCTGGGTGGACTGTATTTGGCTGGCGTCAACGAACGCATGTTCCTCGTCTCGCCCGATGCCGTGGTGCTCGACGGCGACCTGCGCGAAGCCTCGGCCTCGGCCTCCGACCAGTTGGCCGATGAAGGTGCAACCGCGTTCAAACCTGCTGAGCCGGACGAATTTGGTGCCAATCCCGATGATGACTTCGCCCAGGACGCGTTATTTTGACGGTCGATATATCGAGCGACCGCTAATTTGAGTGTTTCTGCACTTCGAGGGGCGGATTTTGAGTTTTCGGGACATCTACTTCCGTTTCAAGGGGCTGATGTCCAAGTAGACAACGCTTAAAAACGGCGGAATGACGTTGGTATGAAGCCGTTTCTATGTGCGATTGAGCGGATGACCAGCCCCTCGAAACGCAAGTAGATGTCTCCAAGGGGCGGAATCGGCCCCTTGAAGCCGAAGAAGACACTGCGAACTTGTCTTCATTGAGGAACTGAACGGCTACCATGGAATAAGCGGTGGTAGTTATGGTGCTATCCGAGATATTTCGTGGAAACAATGAGGTTCGCGAGGCCGCCCGGGCCGGTGTGCAAATCGATACGGTTAGTGTGGCTAGTGCGTCAGATGCAGCAAGCGCGGCAGGCGGCAGCGGCAAAATCACTGGCGCAATACGTCCGTCAGCGGTGGCTGGTTCGTTCTACCCCGCTGACCGCACAGCGCTCAAGCAACTCATTACTCATCAATTGGGTTACAGTCGAGAGGTTCTGCAACAGTTGGAGCCCACGCTTCCAGCGGGAGTGCCAAAGGCTGTAATCGTGCCGCATGCCGGTTATGTGTATTCCGGCACGGCGGCCCTTGCCTATGCTTTGCTCGAACGAGGGCGGGGAAGCGTGACTCGTGCGGTAATTGTGGGGCCGACTCACCGTGTGGCCGTGTGAGGCGTTGCTTGCTCTACCGCAGCGGCGTTTGAAACGCCGCTGGGCACGGTGCCGGTAGATGTTGTTGCTGAGCGTAAAGCTTTAGGCTTGGAATCGGCTTCCGATGAGCCGCTTCGTTCCGGTACACATGCTCGTCCGGGGGCACCGGCTCCCGCAATGATCGTCAATGACCCCACACATACGCAGGAGCATGCCGTGGAAGTACAAATTCCGTTCCTGCAAACCGTGCTCGGCCCAGACCTCACTATTGTGCCGTTGAACGCGGGCGACGCCACGCCACAAGAGATGGGCGATGTGTTGCGTGCTTTGTGGGGCGGACCGGAAACCGTCATCGTGATTAGTTCGGATCTCTCGCACTATCATCCGCACGAAGTCGCCCGCGCGATTTAGCGCAGATCGCCAATACGCGCGGCGATCGTCCTCATCGATTTGAGGCTCGCCTCATAGCGCGCGGCTGCCACAATCAGAATGATGCCGCCCAAAGCAAGCCACACCCACCAGTAGTGGCGGGAGAATTCGGCCCGCCATGGCCACAGCACAGTCACCGTGCTGACGATAAGAATCACTGTGCCGTAGATCAACGGTGCTTGCAGCAAACGCACACCCACAATCAGCGCGGCCGCTCCGGACAGGCCGGCGATAAGATCCACCGGGGCATACGGTTGCGGGTTGGTCCATGCGAGGCCGAGAAGTATTACACCGGCAAGGATGGTGGCGTATGTCTCAATAACCTGTGATGCGGTCAGCCGTCCCGACGAACGTCCGAATCGCTCTTGCGCGACTGATGGCTGGTTCGGCTGCGTCATCGTGCCCTCCTACCCTTCTAGCCGTCATTGTTGCGCGAGTGAGTCCGAATACCAAGATGAAGACCGGAATAGTGCGAATAGCAGGCGGGCTTGTCGGTTCACGCGAATATCTTGGAACACATGACTTCCAATACCCTTCGTATGTCAACCATGTTCCTGCGCACCCTGCGCGAGGACCCCGCTGATGCCGATGTCGATTCGGCCAAGCTGCTGCAGCGCGCCGGCTATATTCGCAAGGCCGCACCCGGTATCTGGACCTGGCTGCCGCTCGGTCTGCGCGTGCTGAACAAGATCGAGGCCATCATCCGCGAGGAGATCAACGGCATCGGTGCCCAGGAAGTACACTTCCCGGCCCTGCTGCCGCGCGAACCCTACGAGGCCACCCATCGCTGGGAGGAGTACGGCGATAACATCTTCCGTTTGAAGGATCGCCACGAGGCCGATTACCTGCTGGCTCCCACCCACGAGGAGATGTTCACCCTTCTGGTCAAGGACATGTACTCCTCTTACAAGGACCTGCCCGTAACCCTGTACCAGATCCAGACCAAGTACCGCGACGAGTTCCGCCCGCGCGCCGGCCTGATCCGTGGCCGCGAATTCATCATGAAGGACGCCTACTCCTTCACCATTGATGAAGAAGGCATGCGCAAGGCCTACTATGACGAGCGCGGCGCTTACGAGCGCATCTTCCAGCGTCTCGACCTGAAGTACGTACCTGTGTTCGCCATGTCCGGCCCGATGGGTGGCTCCGCATCCGAGGAGTTCCTGGCTCCGATGCCGATCGGCGAAGATACCTTCGCGCTGGCGCCTTCCGGCAAGGCATGGAATGTTGAGGCCCTGAGCACTCCGGAGCTACCGGAAATCGATGCTTCCGCCACTCCCGCCGCTTCCAAGGAAGCCACCCCGGATGCCAAGACCATCGATAACATGATCGAGCGTGCCAACGCCGACCACCCGCGTACTGATGGCCGTGAATGGCAGGCTTCCGACATCCTCAAGAACGTGGTGATCACCGTCAAGCACCCTGAGGATGAAGAGCATGACGAGCCGTGGCGTGAAGTGATTGTCGTCGGCGTGCCCGGCGACCGTACGGTGGATATGAAGCGACTGGAAGCCCAGTTCGCTCCCGCCGAGCTTGAGGAGGCCACTGAAGAAGACCTGAAGCAGCACCCCGAACTGGTGCCAGGCTACATCGGACCGATGGTGCTTGGCCCGCAGGCCGAGGCTGCTGGCGTGAAGAACCCGGTTCGCTACCTGGTCGACGCGCACGTGGTCAAGGGTTCCGCTTGGTTCACTGGTGCCGATGAGAACGAGGTCGACTACTACAACCTGGTGTACGGCCGTGACTTCAAGGCCGACGGCGTGGTGGAAGCCGTTGAGGTTCGCCACGGCGACATGAGCCCGGACGGTTCCGGTCCGTTGAGCTTCGAGCGTGGTGTGGAAATCGGCCAGGTGTTCCAGCTGGGTCTCAAGTACTCCAAGGCACTGGACCTGAAGGTGCTCGACCAGAACGGCAAGGCCGTGCCGGTGTGGATGGGCTGCTATGGCATCGGTGTTTCCCGCGTGCTGGCCTGCATCGCCGAAACACACCACGACGAAGCCGGCTTGGCTTGGCCGTCCGTGATTGCCCCGGCTGCCGTGCACGTGGTGGCCACCGGTAAGGACGCCGTGGCGTTTGAAGGTGCCGAGAAGCTGGTCTCCGAGCTTGAGGCCAAGGGCCTTGAGGTTATTTACGATGACCGCAAGAAGGTGTCTCCGGGCGTCAAGTTCAAGGATGCCGAGCTGATCGGCGTGCCGCTGGTCGCCGTGGTCGGCCGCGATTACGTCAACGACGGCACCATCGAACTGCGCGACCGCAACGGCGAAAACAAGGTCGCCGTGCCCGCCGCCGAAGCCGCCGACGCGCTCGCCGAGCGCTTCGCCGCCCTCAGCTGAGTCCCACTTACTCAGCCTCGGCGTTAATCGCATCAAGCGCCATTCTGCTCAGTCGCAGAATGGCGCTTTGTTGTGGATAACCGAAATTTATCCACATTCTTAAAATTTCAACTGCGTCACAGTATCCACATTTGCCAGTTGCCCTTGTGCGCTTCAAATGCCATGCCTCACAGTGGAGGTACCGCTGGGGCGTGCAAGCCGGCAATGAAGCCGGAGACAGGCTCCGGCGGTCCACATCCAAACAACAGGCCAGCAGGCCGAGGAAAGGACCGATCATGGCAAATCAACAAGCAGCAGTGACCGTCACCGGCTTTGTGGCCGGTGATCCGACACTAGGCGGAACTGAGAGTTTCCGCGTGTTGACATTCCGTATGGGCAGCACGCGCAGTCGACTCAACCCGACTACCAGACAATGGGAGGATTACGGAACCGCATGGGTGGGCGTCAAAGCGTTCCGTGCTTTGGCCGTGAACGCCGCCAGTTCGGTTCGCCGCGGTGACCGCATCATTGTGGTCGGCTCACTCATCACCGAGCAGTGGACCAATGAGCAAGGCGAACCGCGCAGTAGAACCGTTCTCGAAGCCACCAACATTGGGCATGACCTGACCTTCGGCACCACGTCGCTGATCAAGCCACAGCGTGCCGGTAATGGGAACGGAGGCAATGGTGGCAACGGTAACGGCAATGCCAACGGTGCCGCCGAAGGCATGGATGGCGGAAACGGGCAACGAGCATCGTCACCGCACATGAGGCCAACGCAATATAGTGTGGACGGTGCCGCATCCGGTGTGGGTATGGACCCGTATGCGACCTCGTCGGAATCTGGCCCCGTCGAATTTGGGGTCACCTCCGATTCCGGCCAATCGCCGTCGCCATCAACCGAGTCAGCGGCTGCGTCCATGGCCGATGCCGTCATGTCGCAACCGGACGCTGGTGCTAATCAGCCACAGTCCGCAGCCCAACAAACCTACGTCGACGGTTTCGCCGAATCTTCCGATCCCAGCGAATCCGAATTCTGAGTGCCAACCATACATCATGAAAAACCGCTGTGTTCGCCTGTAATCGAGGCAAGCACAGCGGTTTTCTCTTACATAACGGGGATTACCAAATGCTCACACGGTCCTTGGGCGCGAGCCACATGGCGTCGCCTTCGGTCACGCCAAAGGCATCGTAGAAGAGGTCCACGTTGCTGGCGATGCCGTTGGTGCGGAATTCGGCTGGAGAATGCGGGTCGATCTGCAGGTACTGTTCGGCCAGCTCGTCGCGGTTCTTGGTGCGCCAGATGGAGGCGTAGCTCAGGAAGAAGCGCTGCAGGCCGGTGAATCCGTCCATTTCGGGGGCGGTATCGAGCAGTGCCTTGATGGCGGCGGGGGAGCCGTCTTCTTCGGCGTCGGGCTTACCTGCCGCCTTGCCGAGCGCGAATGCATACGCCTTGAGCGCGATGTTCACGCCGCCCAAATCGCCGATGTTCTCGCCGATGGTCAGCGCGCCGTTCACGTGCGGCGCCTTATCAGACTCGTCAGCGTACTTCTCTGCCAGCTGCAGCGGCACAAAGCTGTTGTACTGGGCGATCAATGCGCCGGTGCGGGCCTCGAAGTTCTTGCGATCCTCGTCGGTCCACCAGTTGTTGAGCTTGCCGTCGCCGTCATACTGCGAACCCTGATCGTCGAAGCCATGGCCGATCTCGTGTCCGATCACTGCGCCGATACCGCCATAATTCGCCGCATCCTCGGCCTTCGGGTCGAAGAACGGGGGCTGCAGAATCGCGGCCGGGAACACGATGACGTTCATGCTCGGCTCGTAGTAGGCGTTCACCGTCTGCGGATTCATCAGCCATTCGTCCTTGTCGACCGCTTTGCCGACCTTGGCCAGCTGGTAGCCGGTCTCGTACAGGTTCGCGGCCTTGGCGTTCTCGGCGGGCAGCGCATCCGCGGAGACACTCAGTGCCGAGTAATCGCGCCAGTGGTTGGTGTAGCCGATCTTCGGCGTGAACTTGGAGATCTTCTCCAGAGCCTTGGCCTTGGTGTCTTCGCCCAGCCAATCGGAATTGGCGATGGACACGCGGTAGGCGTCAATCAGATTGGCGACCAGCTCTTCCATGCGGCGTTTCGAGCTTTCGGGGAAGTGCAGGCGCGCATACTCGCGGCCCACATCTTCACCGCAGACGCCGTTGACCAGGCTCACCGCGCGCTTCCAACGATCGCGCTGCTTCTTGGCACCGGAGAGCACCTTGCCGTAGAAGTCAAAGTTGGTGGTGTCGAAGTCGCGAGACAGGGAGGAGGCGAAGCCCAGAATCATGTGAACACGGGCCCACAGCTTAAGGTCGGCCAGATCGGCCTCGGCCCAGAACGCATCAAGACCAGTGAGGAAGCTCGGCTCGTGCACAATGATGCGCGCGAACACAGACTTGAAATCGATCGACTGAGCCTTGGCAGCCTCGGTGGCGTCATAGGCGGTCTGC
Organism: Bifidobacterium longum subsp. infantis ATCC 15697 = JCM 1222 = DSM 20088; assembly: GCF_000269965.1. Classification (NCBI taxonomy): domain Bacteria; kingdom Bacillati; phylum Actinomycetota; class Actinomycetes; order Bifidobacteriales; family Bifidobacteriaceae; genus Bifidobacterium; species Bifidobacterium longum. The sequence continues at coordinate 669,224 of NC_017219.1, forward strand.
CAGGCGTCGATCCAGGAAGCGAGATCGAAGTTCTTCAGCGTGGCAGCCAAATCGGCGTAATCGGTGGGGTTGTAGGTCTTCACCGAATCGCGCGTGGCCACATTGTCCCAATGATTGGCGGCGATCTTGGTTTCCACGGCAAGGAAGTGTCGGGCCATATCAAGTGCGGCTTCGCTGGGAACCGTGGTGGGAGCATTGCTCTCGTCATCGCCGGTGTTGGCCGGCAGTTCATCGCCACCGTTGGATTCGGCGGCGGGCGCGTACCCGGCGTTCACCAGCTGGGTGGCGACCATCGCCACGTATGCTTCGCGCACGGGGACGTAGTGGTCCTCACGATAGTAGGCTTCGTCCGGCAGACAAAGGCCGGCCTGCTCAAGGTGGGCGATATTGCGGTCCGGGTCGCCGGGGTCGCCGTAAACGGCCAAGCCGAACAGGTCGGGGCCGCCGGCTGGGTTGATGGTGCCGAGCACGCGCGTGAGAGCGGCCTTGTCGATGGCGGAATCGATGAGGTCAAGCTCATCGCGGATCGGGTCAAGGCCGGCGGCCTCGATGGCGTCGGTGTTCAGGAACGAATGATACAGAGCCTGCGATTTGGTGGCCGGGCAGTCGTCGGCGTCGAGGATGTCGCGCACTTGGTTTTCGGCGTCTTCGGCGAGCTTGTCGAAGGAGCCGTAGCGCGAACGATCGTCGGGTAGGCGGTAGGTGTCGATCCATGGACCATTCACGTAGCGGAACAGGTCATTGGTCGGCTTGATGACGGAGGAGAACGATGCCGGGTCGATGCCCGACGTCAGCGTTTCGGTTTCGTTGGTCATGGCCCTAAGCCTAATCGCGGCGGGGGAGAAGCGTTGGTGATGCAGATATTGCGTTATGGGTATTGCGCTGTCAGTGAACTAGACGGATTGCCTAACTGTAGTGATGGTTCAAATTAGGTAACTTGCCTAACATGGTATGTGGAATCTGAATATGGACCTTGAGTTAAGGAGTTACGATGAGCAATCCAAACGAGGGTCAGTGGAATGGCCAGACGGGCCAGCCCAACCAGAGCCAGCCGAGCCAGCCGAATCCGGCGGGCCAACCGGGCCAACCGCAGTATGGCGCGTATGACAGCAATCATGGCGGCCAATATCCTCCGCAAGGTGCGCCGGGAGCGCAAGACACTCAGAATCAGCAGGCGCAGAACGGCCAGCCACAAGGCGGACCGAACCAGAACCCGTACTACGGCCCGTACGCCTACAATCCGAACTATGGCCCGAACGGCCAGCCAGCATGGGGTCCGGACGGTCGGCGGTATCAGGCGGACGGCCAATCGAATAGCCAAGCGGACGGGCAGCCGAATGGTTCATGGGGCGATCAAAGTCAACCCGGCTGGCAGCAGACCAACTGGTATGTCGGCAATTTCAGTCCATTCCACCTGATCGAGGAATGGCTGCCGGAAAAGGCCAAGACCAAGATTCGCATCATTTACGGCGTGGTGGGCGTGGCTGCCATCGCCTTGGGCGCTGCGCTGTTGTTGGTGCCGAACAAGACGCTGGCTTTGGCCGCATTGTTGCTCGGCGTGTATTTCGTGATTTCCGGCGTGGTGCGCATCGTCAGCGCTCTCGTGGAGCCGGGTCTGCCGGGCGGCTGGCGTGTGCTGGACGTGTTCGTCGGCATTCTGCTGACCTTCGGAGGCGTCGTAGTCGTACGAAACTACGGTATGACCGGTCAGACCTTGGCATTACTCATCACCCTGATGGTCGGTTTCGGTTGGATTATGGAAGGCGTGATGGCTCTAGTCGAATCATGGCGCATCCCGCGCTCCGGCTGGGCCATCGCCTATGCCATCATCTCGATTATCGCCGGCTTCGTGGTGCTGATGAGCCCGCTGAGCTCCGCCGTATTCATGATTATCTTCGGCGGATGTGCCATGGTGGTGATGGGGATTACTTCGGTGATTCGCGCGTTCACTTTCGGCAAGCGTCGCAAGTAATCTCGCGCTCCAGACAATCAATCTCCGGACAATCAATCCAAAGCGCCCGTGCAGGTTATGTATCTGCCGGGCGCTTTTTCTCGGCCTTGGCCGTTGATAGGCTACTAGCGGACCCTAGGCAGACCACGGGTGATGCTCTGGCGGTTGACCCCGGGCTGGGCTAGAGTTGAGAACAAGTCTCAACAAGGTAGAAAGAACCTCATGATCGAATTGAAGACCCCTCGTGAAATCGAGGAGATGAAGCCCGCCGGCCGTTTCGTCGGCGGCATTCTGAAGGAACTGCAGGAGACCACCAAGGTGGGCACCAATCTGCTCGAAATCGACGAGTTCGTCCACAAGAAGATCGTGGACCGCAAGGGCGCCGAATCCTGCTATGTTGACTACGCTCCTGACTTCGGCACCGGCCCGTTCGCCCACTACATCTGCACCTCCGTCAACGACGCCGTGCTGCACGGTGTGCCGTACGATTACAGCCTGAAGGACGGCGACCTCGTCTCCCTCGATCTCGCCATCTCCGTGGATGGCTGGGTGGCCGATTCCGCCGTCAGCTTCGTGGTCGGCAAAGACCCGGACCCCGAAGACCTGCGCATCATCAAGTGCACTGAGGAAGCGCTCGCCGCCGCCATCGACGTGGCCAAGCCCGGCAACCGTCTCGGCGACATCTCCAACACCATTGGCGACATCGCGCGCGAATACGGCTACCCGATCAACCTCGAGTTCGGCGGTCACGGCGTGGGCCACATCATGCACGGCGACCCGCACGTACCGAACGACGGCCGCGCCCACCACGGCTACAAGCTGCGCGAAGGCCTGGTCATCGCCATCGAACCATGGTTCCTCAAGACCACCGACGAGATCTTCCAGGATCCGAAGGACGGCTGGACCCTGCGTGCCTCCGACGGCTCGCGCGGTGCCCACTCCGAGCACACCATCGCCATCACCGAGAACGGCCCGATCATCTTCACCGATCGCACCAACCTCTGATTGGCGTTTGGCGTATGGCGGGTGCCTGATTGGCCTGTGATGGGCGATCGGCATCTCATCAACCGTCTATATGTTTGCGGTTTTCCCGCGAATTCGAGACGTAACAAGCCGAAGTGCGTTTGCTTTGATAGCATGAGCGCACTTCGGCTTTCGTGTATCGACCGGTGTCTGCCGGCGGTAACACAGAAGACATAAAGTACCGAACACTAGCGTTCGCGAACGCGTGAACGTTAATGTTTGGGGTAAGTGGTTCATGAAGAGGAAGGTGCGCGAATGGCAACGGCACAACTTGATGTCGATTCGAACAAGTTCAACCTGCCCGTGGTGAAGGCTAGTGCAGGGCCGGATGGCATCGTCGTTTCCAAGCTGCGCAATGACGGCTGGGTAACGCTCGACCCCGGATTCCTCACCACCGCACAGTGCGAATCGAAAATCACCTACATCGACGGCAAGCATTCGATCCTGCGCTACCGTGGCTACCCCATCGAGCAGTTGTGCGAGAACTCCGATTTTCTGGAAGTGGCGTGGCTGCTGCGCCACGGCGAGCTGCCGAGCAGGGCTGAGTATGAGCAGTTCTGCGCGGACATCAACCACAAGACGATGGTTGGCGAAGACTTCCGTACCTTCATGGGTTCGTTCCCGCGCTCCGCTCATCCGATGAGCGTGCTTGCCTCCGCCATCAATGCGCTGGCCACGTTCTATCCGGACACCACCGATATCTCCGACACCGACCAGCTCGATGAGGCCGCCAAGATCATCATGGCCAAGGCCCGCACGATTGTGTCGTACATCTTCCGCCGTCGTCGCGATGAGCCGATGCTGTACCCCGATTACGCGCGTGGCTATGTGGACGACTTCCTGCGCATGTGCTTCGCTGTGCCGTACGAGCCGTTCGAATCTGACCCGTTGTATGTGCATGCTTTGGGTCGTTTGTTGATTATTCATGCCGATCATGAGCAGAACTGCTCGACCTCGGTGGTGCGTATCGCCGGTTCCGCCCACGCTAACCTGTATTCGGCGGTGGCCGCTGGTGTCAATGCCCTGTCCGGACCGTTGCACGGTGGCGCGAATGAGGCCGTACTACGCCAATTGAAGGCGATTCGTGATTCCGGCAAGTCTGTGGCCGAGTTCGTGCGTGATGCCAAGGAGGATGGCCAGAAGATCTCCGGCCTTGGCCACCGCGTATACAAGTCGTATGATCCGCGTGCGGCGATTGCCAAGAAGTATCTGGAAAAGATCATGGAGCGCGAAGATACGCAGAAGCTGCCGTCTGACGAGCGCGCGCTGTTCGCTGTGGCCACCGAGCTTGAAGATATTGCGTTGAACGACGAGTATTTCGTATCGCGCAACCTGTATCCGAACGTCGACTTCTACACGGGCTTGATTTATCGGGCGATCGGCTTCGATCCGGCCATGTTCACCACGCTGTTCGCACTGGGCCGCATTCCCGGTTGGATTGCGCAGTACCGTGAGATGCTGGCCGACCCGAATACCAAGATCGGCCGCCCACGCCAGGTCTACACCGGTCCGGTCGAGCGCGATTTCGTGCCGATGGACGAGCGCTAAATGCTCTGCGTGGTCCGGTGATGCCGGTTTGTTCGATATGTGGGAGCTGATTGCTCGCTACATGATAATTTGCGTAAGAAATATTGATTCACCCGAGGGTTTGCCCCGCTGAGATTGTGTTAGCGAAGCAAACCCTCGAGTTTGTTGTGACTATGCCGCACTGAGAGGGCTTTAGCGGGGTGGTTTGTTGACTTAGTCGCGGTTTTGCTTCGCTGATATCGTCTTATCGGTGCAAAACCCAGGGTTGCTGGTGGGTTTGCCCCGCTGAGAACATGTCAGCGGGGCAAACCCTCGGTTAGTAAGAGAAAACGCCTCACTGGAATACCAAATGAGGCGTTTACATAACCGCTAGGCACCCAATATGGGCTGACTGCTTAGTTCTTATGCAGCTTTTCGTTGAGCTCGATGCCCACCTTGCGGTAGCGGGCTTCGATGCGGCCGTTCACCGAGTTGCGGATAAACAGAATGTTGTCTTTGCCGGAGAGCTCAGCACCCTTGACCACTTCCAGCGGTTCGCCAGCGGCGGCCTTGGCCTTGTCCCAGATGGTGATCTTGGTGCCGGCGGTGATGTACAGACCGGCTTCGACGGTGCAGTTATCGCCGAGGGAGATGCCGATACCGGCGTTGGCGCCGAGCAGCGAGTGCTCGCCGATGGAGTTGCGCAGCTTGCCGCCACCGGAGAGGGTGCCCATGATGGAGGCGCCGCCGCCGATATCGGAACCGTCGCCCACGACCACACCTTGCGAAACGCGGCCTTCGACCATGGAGACGCCGAGCGTGCCGGCATTGAAGTTCACGAATCCGGCGTGCATCACGGTGGTGCCGGAAGACAAGTAAGCGCCGAGGCGCACGCGGTCGGCGTCGCCGATACGCACGCCGGTGGGCACTACGTAATCGATCATGCGCGGGAACTTATCCACACCGAGCACGTTGACGGTGGTGGCAGGAGCTGCGGCAGGCAGTCCGGCCTGGGAGGCGAAAGCGAGAGCGGCTTCGGTGGAGGCGCGTTCGACGTCGGCCTTGCGCAGCGTGAAGTCTTCAACGGCGAAGGGGCCGTAGTTGGTCCACACCACATTGGCGAGTTGGGTGAAGATGCCGTCGAGGTTCAGCGTGTTCGGCTTGGCCATGCGCATGCTCATCAGATGGAGTTTCAGGTAAGCGTCCGCGGCGTTGCTGATCGGCTCGTCCAACTGGCTGACGACGAATACCGGCACGCGGCGGATGCCACGGGCGTCGGCTTCATCGTGAGCCAGAGTGCCGAAATTGTGGTTTGGACGATCGGCCTCGGCCGGTGCCTCACCGAGATTCAGTTCGGGGTACCAGACGTCCAGGGTGGTGCCGGCGGCGTCTACGCTGGCCAGACCCCATCCCCATGCGGTACGCTCTTCGCTCATAGTTGCTCCTTACATATCGTTGCGTTTGCATTGCATGTGCATCGCGGCATGTGATGGTTCCACCTTAGCGTCAAGTACGGCTAGGCGGGGGCCATAGTTCGTGGAATGGCTTGAAATCGAGTTGTTCGGTAAAAAATTACCGAACGTGATTGGTGGTGGGATGATAGGTTCTCCGGTGAAATTCGCTGGTGAACAACTCGACAAGGAGGTGTGCGATGTGATGTTGCATCATTCGGGAGCATAGGCTGTGGCCATGCGACGCCCGGCATCATAGAGTTTGCGCTTGAGCGAATCGGGCTCAAGAATCACTACGCGGCCATCCCAGGAATACTGCAATGCCCACCAGAACACAGCGCGTTCGGGAGCATCGACGATGACTTCGAACTGTGTGCCGTCCGCCGAATGTTTGATCTGAGGGTCGTCGAACCATTCGAACACGTTGTTGAGCATGGATTCGTCTCGTACGGCCATGCGGATGCGAATCGGGGCATCGGCTACGGGATACGGGCGGTGACGCATGAAGTTCACTGCATCAAAATCAGCCGGCGCTGGTTTTTCCAGTGGCACTGTGCCGTTCCTGCCTTTGGCGCTGACGTTGGCGATTCGGTTGACCACGAAAATGCGGAGATTATCCTCGCCATGTAGATGGCAGATGAGGTAATACCGTCCGTTCTTGTACACCATCTGGTAAGGGTCGGCGGTGTAGGTAATTCGACCTGCGCCCGTACGGCTTTTATGCGGTATCAGGGTGCCGTCCGGGCCGTAATCACGGTATTGGAAGGTTACGCCGTGGCCTTCTTCAATGGCCTGATTCAGTTGGTCGATGGTGGATAGGAACTCGCCGTTGATATGCGTGTAGGTGGCCACGTGCTCAAGGTAACCTACTGCTTGCCCAGCGGCACCTGCGAGTTCGCGGATTTTACCGATGAGATCGTCCATGGTGTCGAGGCTGATGCGAGACAAGGTGAGGCTGTCGAGTAGCAGTCGCATTTCGGCGGTGGATAGGAATGCGTCAAGATACCAGCCGGGTTGTGGATTCTTGCATTCGATGCCGGCAAGGTCGCTTTCGGTGAGATGCCCGATATGCCTGCCGAGGAATTCCGTGGCGGTAAGCTTTTTGAGCTGATTTCGTATGGTTTTCTCGGTCGGCAGCTCGCTTGGATCTTCCAGCTGGTGTTTACGGGCAAGTTCATCGAGTATTTGCCGCACGGTCAGGCCATGTCCAAAGTAGCTGTGACGCCACAGCACCTCGAAGATTTCGAGCGTGGTGTTCCCTGCATAGGATTTGCGTTGCGCCGGCTTGTCTGCATCCATGCATTAAGGCTACCGCGCGCTTCGTCTAGGATGGAAGTGTTGGGCTGAAATGCATTCGCTGGAAAGGAGGCTCGCCCATGAGTAAAGGGTATGGTGTATTTGGCCATGTTCCCGATAATGCGGATGACGATGACCTCCTGCCTTATGAGGATGATGATTCCGGCGTTTCCTGGGGCCATGCGTTGCGCCGTCGCAATCCTTGGAAAAGGGGAGGCGACGAAGGTGCCGATTACGACGATGATCGGTATGGCGCAGATGACACAGATGACACAGATGACACTAATGAGGACAGGAGTCTCTTTGCCGGCAAGAGCAGCGGTATAGGCGGTATCTCTGGCGAGGCAGATGGAATGCTTGGTGGCGCAGGCGCTGCCGGCAGTAGAGCCGTAACGTTTGGCGGAACGGACAGTTTGTCCGCCGCCGATGCGGTTATGCCCTATCGTTTCAGGCAAGGACGTTCCGTATGGTTCGAAGATGAGGACGAAGGCCATTTCGCCGGGGCTGCGAAGCGTGCCGAAGCCCATGCCGTCCCTATCCTTGCGTTACGCAACGATGTGGAATCGTCATCGTCGAATGCCGTGCTCGCTCGTGCCCGTAGCATTGCGCGCAAAGCGGCCACCATGGTTATCAATCCGGTATACAGCGAAAATCATCGAACCGGGTATGCCGAGCTTGACGGCATTCTACGTGGCACCACCAGCCCATCGAGTAAGTATCGTACCAGCGTGCAATTCGACCTCGACACGGGAGAAGCCGTCGGTGGCAAGTGCTCATGCCCGGCTTACGGCCGTGGCTATGGCATGTGCAAGCACATGATTGCGCTCGCCTTCATATTCTGCGATGATCCGCAGCGTTTTGAAGGGTACCGTGCCGGGGCTGTGAGGCCGTCTCGGACGCTGATTGACTATATGGAGCACGTCGATAGGCAAGATGCTCAAGCCAAAGCGCGTCGCCGCAATGCGCTCATGCGCCGATTCGATACTGCAAAAGGACGAAATGGCGCAGGTGGACGACATACGAATAGCGGGTATGGCTCTCGTGCCGGCACCCGCGGCGGCGGGTATCAGGGCGATAGCGAGACTGTGGGCTTGGGACAGGTGCAGCTTGTTCCGATATTGAGTTTCATCGATGGCGTGTGGAGCGTGGAGTTCAAGATCGGATCGACTTCCAATGGGTCCAGCTATGTACTGAAATCGATTCCGCAATTTGTGCTTACCATGGCGAACGGCGACTATACGGATTATGGGCAGAAGCTTGCCTTTACCCATACGCCGGATATGTTCGACGATGATTCGCGCCCACTGCTGGGCTTCCTTGACGACGCGATGGCCGTGCGTCGTGCGGCCGAGCAGCAGGACCGGTATTACGGGCATATCGCCATCGATCGTCACCTGACACTTTCAGCACCGGAAGTGGCCCGGTTGCTGTCCGTACGTGAGGGCAGAGGCGTACAGCTCGTGTTGAACACATGGTTCTCCGGGCAGCCTGCATCGGTGCCGGTTGATGGTGGCGAGCCAGATTTTCTCATGCGCATTGCGCGGCGTGATTTCAATACGTATGGTCCGGATGCCGGATACCTGCTTACCGGAGTGCCAGCGGTGGAAACCGTGATTGACGGCGGCAAGAATGTATGGCTGTTGCTCGCCTCCGCTAATCCGGCCGGTGTGGTATCCGCCATGATGGCGGGCTCTCAGCGTAAAAGCGCAGCAGGATGCCGATTCGTCCGTTGCCCGAAACGATTGATTCCGTTGCGGGGATTACTGGGAGACATGTTTGAACCCGATGGCGAGGGGCAGGTCATCGCCGGCGATGACATCGCCCTGTTCGCACGCACGCTATTGCCTCAGCTGGTTGGCGCCGGATTGTTGGAGGCCAGTGAGATTCCTCGCGAGCTGGCTGAATTAAGCCCTACGGAATGCAGTCTCCAGTTTTATCTGGATCGCGATGAGCATGGTGTGCAATGTGAGGTCAAGGCACGCTACGGCGATGCCATTGTCCCGTTGCTACCCGATGGCCCGACGGTGCATGCTAGGGATGAGCGTTCCATCCCCTTGTCTCGGGGCGTGATTGGGCGTGATTTCGACGCTGAGCATCTTGCGATCGATGTAGTACGTGAATTCTTTACCATGCCTGACCAGCGCAAGCGCGTTGCGGCCGCCACTCATCAGACGGTGAATGGGTTCCGAACGCCGGCCGCGCGAAAGACCGCCAAACAATTCGTGCCTGATGCGGCCACTATCGATCGCGATGACACCACGCAGATTGTTCGTCTTTTTGACGAGGGATTGCCCGCACTGAAGGAAGTAGGGGAGGTCTTCACCACACCGGCTTTTGACCGGCTGATCGCGCCCAAGCCGCCAAGCGTCAAAGTCGGATTGTCCATCAAAGGCAATTTGGTGGAGATATCACCCCTCGCTGATGAAGTACCGCCGGACGAAGTGGGTGCCTTGCTGTCTTCGTATCGTCGGCGTCAACGATTCCATCAGTTGAAGGACGGCACGCTGGTCAAACTCAGCGGCGCGAATCTCAGCACGTTGGACCGATTGGCCAGCGACCTTGATCTGAGCGAGCAGCAGCTCAACTCCGGGCTGATCGAGTTGCCGGGCGGTCGAGCATTCCTACTGGATGGTGAGCTGCCGGATGACGGCTCCGATGTAGTCAAGGACGCTTCGTTCACCGAATACATCGACGATCTCAAGATCATCGACCCTAAGTCGTATGAAGTGCCGGATAGTCTCAAGCATATTCTGCGCCCTTATCAGGTCGAAGGCTTCCAATGGCTGAACACGTTGTGCGACAAGGGTTTTGGCGGCATTTTGGCCGACGAGATGGGTTTAGGCAAATCCGTGCAGCTTATCGCCCTGTTGCTGTCGCGATACCACAACGAATCTAGTGGCATGCCGACCGCTCAAGGCATGGATGCCGGTAATGCTGGTAATAGTGAATCAGCCGTAACCGGTCATATTACTTTCGATTCCGAAGATGGCGGGTCGCATCCATCATTGATCGTGTGCCCGGCGTCCTTGGTGTACAACTGGGGTGCCGAATTCGCCAAGTTCGCCCCGAGCTTCAACGCCGTGGTGGTGGCCGGTACCAAAGCCGAGCGCCGCACCGCCATCGGCCGCGCGTTCCGGGCGGATGAACCCACCGTGCTCATCACCTCATACGACCTGCTGCGCCGGGATGTCGATGATTACACCGCCAATGAGCAACGTTTCAATGTCATGGCATTGGATGAAGCCCAGTACATCAAGAATCACACCACGAAGATAGCCAAAGCGGTCAAGGCCGTGGCCGCCGACCATCGTTTCGCCTTGACCGGCACGCCGATCGAGAACCGACTCTCCGAACTGTGGAGCATCTTCGACTTCCTGATGCCGGGACTATTGGGCTCATACAAGCGATTCCATGAGCGCTACGAGTTGCCCATCTCCAACGCCCGGGCTGCGGATGGCAGCACGGCCGAAGGTCGGGCCGCCGCACAGGTCAATCCTGAGGCCGCCCGGGTGTCTCGCCAATTGCAGTCGTTGGTGGGCGTGTTCATCAAGCGCAGGTTGAAGTCCCAAGTGCTGACCGATTTGCCGGACAAGTTGGAGACCACGCTGACCGTGCAGCTTGCCGGCGAACAGCGCAAACTGTATGCGGCTCACGAGCAGCGGCTCAGAATGCAGCTCGAACACAGCGAAGAAGCCGATTTCAACACGTCGAAGATTCGCATCCTCGCCGAGCTGACCAAGTTGCGCCAGATCTGCTGCGATCCAAGGCTGCTGTACGCCGATGCCAAGGATCAGTCAGCCAAGCTCGCCGCCATCACCGAACTGGTGGAAACCTGCGTGAATGAAGGCAAGAAGGCACTGATCTTCTCCCAGTTCACCAGCTTCCTTGATCTGATCGCCGAACGCTTCGACGCGCAAGGACTACGCTACTACACCATCACCGGATCCACGCCTAAAAAGAAGCGTCTCGAACTCGTCGACCAGTTCAATGCGGACGATACGCCCGCCTTCCTGATTTCATTGAAGGCCGGCAACACCGGACTGAACCTGACCGGTGCCAGCGTGGTCATCCACGCCGATCCATGGTGGAACGCTGCCGCGCAGGATCAGGCCACCGACCGAGCACATCGTATCGGCCAGACCGAAGACGTCAACGTGTATCAGGTGGTGGCCAAGGACACCATCGAAGAACGCATCTTGGAGCTTCAGCATACCAAGAGCGAGCTCGCCCGCCAGTTCACCGATGCTTCCTTGCTTGCCGACGAAGCCGGCACCGGCGCCAGCGCCCTCACCGAAGCTCCCGCCTCCATCGCCACCCTCACCAAGGACGATCTCCTCAATCTGCTGGGATGAGAAGATCCTGCTCGGTGCTCTTGAGCTTGGGAGGCGGAAACAGTCTGGGCTTTGTGGACCCGTTCGCTAAGCCGAGACCGGAGTCGATAGCGGTGTGGCATGGTGCGTGCGTGGGGAGCGTGATTCAGTTGTTGGCTGAGGCGATTCGGACGCTGTCGTTTTGTGCTTTGTTTTGCCGTTGACCAATTGAAATGCTCGTTGGTAGGAGACCCCCAATAAAGCTCCGATTTGTCGATACGTGAGTCCCTCGTTGCGTAGGGCCCGTGCGGCGAGTCGGGATTCGGCAGCCGCTTGTGCGTTGGCTTTTTTTGCTATTTCGCGCTGCCGGAACATTTCTGTTACGTGTTGTTTGGCTTGTTTCGGCAACACAAACGTCACCTTGAGCTCCGGATTGTCGTCGTCGTTCATGACAGTGATGAGATCTTTAGCCATTGGCTCGATATCGTCAAGTCCTTTGGCCTGGGTCGACCGTTCGATAGCTGGTACCTGAACGTACCAATATCGGCCATCGGGTTGCACAAGCACGTCATAGTTGCTCATTGCCACCACCCCTTTCCGAGTTTCTGCTCGCTCTCGTTGATGATATCCAGCGTGGTTCGTTCTGAGACTTCATTATGGCGGGGGATGGGTATCCTCAACCCGTCCAGGCAGTAAACCTCATGTCTGCTGCCTTGCCGTAACAAATAGAAATCGAGCCCTCGCTGCTTTGCCGCTTGCCGAAGTTTCTTGATGATGAGTTTTCTTCGTGTCATCATAACTCTCAATCTCGCACTAGACAAAATGCGTATGCCGAATTGCCGGGTGGGAGTTGTGGGTAAACGTAGAGATGTTCATTGGTCCTTCTTTCTGTTGTCTGACGCGTCGTTACGTGCGGGTGCATCTGACGGTATGGGATGAGGTTTCTGATTGGCAAGCTGAACGGGGGTATGTGGTTCTAGCTTCCGAGTTATCCACATTGATAAAGTGCTTTTTAAAGTGACTTTCCCGTGTTGGTCGTGGATGCTGCGAGCAAGGCAAGAACGGTCGATCACGTCGCGATGTGTGTGGGTGAATGGTGAAAGTGATTTTCGATATTTTTATATCGATATTCGATATATTATGATGGTGACATACGGGGCAGTGCAGGTTCATCCATTGATATTGGATTAAGGAGCATAGCCATGAACGCTGGTATCGCATTCATCTCTCGCAAATCTCGCAAAGCAGACGTCGCTTGGCGCTATGCCATTGCACTTGGTCGGTGGCGGGGGAGTCGGCGTTATGTTCGACGTCAGTGCCGTCATTGGCAGATGGCGCAACCGCCACGAACACAGGGGTCTGATCGTTGGCCAGAATCGCCTTCAATTCCTCGTCCGTGTATTTCTTGACACCGCCTTTGAACAGATCCGGTCGGCCGGCATGATGCACTTCGAGCACCTGCCGCAGCAGTTCGTCGATTTGGGGAATATCGGCCGCCGTGGCCCTACGAATCATCATGTCATCCATTTGATTCAGTCTGATCGTGCAGTCTCGACCGGCAGATGATCATTGCCCGCGATAAGAGACACGGGCGGGCAAGATGGGTGATCGTTCGCTCAGGCTTTCATCCTCGCCGCAACGTCACGGTAGTCTGGAGTGCGTGAATCGCAAGAAACAGCCAGTGGAGAAGTATGAGCGGGGCACCCGTTCGTACACGATGTCGCATATTCGCGGCAAAGACACCAAAATCGAGGTGCTGGTACGCAGCTACCTGTTTCGCAAGGGTTTGCGATTCCGCAAGAACGACAAGCGTTACCCCGGCCACCCGGATGTAGTACTGCCGAAATACCACACCATCGTGTTTGTCAACGGCTGTTTCTGGCACATGCATGAAGGATGTTCCAAACATTCGATGCCGAAATCGAACGTGGAATTCTGGCAGGCGAAACTACTGCGCAATCACAATCGAGACATCGCGCAGCGAGCCGAACTGGAGGCCGCTGGCTGGCGTGTAATTACCGTATGGGAGTGCGAATTAACGAAAGCCGTGCGCGACGAACGCCTCGCACGGCTGTATGAGCAGATTGTTGAAGGAGATGCAGATTCAGCGGAATAATTTCAGCTCCCCTCTGGAGGGGAGCTGAAATCAGGATTCAAACGGGAACTTCAGGCCCCAGCGGTCACGAATCGCATCCATCAGCTCCATGATGCGGATGGTGTCGGCGTGCGGCATCGCCTCGCATTCGATCTTGCCATCCAGCAGCGCGTTGGCCGCATCGGCCACCTCATACTCATAACCGGTCAACTGCAGCGGCACCGCAATGCTGCGCACGGGCTTGTGATCGTTGTTGTAGATATCGATGGACTCGGGATTGTTGATATTGGTGACCACCAAATACCCTTCGGTGCCCCACACGTAGCCGCCGCGATCGGAGGAAACCAGCATCGAACTGGTGGACACGGCCATCGTGCCATCATCGTAATACAACGTGGTGGAATTCTGCGCATCCACACCGGTTTCGGCGGGCACCATCGACGTATCGAAATGATCAAGTGTACGGCCATGGTCGGCACCGATCGCCATATCCAGGAAGTTCAGCGGATACACGCCCACATCGAGCAGCGCGCCACCGGCACAGGCCGGATCGGTCATACGTGCCTTGCCGGACACCGGATAGCACAGGTTGGCGCTCGCCGCTTTCACCTCGCCGATCTCGCCGGACTCGATAACTTCGTTGATGAGCTTGCGGCTGGGCATGTAGCGCGTCCAGATGGCCTCCGTGCACAGCATGCCGGTTTCCTCGGCCACGGCCAGCGCCTCACGTGCCTGTCCGGCGTTCGCGGTGAACGACTTCTCCACCAGCACGTTCTTGCCGGCTTTCATACACAGGATCGCCTGTTCGGCGTGCAGACTGTGCGGGGTGGCGATATACACCAGATCCACATCCGGGTCCGCCACCAACTCCTCATACGATCCATAAGCCTTGTCAAAATGCCACTGGTTGGCAAAAGCCTGCGCGCGCGTAATATCACGGGCCGCCACCGCATACGGGTGAATCCATGAGGAATACAGTGAATCTTCAGCCATCTGGGTCAGGGTATCGGCCATGGTGTGAGCTATGCGGCCCGCACCCAGAATCGCGACGTTGATTTTTTCGCCGCTGGCCTCGAACTCGGCGCGCTTGCCATTGAATCGACTCATTATTCCTCCTTGAATACGGGTTGGTACACTCAATCGACCTACAGTGATTATAGAAGAAGAGACCTTGTCCCGTGAGGCGGATAGAACCGAAATATGGAAAACGAAGCAGCGCAGCAGCCCCAATCTCCGGCCGCGTCTCCAGTCATGTCCCGCCGAGCGCGTGAGGCCAATCCCTTCCGTGCCATGGTATTCGGCGAACAAGCAGACAAGATGCTCGCCCAAGGTATCAGCGTCATCAAATTAAGCCTTGGCGAGCCCGATTTCGGCGCGCCGCCCGCCGTACGCGACGCCATGCGCGAACAGTACGACGGCCGGGCCCTGCCGTACACCGCCGCCATGGGCCTACCTGAACTGCGCCAAGCCATCGCCGACTTCTACCATGAACGTCACGACCTTGACATTGACCCCAAGCGCATTTGTGTAACAGCCGGCGGTTCGGCCGCCCTGCTGTTGGCCACCGCGCTGACCGTGGACCCCGGTGACGATGTGATTGTGGCCGACCCCTCCTACCCGTGCAATCGCGAACTCGTGCGCTCCTTTGAAGGCCAGGTCATCGACGTGCCGACCTCGGCCGCCACCCGCTTCCATCTGACCGCCGACCTGTGCAGCCAGTACTGGACGAGCAAGACCAAGGCCGTGATGATCACGTCGCCGTCCAACCCCACCGGCACCACCATCGATTTCACCGTATTGGACGAGGTGTGCAAGCTGGCCGCCAGCCGCGGCGCATGGCGCATCGTGGACGAAACCTACCTTGATTTGGCCGACCGTGAGCCGGACGGCACCGAAGTCAAGTCCGTACTGGCCTGCGATCCCGGTGCCATCGTGTGCAACAGCTTCTCCAAGTTCTTCGGCATGACCGGCTGGCGTCTCGGCTGGGCTATTCTGCCCGACGACCCCACCGTGCTGGAAGCGGTCGACGACCTGGCCACCAACTACTACCTGTGCGCCCACACGCCCACGCAACATGCGGCGCTCGCCTGCTTCATGCCGGAAAGCTTGGCGGAATGCGAAGCTCGTCGTCAGGAATTGCTGGCCCGTCGCCGCATTGTGATTGACGGGCTCAAGCGCATCGGTTTGCCGGTTGAAGTCGAGCCGAACGGCGCGTTCTACGCCTACTTCAACATCTCCCGCACTGGTCTGGATGCCTGGACGTTCTGCGAACGTGTGCTGGATGAAGCCCATGTGGCTCTGACTCCTGGCCGCGACTTCGGTGCGGCCACGGCGGATACGCATGTGCGCCTGAGCTATGCCGCCTCACGTGAGGCCCTGACCGAGGGGCTGGAACGTCTCGGAACGTTCGTCGAATCGCTGTGAACCGTGCGGCAGCCGGTGTGATTGTTGTACAGTAGTCGAATTTGTGTGATGTCCGGCTGGCCTCGCGGTGTTGGTTGCCTGCCGAACGACTCGCCATGGTGGCGCACGGGCTGACTGATTGCGATGGTCGTCCCGTTGTTCGGCCATCACGGGTTAGGTAAGGTCAGGAATAGGGATCATGGTCAATCTGCGTTCGCACACCACGCGACTTGGTGTGCTTGATATCGGTTCGAACACTATCCACATGCTTATCGTCGACGCCGCCCCGGCGCTCGCCCTGAACCCGAGGCCAGCACCAAATCCACAGTGCGCCTGATGAAGTATTTAAAGGACGACGGCTCAATCAAGAAGTCCGGCATCGAGGCGATTCTGGAAGCCGTGTCCCAGTGCATGCGGTTGGCCGAGGAATACGAAATCACCCAACCGCCACAGTCACCAACAACGCCGCATGATCGGAGCCCTCGACTTTGACCACCTTGCATTGCCCGGCCTTCATGCCCTGATCAAGCACCACGTGGTCAATACCGGCGAACATTGGCACAGTCGCACGGTTCGTGGGCCATGAGAACGTAAACCCATGTCCGGATTCACGTGCGGCATCCACGAACCGGTCGCCAAGAAAATCACGGAATGGTGTGTGATCGTAAGTGGCGTTGAAATCGCCCATGAAAATATACCGTGTATCCGTATGCCTGCGCATCAGACCCAACTCATCCAGCGATCGCTTCCACTGCCGCCAATAGCCCGGTACAGGTGCAGTGGTGTGCACGGATATGAATCGAATCTGCTGGCCACCCATATCCACCGTGCCGCCGGGCATGAATGAGGCGCTGGAATTCACGTCATCGTCGGCCGGATCGGCAAGTGGCGTGGCCGACCAGAGGCCGTTACCGAATACGCCGTCAGACGATGAGACCTGCGCATACGGCAGATAGTGCTCAATACCAGCCTCGTTGAGTTTTTTGACGAAATCCTCGGTGGTCTCCTGCAAAGCAAGCACTTCGACGCGCTGATCGCGGACCAGCTCGACGATGGCTTGCGGATCGGCCTGCCCCTTGTACACATTGAAGGTCATGACGCGCGCATAGGCGTCGCTGGTGTTGGGGGAGGCTACGGCCACGGCGTTCTGCGCGGCTTGGGAAAGCGGATCGGCTGAGTAGAAGAACGGATACTGCCAATAGCCATTGCACGCGATTGCGGCAGCGGCGATCAATGCGGCAAGGATACGTCGCGACACGATGGCCAACAGTAGGGCGATCAAACCAAGCAACATGAACCAGGGCGTTGCCGATACCACAATCGGCACAAACGGCAGTTCCTGCAAATCGGCAGGTAGCGCGCGGGCGGCAGTACCGGCAAGGGCAAGAAGGGCGAATATCGCGGCAAGAAAACCAAGCAGATGGTGCCGTTTACGTGGCCTTACTGCGGACTTGGATACTGGGCGCGCCGTGGCTTTGGCAGAGCGTGGCTTGGAAGTGGCGCGGGCTCGTACGCTTGCGCCTGTGGTCGTGCTCCGTGCCTTTGCCATACTGCCCTTTCTTTTGGCTCGCCTGTCGTTACCTTGCTTTTCGTGCGATTTGCCACTGTACCGTGTGCGGCTTGTCTTTCGGTGTCTTTTCGCCATGCGCAAGAGCAGTTCGCACCAAACCGGCACGAAAACCGGCCATGCCTTGGTGCCGGGTTCTGTCAGGTGGCTTGCATAGACTGCCATGCGGCTTACGCAGGCTGCCACGCGAACATGATGCGACTGGGCGTGCGGCCGTGTACAATGAAACGTCGTTGCCCGAGTAGCTCAGTGGATAGAGCACCGCTCTCCTAAAGCGGGTGTCGTCGGTTCGAATCCGATCTCGGGCACTTGTCTTTGGAAGTGTGGCGGTACCTCAATCTCTATCTATCGGTGATGAGGCGCAACGTACGTAGTCATTGACGGTTATCTCGTAGTAATATTCACAATACGACCCCTTGTCCATAAAGTGAAAATAACGGCTGGTGTTCGACGTGTCTGCGCTATGACTAGAAACCATGAGTGAAGATAAGCAGTATGACTTCTATGTGGCCGGTCCGTTCTTCGATCCTGAACAGACGGCAAGTATGGAACGTTTGGAAAAGATACTGGAAGACCATGGCAAGGTACTGTTCAAGCCGCGGTTTGCCAGCCAGATCGAAGAAGCAGGGCCTGAAGGATGCTTTGCGGACGATATCCGTGGCATTAATGCTGCTAAGGCCGTGGTCGCCAATCTTATGGACGAGGACCCAGGCACGATGTTCGAAATCGGATATGCGCATGCGCTGGGAATCCCGGTGTACGGCTATTTCGAGAACCTTACGCCAATGGATCGTGTCAATCTGATGATTGCGCAATCGGTCGAACTGGTTTTCGCCGGTCCTGATGATGTGGCGAAATACTTGGAAACCGGCGAACATACGGAAGTCGATTACATTCAGTTCTAAACAGCTCTAACAGGTTCTCTGCAAGCAGGGTTGGCGGCGTTCTCGTACATTGTCATGTACGAGAACGCCGCAGTGGTATAGGGATATTCCAACAAGCGGCATAATGGAGTCGTGGGAAAACTAGTCGGATTGCCGGGGCCATTTGGTCTGGACAATCCGTTGTTTCGCGCGTGTTTTGTAGCATCCGTGGAGTTACATGGGGGTATGACTGAAAACATCGCTGATAAGGCCATAAACGATACTCGTATCGTCAAGCAGTTCACCAATCCCGTCAAGGAACCGATTGACAGCGACGTCAACCTGTTCGATCTGCTCGATAACCGCGCCAAGCGCGATCCCGAAGGTGCCATGATCGAATACAAGGGCGATGATGGCACTTGGCGCCCGTACAGTGCCCAAGTATTCCGTGACATGGTCATCGATCTGGCCAAGGGCCTGATCGGACTTGGCGTCAATAAGGGCGATTCAGTCGCTATCGTCTCACGCACACGTTGGGAATGGACGGCGCTGGACGTGGCGATCATGTCCATCGGCGCGGTCACCGTGCCGGTGTACGAGACCAACTCCGCCAGCCAGGTCAGCTGGATCTTCAACGATTCCAAAGTCACGCTCGCCATCGCCGAAGATGACGGACAGCGCGACAAGATCGAATCCGTGCGCAGCGAGGTACCCACCCTGCGCAACGCGTTCGTAATCGAGGCCGGCGGCCTGAACGCCATCAAGACCTATGGCGAAAGCGTCACCGATGCCGAATTCTGGGAATACAAGGAAGCCTCCCACGGCGACGACCGCGCCACCATCGTCTACACATCCGGCTCTACAGGCACCCCGAAGGGCGTGGAACTGACCCACCGCAACTTCGCCTTCCTGGTGTTTTCCGCGCTGCAGTACATGCCGCGCGCCGGCGCATGGCCTAACCGCCGCCTGCTGCTGTTCCTGCCGTTGAGCCACGTGTTCGCCCGATTCATGGAATTCTTCAGCTTCGGCGGCACGATTTCGCTGGCCTTGAGCTCCAATATGAAGACGATGGTCAAGGACTTCGAAACCTTCGGCCCCACGCTGCTGCTTGCCGTGCCGCGTGTGTACGAGAAGGTCTACAACGCCGCCTCCCAGCGCGCCGGCACCGGATTCGCTGGCAAGATGTTCATGCGCGCCGCCGAAAACGCGCGCGAATGGTCCAAGGCCGAGCAGAAGGGTGAGCAGTTGCCGATTGCCGGACGTATCGCCCACGCCTTCTACGAGCAGGTGGTGTACAAGAAGATTCGCACAATTTTCGGTCCGAACGCCGACTTCGCCATTACCGGCGGCGCTCCGATGGACTCCGAGCTTTCCCACTTCTTCAACGGCATCGGCATGCCGGTGCTTGAGGGCTATGGCATGACCGAAACCTGCGGCCCGGTGTGTGTGAGCTTGCCGGAAGACAACCGCATCGGCACCATCGGCATGCCGATGTGCGGTATCACTGCGGGCATCGCCGAGGACGGCGAGCTGGTGGTCAAAGGACCGCTGGTGTGCAAGGGCTACCACAACAACCCTGAGGTCACTACCCAGCAGATCACTGATGGCTGGCTGCACACCGGCGATCTGGGCGATATCTCCGAAGATGGCTTCATCTCCATCACCGGCCGTAAGAAAGACCTCATCATCACCGCTGGTGGCAAGAATGTGTCGCCGGGTCTGCTTGAGGCTTCCGTGATGACCTCGCCTGTGGTCAACCAGTGCTTGGTTATTGGTGATAAGAAGCCGTTCGTGGCCGCTCTGGTCACGCTGGATCTGGCAGATGCCAACAATTGGCTGGAATCCCAGGGTGCCAAGCCGGAACCCGATCTGGCCTCGCTGGCCAAGAACGCCATCGTTCACGCTGAGGTGGAGCGTGCGGTGAACGCCGCCAACGAGGGCGTTTCCCGCGCCGAGTCGATTCGTAAGTTCGAGATTCTGCCCGACGAATTCACCGAGGCCAACGGCATGCTGACCCCGAGCCTGAAGACCCGCCGCGCGCAAATCGTCAAGCACTACCAAGAGCTCATTGACAACGTGATCTACGTCCCGCTGAAGAAGTAACCATCAACTCCCTCTGATCCAAGAAATAAGCTCTCTCTGACGAGGGAGCTGTCAGCGAAGCTGACTGAGGGAGAGACCCCGCGGCTTGCCCGCGAAAAAACAACAGGGCCGGGTGCGACTTGCACCCGGCCTCAGCTTATTCAGTCCAAAATCGCCGAAACATAATCAGCGGCGGCCTGATCCAGCTCCGCATCGCTGATGGTGGCGGTGCCCTGCACCAGGAATGGTTCGGCATAGTTCATGCCTACCTTGTAGGCCACGACTGCGAATGGGCTTAGCAGCTCCTCCATGGTGTGGTTGTACTCGCCATCCTTGCGGTACTTGGAGGCGTCGGAACCAGTGGTGACCACCAGCTTGAGCTCCTTGCCCTTGAGTGCGTGGCCTCCACCGTAGGCCCAGCCTGCGGCGATGACCTCGTCTTCCCATTCCTTGAGTAGCGCGGGGGAGGAGTACCAGTAGAACGGGAACTGAAGGATTACGCGGTCGGCGGCCTCCAGCAGCTCGTGCTCCGTGTCGGCGTTGACGGAGAAGTTCGGGTATTCGGCGTATTCGTCGCGCACGATGATGTCGTCCTCGCCTTGTGCGGCGAGTTCGGCAAGCAGGCGGGCGTTCACTCGCGAGCCGTCCTTCAGGTGCGGATGGAATACAAGAATCAACGTTGACATGGGATTTCCCTTCTATAAACTGCTGCCAATGTGGCCTAATCACCACTATCGTATGCCGGGAAGCAGAACTCAGTCCAGTCTGGACTCAGGTGCGAGCCGCGGGATGCCGCGGATGAGTAATTGATGCGGGAAAGGATGCTGACTGATGATCTGGCGCTGAAGCTTCAGTGGGCCGCATATACGAGTCCTAAAGCGGATAGGATGGGATATGACGCGGATATCGTCGGTGGACTGAATAACGGGAGGCGCACATGACCATGAACCGCATGCTGATGTGCCGTACCCATCCGGTAATGGAGTTCGAGTATTTCGAACGCGGCGGATACGCCCTGAGGGCAGGGGAGATCTACGACGAGTCCCGAATCCCGATCGGCATGTATGTGGACGGCAAACCTGAGCCCACCGGTGAGTCGATTACCGGGTGGTGGCGTTCTCGCGGCATTCCCATGACCCGTGACGGTATGCGTTCCGTATTTGCCGGTTCGGGTATCGCTTCGACGAACGATCTGCTGGACCGTTCCTTGGGACTCAGCCTGTCGGACCAGTATTGGGTGCGGCCTCTCGACCGGCCCGATCTGACGTGGGAAAAACTGAACTTTTTCCACAACGATTTTGACGAACGACTTGGGCAGGCCTTATTCTTCGGTAATTCGTCGCGCATCGGCAACGTGAACACCCCGGATGTCACCAGTGCCGGTGACCTGCCGAAACGTTGGATTATCGGTCCCGATGGCGTCCGCAGCCTGATCAAGGGAGGGCGCACCGGTCAGGAGCCGGACAACGAGCGCATCGCCTGGCAGACGGCACGACTGTTCGGCATCGACCATGTCGAATACCGCATCGGCCGCGCCAAGGGCATCCGGGTCTCCGTCTGCGATGAAATGCTCGAAGACACGCAAGAGCTGATTCCCGCAGGGCAGGTTATGCGCATCTTCCGACGCGGCGACAACACCGAACGCAAGATGATATGGCTGGACGCATGTCAGCAACTCGGCGTAAGTCGTGATATGGCAAATGCGGCGACCAACGATTTTCTGTTCCTTGATTTTCTTCTGCGCAACACCGACCGGCATTACAACAACTTCGGTCTCATCCGTGACGTCGAATCATTCGAGATTCGCCCGTCCCCGATTTTTGACAGCGGCGCCAGCCTGTGGAACGGCATGGACCCCGAAGCCATCACCAACGAAGACTACCCGGCGAAGCCGTTCTGGCTCGACGACTACGGCGATGCGGACAACGCCTACTGGCAGTTGGGACTTATCGACGATTGGGACCGTTATGATTTGGGGATGCTCGACGAGGTGCCTGAACTGATACGGGCACAGCTCGCCACCAACCGCCGGCTGTCCGCTGATGTGATTGACGCCATCTGCTCCGCCATGCAGGAGCGCATCGGCATCATCCGCAAGCTTGCACGATGATGCCGCGCCGGGAGGCAACTCAGTCGAGGTTGGACTGCGTGCCTGCGGTGGCTTCGTTGGCGGCTTGCTCGGCTTGTGCCTGGTCGAGCTTGGCGCGGACGTCGTTGAGCAGACCCTGGGCGCGCTTGGCCAAGGCCTCGCCGATTTCCCATTGACGCATCGACTGGTCAAGATTGAGGCCGCCGGTTTCCAGTGCCTGGACAGCCTGAATCAGCTTGTCGCGCGCCTCTTCATATGGCATCTGGGCGATGAGCTCGCGTTCCTTGTCCGCCAGGGACGAGGCGGGGTTGTTCTTGTCGGTGGATGCGGCGTTTTCGGTCATGATGTTCTCCTTATATATATATGGTATATATGCGTGGCTGCGTATGGAGTGTCACGCGGTTGCGGATGTGGTGGTTGCGGTAATGACACCCTTCTTCAAGGTGACGGTGATGTCATCCCCAGGGCTTACCTGCGAAGCATCGTCTAGTACGTGGCCATCGGAGGACTGCACCACCGCATAGCCTCGGTTCAATGTGGATTGCGGGCTGAGTGCGGTCAGTGAGGCGTGAGCTCGCTCGACGGTGAGCTGGGCATCGTCCACGATGCGTCGCAGGCCGATGTCAAGCCGCTGCAGGGAATCGTCGATTAGCCGCTGATGCGGTTCGAGCATGGTATGCGGTTGGGTCAGGCTTGGCCGGTTCGCATATCCCTCGATAAGTCGAATCTCGTTCTCCACGCGCGAACGGACCCGCAGTCGCATACGGTCGATGGCACCTTCGATGAGCTGCGACTGCTCACGCACATCCGGTACCACGCGCTTGGCCGCATCGGTGGGGGTGGAGGCTCTAAGATCGGCGACCAGATCCAGCAACGTCCAGTCATCCTCATGCCCGATGGAGGAGATTAATGGTGTGGTGCAGGCATACGCCGCACGAACCACACGCTCATCCGAGAAACCGATGAGATCCTCAAACGAGCCGCCGCCACGGGCCACGATGATCACATCCACGCTCGGGTCGGCATCGAGTTGTGCAATGGCCTGAACCACTTCGGCCGGGCATTGCTCGCCCTGAACATGCACATGGACCACCTTGAAGGTTACGGAAGGCCAACGAAGGTTCACATTGGTGATCACATCGCCTTCCGCACGTGCCTGAGGTGCGCAAATCAGGCCAATAGTCTTCGGAAACTCCGGGAGAGGCAGTTTGTGATCGGCATCGAACAGGCCCTCGCCCTTAAGCTGCTTGCGCAATTCGTCGATCATGGCCTTGAGGCTGCCACCGGCTCCGACCTTGAGAATCGTGTCCCCGCGCAACGACAGCGAAGTGCGCTTCATCCACAGGTTCGGTTTGCCATGAATCACCACGCGGTCGCCCTGAACGAACTGGCTGGCCGCGGCCGCGAACCTGCCGAAGCCATTGACTTCCATGGCGATATCCTCGAAGTCGTCGCGCAGCGTGATGTAGGCCGAGCCGGCGCGACGGGTATTGATCTGCGTGATCTGGCCGGTGACCCACGCGGACGGCCATCGTTCCACGGCACCGTAGAACTTCTGGCTCAGCACACTTACCGGCCACGGATTTTGCGCGCTGGTTTCAGCGGCGCGTGCAGGCAGCTGATCGATAGGGCGAGGCTCATTCGGCAGATTGATGGTGCCCTGATCAGGCGCGAAAGTGCCTTGACCCGGCTCAAAGCCAGCCGAGGCCAGTGAAGCGGCGGTCGGTGGACGGCCGGTAGATGGGTAGCCCATTGCAGTAGTCATGCACTCCACTATAAGTGCGTTGGTTGATGACGGTAAATATTTACCGTCGCCTGAAAACGGTGTGATGATGAATGCGAGAACCGTACGAAGCGATGTATCAGCCGATGATGGAGATGGTCTGGTGCATCAGAAGAAAGGAGTCATTATGGCGAAGAAACGGGTGCTATGAAGAGGAGTGAGATATGCGTTGCGCTGACGATTGAGAGTCGTCAGTGAGCTCGCTGTGCGACACGCGAGCAGAAAACAGTTACGCTAATCACACACTTGTGGTTTTGGCGGAAAATAGCCGAAAACCCTATAAATAGTTCGACACACCACTGTTGAGCACTAGATATAGTGGTGGGGATGCCGTATTCTTCTAGAGGTTCAAGAAAACGACATCAATGTAATTTCGTGTGGCCCACGTCGAGTGCGGCCAAAATGCGGAACTCAGGAGAGTGTTCGCCTTATAGGAAAGGGGTGCCCGATGGGTGCACAGGTGTTGGAGGAAATCGTCACCGATAACGAGACCAAGGTGGCCGCCAAGGCCTCCACCGTGCTCGTTGAGAAGCGTGATGGTCGTGTGGTCGACTTCGACCCCATCAACATCATCTCTGCGGTCAAGTCTGCTTTCGGTGACCTGAACAAGGAAGTCGGCCCCGAAGAAGATGCCATGATCCGTGGTTTCGCCAACCAAGTCGAAGGCGAAATCAAGGGGCGTTACGCCGGCCCCGCCAAGATCGAGGACATCCAGAACCTCGTGGAGCACGCCCTCATTGACGCCCACCTGTACGATGTGGCTCGCGCCTACACCAACTACCGTCTCGACAAGGACATTCAGCGTGCCAAGGCCACTGATGTCAACGAGGCCGTTTCCCGCTTCATCAACCACGACCCGACCCTGATTCACGAGAACGCGAACAAGGATTCCAACGTCTACTCCACCCAGCGTGATCTGCTGGCCGGTGCCGTGTCCAAGGCCGCCGCGTTCAACATGCTGCCGCCGGCGGTGTCCAACGCCCACATGAAGGGCGACATTCACTTCCACGATGCCGACTACTCGCCGTTCACTGCCCAGTCCAACTGCTCCTTGCCGAACTTCTGGGACATGTTGGCCAATGGCTTCACTCTTGGCAACGCTCCGATGGCTTCCCCGAAGTCCATCGCCATTGCGGCCACCCAGATTACCCAGATCATGAAGGACGTGGCCTCCAGCCAGTATGGTGGCCAGACCGCCAACCGTGCTGACGAGCATCTTGCCCAGTATGCCAAGAAGGATTACGAGAAGTTCCTCGAGGAAGCTCGTGAGACCATCCCCGACGGCATGCCGGTTGAATTCGCCCGTCGTCAGGTCGAGAGCGCCAAGAGGAACGAGCCCGCCAAGCTGCATTTCGGTTCCCGCGAACCGCTGCCGATGGACACCCCGTTCCACACCGATGTTGACGAACTTGAGCAGGAGCGTGAAATCCTCGCCAAGATTCGTACCCGCAAGGCCATCTATGATGCCATGCAGACCATGGAATACCAGATCAACTCCAACCGTGTGTCCAACGGCCAGACCCCGTTCGTGACTGTCGGCTTTGGTCTCGGCACCGACTGGTTCTCTCGTGAAGTGCAGCGCGCAATCCTGCTGAACCGTATTCGCGGCCTCGGCAAGGAACACCACACCGCCATCTTCCCGAAGCTCGTCTTTACTGTGCAGCACGGCGTGAACGCCGACCCGGGTGACCCGAACTACGATTTGAAGCAGCTCGCCCTCGAGTCCGCCACCAAGCGCATGTACCCGGATGTGGTGTTCTACGAGAACATCGTCAAGATCACAGGCTCCTTCAAGGCTCCGATGGGTTGCCGCTCCTTCCTGCAGGGTTGGATCAACCCGGAGACCGGCAAGGACGAGGAGGATGGCCGTATGAACCTCGGCGTGGTCACCGTCAATGTGCCGCGTATCGCCATCGAATCCCACGGTGACAAGGCTCGCTTCTGGAAGCTGTTCGAGGAGCGTATGGAAGTCGCCCATCAGGCCCTCCAGTTCCGCATCATGCGCTGCAAGGAAGCCACCCCGGTCAACGCCCCGACCCTGTTCCGCTTCGGTGCGTTCGGTCGTCTCGGTGCCAACGACAACGTGGACCAGCTGTTCAAGAACGAGCGTGCCACCGTGTCGCTCGGCTACATCGGCCTTGCCGAGACCACCGCGGTCTTCTACGGCAAGAACTGGATTCGCGACCACGGCTGGGATCCGGAAGGCAAGGAGTTCGCGCTGTCCATCGTCAAGCGCATGAACGAGCTGTGCAAGCAGTGGAGCAAAGCGGAGGGCTACCACTATTCCGTGTACTCCACTCCGGCTGAATCCCTGACCGACCGCTTCAACCGCATGGACCGTGAAAAGTTCGGCCGTATCGAAGGCGTGACTGACCACGACTTCTACACCAACTCCTTCCACTACCCGGTGTGGTTGCAGCCCACCCCGATGGAGAAGCTCAGCTACGAGAAGGACTTCCCGTACTACGCCTCCGGCGGCTTCATCAACTACTGCGAGTACCCGTGCCTGCAGGACAACCCGAAGGCGCTCGAAGCCGTGTGGGATTACGCCTACAACATCGGCATCGGCTACCTGGGCACCAACACCCCGATCGACCACTGCTTCGTGTGCGGCTTCCAGGGCGACTTTGAGCCGACCGAGGAAGGCTTCAAGTGCCCGGAGTGCGGTAACTCCAACCCGGACAAGTGCAACGTCACCAAGCGCACCTGCGGCTACCTCGGCAGCCCGGTCCAGCGCCCGATGGTGCATGGCCGTCACGAGGAGATCGCCCACCGAGTCAAGCACATGAGCGGCGAAACCGGTCGTGTGACGCTGGACGACGGCACCACTCGCGAGTGGTTCGAAGAGGCCAAGTAGGGTTATTCGTGAGTGGGCTCCCCTCTCTGAGGGGAGCTGTCAGCAAAGCTGACTGAGGGGAGTCCGAGGAGCTATTCCGAAGCTCCCCTCAGTCGCCTACGACGACAGCTCCCCCTCAAAGAGGGGAGCTAATGCTTTCCGCAAGGAGGGAATCATGCCGGAGTTGCATACGACCAAGCCCGAACCCAAGCGCCATGACTTTGCGGCCAGCGAGACCGGGCGTGGCCCCTCCGTACCCTCCAACGGTCTTGCCAACGATCCGAAAGCCGGTCAATGGGATGGCCGGCGCATGTCCAAGCGGATGATCGCCGACTACAAAACCTTCATTGTCACCGACGGAGAAGGCGTGCGCAACTCCCTTTACGTCTCCGGGTGCCCCTTCCACTGCGTCGACTGCTTCAACGCCTCCATCTGGGATTTCCAAGCCGGCCACGAATACACGCAAAAACTTGAAGACAAAATCATCGAAGATCTGAAAGCCCCATGGGTGCAAGGCATTACGTTCCTTGGCGGCGAGCCATTCCTCAACACTCCCGTGCTGGTGCCGCTCGCACAACGTATCCGCCAGGAATTCGGTCATACCAAAGATATCTGGTCGTGGACCGGCTACACATGGGAAGAACTCATGCGCCCCGGAGAAACCCCAGACAAGCTTGAATTGCTACATCTCATCGACATTCTCGTCGACGGCCGCTACCTCAGAGACCAGAAGGACTCGCTGCTGCAATTCCGCGGCTCCAGAAACCAGCGCATCCTCGATGTGCCCAAGTCTCTGGAAGCCGGCGAACCGGTCATCTGGGCCAAGCTCCACGATCAAGAACGAGATATCCCCGAAATCTATTTGAAAGACCGCGAAGCCGGCGAAGGCCAACAGGCCTCGTAGTAGCAGTTCTGGAATGCCGCACTCAGCAATATCGTTGGAACTGTTGGGGGAAAGGCCTTCCCGTGAGCGAAATCACTTCGCCTCGTGCCATGTTGGGCAGGTAATCGGACTAATATTCCAGAAGAAGTAGCCGGTCGAAGCCGTCCGCAGGGTATCTGCCAGCCGTCCCGAAACGGTTTCTGATGCCTCGTGGCGTGCACTCCCGGAAGTCGGAATTAAGAGGAACACATGGTTGACATCGTCACTGACGCGAGCGCAACGCCCGCCTCACAACTGAAGCCGCTGCGTGTGGGATTGGATATCGGCTCCACCACCGTCAAGGCCGTGGTGCTTGATCAGTCCGATTCCCTGAAAGACACCCTATTTTCCGATTACCGACGTCACCATGCCAATGTGCGTGCCACCGTTGCCGGTCTGCTCGTGGACATTCATAAAGAGCTCGTGGAACTAGGTCGAGGCGACGAGCCGATTCGCCTGTCCATCACCGGTTCCGGCGGCTTGGCGCTCGCCGATAACCTGCATGTGCCCTTCATCCAGGAGGTCATCGCCGAAACCGAGGCGATCGACAAGGAATACCCTCAGGCCGACGTCATCATCGAGCTCGGCGGCGAGGACGCCAAGATCACCTACCTGAAGCCCACGCCCGAACAGCGTATGAATGGTTCGTGCGCAGGCGGCACCGGCGCGTTCATCGACCAGATGTCCACGCTGCTTGACACCGACGCCGCAGGCCTCAACGAGATGGCCAAGAGCTACGAGAACCTGTATCCGATCGCCTCGCGTTGCGGCGTGTTCGCCAAAACCGATCTGCAGCCGCTGATCAACGACGGTGCGGCCAAGCCTGATCTCGCCGCCTCCATCTTCACCGCAGTGGCCACGCAGACCATTGCCGGCCTGGCTGCTGGCCGCCCGATCCACGGTACCGTCATCTTCCTCGGTGGCCCGCTGTTCTTCATGTCCGAACTGCGCGCCGCCTTCCAGCGTGCCCTTGAAGGCAAGGTCGACAAGTTCATCGTGCCGACCGACGCCCACCTGTATGTGGCCTACGGTTCGGCATTGCAGGCCGACATGGATTCCGACGATCAGGGCCACCATTTCGAGGCCCACACCTGCGATGAGATCCTCATGCGTCTGGACGAGCTGAAGAACCTGCCCTCCAACACACCCACCATGCCGCCGCTGTTCCCCACCGAGGCCGACCGCGAGGACTTCAACAAGCGCCACCACAAGGAACACATCCACATCGGCACCCTCGAAGGCGCGCATGGCCCGCACTTCCTGGGCATCGACGCCGGTTCCACCACCATCAAGGCCACGCTCGTCAATGACGACCGTGAAATCGTCTGGTCCAGCTACGCCAACAACGAAGGCAGCCCGCTGACCGCCGCCATCAACATCGTCAAGAAGATCCAATCCGAGCTGCCCGAAGGCGCATGGATCGCACGCTCCTGCGCCACCGGTTACGGCGAAGGCCTCATCACCACCGGCCTGCACCTGGACGAGGGCGTGGTGGAGACCATGGCCCACTATCGTGGTGCCGAAATGGTCAGCCCCGGCGTCACCGCCGTCATCGACATCGGCGGCCAGGATATGAAATATCTGGCCATCACTGACGGCGTCATCGACTCGATCGCCGTCAACGAAGCCTGCTCGTCCGGCTGCGGCTCGTTCCTGCAGACCTTCGCCATGTCCATGGGCCTGACGATTCAGGAATTCACGCAAAAGGCTCTGGCTTCCACCCATCCGGTGGACCTCGGTTCGCGCTGCACCGTGTTCATGAACTCCTCGGTCAAGCAGGCGCAGAAGGAAGGCGCCTCCATCGAGGACATCGCTGCCGGCCTATGCTACTCCGTGGTGCGCAACGCCCTGTACAAGGTCATCAAGTTGCGTGATTCCGGCGAACTCGGCGACACTGTGGTGGTCCAGGGCGGTACGTTCCTCAACGACGCCGTGCTGCGCGCCTTCGAGCTGCTCACCGAACGTCAGGTCACCCGCCCGAACATCGCCGGCCTCATGGGCGCGTTCGGCGCCGCCCTGACCGCCCGCATGCACTATCAGGATGAGGCCGACCACTTGGACGTGGTGGTTAAGGCCGATGGGTCCGAGGAACAGTCCGAGGCCGAGCCCGCACCCAAGTCCGAGCCCAAGGCCGCGGCCTTCAAGAAGACCGAGCCGGCCAAGCCCGAAGCCCATGTCGTTGTCGTGGACGGTGTGACTCACACCGCCAGCTCCATTCTGACCGGCGAAGCGCTCGACAACATGAGCATGACCGCCGAGCGTGACGTGTGCAAGCTGTGCCAGAACCACTGCAAGCTCACCATCACCACATTCTCCGACGGCTCGCGCTTCGTGACCGGCAACCGCTGCGAACGCGGCGGCGACGCCAAGAAGAAGCGTTCCGACCGTCCGAACCTGTACGACTACAAGTACAAGCGTTGCTTCGCCTACCGCCGTTTGACCGACAAGAAGGCCACTCGTGGCGAGATCGGCATTCCGCGCGCCCTCAATATGTACGAGAACTACCCGTTCTGGTTCACGCTGCTCACCACGCTGGGCTTCAAGGTGATGATCTCCGGCCGCAGCTCCCACGAGCTGTTCGAGACCGGCATCGAATCCATCGCCTCCGAAAACATCTGCTACCCGGCCAAGCTGGTGCACGGCCATATCAAGTGGCTGATCAACAAGGGCATCAAGACCATCTTCTACCCGTGCGTGAGCTACGAGGAGAACCTCGTGCCCAACACGGACAATCATTACAACTGCCCGGTTGTGGCCAACTATCCGCTCGTCGTCGGCGCCAACGTGCCTGAGCTGCGTGAAGACGGCGTGCGCTACATGCACCCGTACTTCAACCTCGCCAACCATGAGCTCATGGTTGACCGCATCGTCGAAGAGTTTGCGTGGGCCAACGTGACCCGCGAAGAGGCCGAAACCGCGGTCAAGGCCGCCTATGCCGAAGACAAGGTCTTCAAGCATGACGTGCAGCAGGAAGGTTTGACCGCGCTCGCCTATATGAAAGAGCACAACTGCCGAGGCATCGTGCTCGCCGGCCGTCCCTACCACATCGACCCCGAAATCAACCACGGCATCCCCGAAACCATCTGCTCGCTGGGCATGGTGGTACTCTCCGAGGATTCCATCTGCGAACTGCATCCGGGGGAGAAGCTCAACCTCACCGAATTCCGCTCGGAAGGCGAAGCCGACCCGCGTTCCAAGAACGCCGCCAGATTCCGCCATGTAGGCGACCGCACGGTCACCAAGATGCCGTTGCGCGTCACCAACCAGTGGGCCTACCACTCCCGTCTGTACGCGGCCGCACACTTCGTGGCCTCCTACCCGGGCCTCGAACTTGTGCAGCTCAATTCCTTCGGCTGTGGCCTTGACGCCATCACCACCGATCAGGTGGCCGAAATCCTGGCAGACAAGGCGGACGTGTACACGCTGCTGAAGATTGACGAGGTCTCCAACCTGGGTGCCGCCAAGATTCGACTGCGCTCGCTCAAGGCCGCCGTCGAGGAACGCGAAGCCAACAAGGCCCGCGAAGCCGCCGCGGCCAAGGCCATGGAAGACCAGCAGGCCGCCGCCGAACGCGCCGCCGAGGAAGCCAAGGTCAAGGCCGAGTCCGATTTGGAAGCTGCCAAGGCCGCGCTTGCCGAGGCTCAGGCCGCCGTCGAAGCCGCTCAGAAGAAGGTCGACGCCGAAGCGCAGGCCGTACACGATGCCGTCAAGGCATCTCAGGCCAGCACTGCGAAGGCCGTGCAAGGTCCCAAGCCCACCGGCTTCCGCAAGACCGGCCCCACCGCTCCCACCCCCGGCCGCCAGATTCTGCTCGACAGCACCATGGCCGCCAATCCGAAGCTCACCAAGGCCATGCGCGAGGCCTCCAAGCGTGCCGCCGAACGCGACCTGCAGGCCGCAGCCGCCAACAAGAACGGCACTTCGGACGGCACCACCGGCGTGACGAACGCCAAGAATGCCAAGAAGTCCGGCCACAACAACGCCACCATGTCCCGATACGCGCATCGTGAGAAGTTCGTCAAGGACATGAAGAAAAACTATACGATTGTTGGCCCTCAGATGAGCCCGATTCATATGTCCTTGGTCGAAGCGGTGATTCGTTCCGGTGGGTACAAGTTCGACATCCTGAAGCATGCGAGCCGTGGCGATGTGGAAACCGGCCTCAAATACGTGAACAATGACGCCTGCTACCCGGCCATCATGGTCGTCGGCCAGCTCATCGACGCGATTCTGGAAGGCAAATACGATCCCGAACATGTAGCGCTCGCCATCACCCAGACCGGCGGCATGTGCCGTGCGACCAACTATTTCGGCCTGATCCGCAAGGCCTTGGTCGATGCCGGCTACCCGCAGATTCCGGTCATCGCCATTTCTACCCAGGGCCTCGAAGACAACCCCGGCTTCAAGGCCACCCTGCCCCTGCTGCACCGTGCCATCAAGGCGCTGGTTCTGGGCGACTTGCTCATGAAGTGCCTCTACCGCGTACGCCCGTATGAGGTGGAGAAAGGTTCGGCCAACAAGCTGTACGAGCTGTGGGACGCCATCGTGCGTGAGACCATCGAGCATCACGGCTATTCCAAGACCGCAGCCAAGACGCCGAGCATCAAGAAGGGCTATCTGCCGTATAACGTGCTGGCCAAGGAGATCGTGAAGTCCTTCGACAATCTGCCGCTGCGTGATATTCCGCGCAAGGTGCGAGTCGGCGTGGTCGGCGAGATCCTCGTCAAGTACCAGCCGGACGCGAACAACCACGTGGTCGACGTCATCGAATCCCAGGATTGCGAGGCCGTAGTGCCCGGCATCATGGAATTCATGACCACCCGCCCCTACATCACCGACTGGAACGAGAAGAACCTCGGCATGGGTGGCAACAAGACGCTCTACGCCTTGATGCGCAAGGGTCTTGACCTGTACAACGCGCCTATCAAGGCCGCACTGGTCACCTCGCACGGCAAGTTCAAGCAGGACGAGCC
Source organism: Bifidobacterium longum subsp. infantis ATCC 15697 = JCM 1222 = DSM 20088 (assembly GCF_000269965.1). Taxonomy (NCBI): domain Bacteria; kingdom Bacillati; phylum Actinomycetota; class Actinomycetes; order Bifidobacteriales; family Bifidobacteriaceae; genus Bifidobacterium; species Bifidobacterium longum. The sequence goes on from NC_017219.1 coordinate 702,374, forward strand.
GATGCCCGAACTGGTCAAGAAGGCTGCCGAGGTCACTTCCATCGGCGTGCAGGCCGGTGAGGGCTGGCTGCTGACGGCCGAGATTCTGGAGCTTATCGAACAAGGTTGCCCGAATGTGATTTGCGCGCAGCCGTTCGCCTGCCTGCCCAACCATGTGACCGGCCGTGGCATGTTCGGCAAGATTCGCCGCCTGCATCCGGAAGCCAACATCGTCTCCATCGATTACGATCCGGGTGCCTCCGAGGCCAATCAGCTCAACCGTATCAAGCTGATGATCGCCGCTGCCAAGAAGGCTCACAACGCCAAGTTCGCCGAGGCCGGCGAGCCGCAGGGCTTCACCTCCGCGGACTGATTTATGCTCTGGCTCGTCCGCAATTAAGGACGAGCTTCGCTCGCGACATGCTGGTTCGCCTATCGGCTCACCCTCGCCTACGGACAGCCCGCAGGGCTGTCCGCTTTACGGCTCGGCCTCTGTGAGGGGAGCTGTCGCGCAGCGACTGAGGGGTTATAGCCTGCTAGATTGATTATCTGCTTTAGTTTGTTTTCGTGTGATATAATTAAGTCATGCGTGTCAGGGAATGGGCGAGGCGTGAGGGCTTCAACGAGCAGACGGTGTGGCAGTGGTGTCGCGAGAACCGTATGCCCGTCCCGTTCGAGCGCATGAACACGGGCACGATTATCATCCACGACCCGAAATACGAGAACCAGCCCGCCGCCCCCACAGCGAACGGCAGGACGGTGTGTTACGCGCGTGTCAGCTCGTCCGACCAAAAGGACGATTTGCAACGTCAGGCCGACCGGTTGAAGGCGTTCGCCATCAACATGGGCGTCAAGAGCCCCGAGGTGGTCATGGAGACCGGTTCGGGCATGAACGACAAACGGCGCAAGCTCAACCGGCTATTGGCCGACCCGACCGTGGGCACGCTGATCGTGGAGCGCAGGGACAGGCTCGCCCGCATGAACGCGGGACTGGTGGAGAGCGCGTTGAAGGCGCAGGGACGCCGAATCATCGTGGTGGACGACACGGAGCTGGACGACGACTTGGTGCGCGACATGACCGAGGTGCTGACCTCGTTCTGCGCACGACTGTACGGGCGTCGTGCCGCCAAGCATAAGACGGATGCGGCGTTGAGGGCGGCGCGTGATGCTTGAGGCGGTCAAGGTGGCGCTCGACCCGACGCCACGGCAGGAACGACTCTTGGAGTCCCATGCCGGTGCGGCGCGGTTCGCGTACAACGCGGGACTGGCGCACGTCAAGGACATGCTTGAACGGCAGGAGAAGCCGGAATGGTCGTACTACGCGCTGCGCAGGTGGTGGAACGCCAACAAGGACGCCCTCGCCGTCAGCATGGAGACCGGCAAGCCGTGGTGGCCGGAGAACAGCAAGGAGTCGTACAACAGCGGCCTCGAATCATTGGCCGACGCGCTGAAGAACTTCTCCAAGTCCCGCAAGGGGCAGCGGAAAGGCCGCAGGATGGGCTTCCCACGTTTCAAATCCAAGGACAAGGCGGTTCCCGGATTCGCGTACACGACGGGCTCGTTTGGTCTCATTGACTGTGACCCTTATGCGCTGCGGCTCCCGAAGATAGGCCGCGTGCATTGCATGGAGAACGTATCCAAGCGGGTGGATGGCGCGAAGGTGCTGCGCATGAGCGTATCCCGGCATGCGGGACGCTGGATGGCGAGTTTGACCGTCGAGCGCAAGGATGGTCCGATGCCCACGCCGCTGAAAGGTGGTAGTGTCGGCATCGATTTGGGTGTGAAACAGCTCGCCACACTGTCAGACGGCACCATCATCCGCAATCCACGCGCGTTGGACTCGAACCTCAGACGATTGAGGCGGGAACAGAAGAATCTGAGCCGCAAACGGAAAGGCTCCAACCGCCGCCGCGAGGCGAGAACGAGGGTCGCGCGTCTGCACGCCCGCGTGGCGGACCTACGCCGCGACCTACTGGACAAGACCACCACCATGCTCGCCCGCACCTACGCGGACATCAGCATCGAGGACTTGAACGTGGCGGGCATGGTGAGAAACCATAGGCTCGCCCGCTCGGTAGAGGACGCCGCGTTCGCGGAGTTCCGCCGACAGCTCGAATACAAGACCGCACGCACCGGCGCGAGGCTCCACGTCATCGACCGCTGGTATCCAAGCAGCAAGACATGCTCGAACTGCGGGACGGTGAAAGCCAAACTGTCCCTGTCCGAACGTGTCTACCATTGCGAGGAGTGCGGGCTTGTCATCGACCGCGATCTGAACGCGGCCATCAACATCCAAGTCGCCGGGAGTGCCCCGGAGACGTTAAACGCGCGTGGAGGAAGCGGAAGACGGGCTGACGCATCGCGTCGGGCAACGCGGCATCCTGTGAAACGCGAACCAAGCGGCGGCGTAAGCCGTGTGAGGCTTGGAGCTGGCCTCGGCAATGAGGCCATGCAGATGACTTCGCTCTAGCGACAAGCTAAAACAAAGTCATCTACAACGGAGTCTCTAGAGCGAGAAACCGGGCCGGAGCCTGCTATCGGTTTTTCGTATAGCGTATTGCGGGCTTTCGGGCACGCGCGCCGGCCGGCTCGAATACGATACAAAGCATGGTTACTCCCCGAATCAGTTACGCGCACCTGCTCGCCAAGCCGAACCCCAAGCACGTCGAAAGCCTACTCAAGTTCTTTGAGAACGGTCGCTCCCAGCGTGGCGCCGGTGGCTTCGGTGTGGAGATCGAGCACCTGCCCGTGCACAACAGCGACGACACTGCCGTAAGCTACTACGAGCCGAATGGCATCGAGGCATTGCTCAAACGCCTGGCTCCGTACTACGACGAGGAGAAGGAATACTGGGAGAACGGCCATCTGGTGGGTCTCGGCCGTTCCGGCGTCGCCGTTTCTCTCGAGCCCGGCGGACAGGTGGAAACCTCGATCGGCATTTTGAAGAAGCCGAGCGACCTAAGTACGCTGTACTCCAAGTTTCGTCGAGAGCTCGCCCCGATTCTTGACGATCTCGACTTCCGACTGGTCAACTACGGTTACCAGCCCAAATCCAGCTTTGCGGATGTGCCGGTCAACCCCAAGGATCGCTACGATGCAATGACCGACTACCTCGGCCGCGTGGGTCAGTTCGGCCCATGCATGATGCGTTGCTCCGCCTCCACTCAGGTCAGCATCGACTACGTGGACGAGCGCGATTCCATCGAAAAACTGCGGTTGGGCACCGTCATCGGTCCGATTCTGGCGTACTTCTTCCGCAACACCCCGTATTTTGAGGGTGAGACGAACCCATGGCCGTTGCTGCGCCAGCGCATGTGGGATTATCTCGACTTCCAGCGCACCAATGTGCTGCCGGGCCTGTTCGACCCGCGCTATGGGTGGGAGGATTACGCCATCGACGTGCTGTCCACGCCGCTCATGTTCGCTGACCTGACCCATACCCCTGAAGCTGTGGCTTCTGGAGCAAGCCCCAAGGAACTGCATCGCCCGGCGTTCCGTGAGAACGCGGGGGAGGTGTACCCGGACCGCGAACTCAACCCGTACGAGATCAACCACATCATCTCCACGCACTTCAATGACGTACGTCTGAAGAACTTCATCGAACTGCGTCACTGGGATTCACTGCCGATTGAGCGTGCCGAGCGTCTGACGGAGATTGTGTCCTCTCTGTTCTACGTGCCTGAGCACCGTGAACGTCTGGAAAGCTACTTCGAGGGCATCAGCGAGGAAGAGGTGTTCGAAGCCAAGGCCAACATCCAGGCCCACGGTCGCGAGGCTTCGCCATACGGCCAGCCGCTCGATTTCTGGAAGGAATTCCTGGGGCTCGAAGGCCTTTTGTCCGACATTCCCGGCGATCTGAAGCACCCCGACGTGTTCCAGGAGTAAGCGAAGAAGCATATACAGAAAAATCTATTGCGCGATATCGGTGTCGAAGGCATGACAGAATGTTATGTTTTGGCACCGTTTTGCATATCCGGCCAAGGATATTGGATGTGGTTGCGCATGGGAGTGAGGAGAATGCGGATAGATGGACAGCCTCGAGACATGATTACCACCGTGCTCGACGGCCTGATCCAGCTCGCCGCCGACGATTGCGAGGTCGTCTACTCGCGCGGCGCGAACGTCATCGACCTCGTGCCCGACCCCGCAGGCGAGTTCTACTCGGACGGCCAGCCCCGCCCGAAAATCGGCGTTTCCGCCGCCGTTGATCAAGCAATGATCGACGAAGCCGTGGCCAACGCTCCCCAGTCCGATCTGATCGTGGCCGTGGTCGGCGACGTGGTCCAGCTGGTCGGCGAAACCTGCTCCACCGCCACGCTCGAACTACTCGGTGGCCAGAACGCCTTGCTCGACGCGTTCGCCGCTGTGTCTGAAAGAAACCGGCAAGTCGATGGTCACCGTGCTCATCAGCTCCAAGCCGCAGGTGTTGCCCGCCTCCCGCAACTGCGTCGCCGCGTTCGGGTGGTTCGGGCTCCGTGCGGTGAGTGGGCCGCGGCCGTATGATGGAAGCGCGGGTGGTCCGGGATTTTCTGCATACGGCGGGAGGCGTCATGGTTTCTATCGAGAACGTGTACGAACAGATTCGTACATTCGCCGCTGATGCCGGCGCTCGCAAGGTCGTGCTGTTCGGTTCTCGAGCAAAGGGTGTGAACCGGCCTAAAAGCGATATCGATCTTGCCGTGGCCGGTTGCCCCGATTTCAATCGCTTGGAGCAGAACCTTCAGGACAATCTGTGGTCACTGCTTAAAGTTGATGTCATTAATCTGGATGAGCCGATTTCTTCATCGCTGAGGGCGGAGATTGAGCGTAGCGGAAAGGTATTGTATGAAAAAATATGAGAATTACGTTTCCGCACTGAAGTCGCTGCGCAAGGCTCCCGAACAGGATCTCAGCAATGATTTCATCCAGAGCGGCATTATTGACAAGTTCGGGTTGCAGTTCGAGCTTGGTTGGAAACTGTTCAAGGCGCTGCTGGCTTATGAGGGAGACCCTGTTTCCGCTTCCGGCTCTCCGCGAGATGTGCTCAAAACCGCTTTTCAATACTATGATTTCATGGACGAATCGTTGTGGCTGCGCATGCTGCGCGATCGCAATGATTCTGCTCATATCTATGATGAAGAACGAGATCGGCGTCTTGTGGACGCCATCATCGCTGATTACATCCCCGAGTTTGAGCGTGCAAATCAGGGGTTGGTCGCTCGCTACGGTGAAGCATTGAACGATTAGCGTGACAGGTATGGCATCGGGCGCGCTGGGTGTTGGCGAACGAATTAATGGGGTGAACCTCGGCAATTGGCTGGTGCTGGAGCGGTGGATGAAGCCGGGGATTTTTGCCGCCAGCGGCGAGGCGGACGAGATCTGGCTGCATCGGGCTACGAAGTCGGCTGAGCTGGAGGCTTTGCTGACGCGGCATCGCGACACGTATATTACCGAGGCCGATTTCCGGAACATTGCCGCACATGGCTGCAATCTGGTGCGTATTCCAGTGCCGTATTTCGTGTTCGGGGATGTGCCCGGTCACCCGGGCTGTACCGAGTATCTGGACAGAGCGTTCGACTGGGCCGAGCGGGCCGGGCTCAAGATTCTTATCGACCTGCACACGGTGCCCGGCTCGCAGAACGGATTCGATAACGGCGGCCTCACCGGCGTGGTGCGCTGGCATCGTAGCCTGCGAGCGGTCGCCTATGCGCTGGATGTGCTGGTCCGTCTGGCTCGCCGGTATCGCGACCACGCGGCGCTGTTCGGTATCGAAGTGCTGAATGAGCCGATTGACTGGCTGACGTATGCCATGTCACCATCGAGCAGGCAGGCGAAAGACCGGTCCGAAGCGCGAGGAAGCGGGCCTATTCCGATGGCGTTCCTCAAGCGTTTCTACCGCGAGACATACCACCGGTTGCGCCCGATTCTGGCAGGGAATCAAGTCATCGTGTTCCATGACGGCTTCCGACTGGGCCGTTGGCGGGACTGGTTCGTGCGCGAGGGCATGCGGGGCGTCATGCTCGATACGCATGTCTATATGGTCATGGCCGAGCAATTCCCGCTGTTCCGTCTGATCCCGGATCGGTGGCTGATGGGCTGGTATCGCTTGTTTGTGCGCTGGAACGAACGCCGCATCCGCCGGGCCGCGCGCTATGCGCCGGTGATTGTAGGGGAGTGGTGCGTGGCTAATGGTCTGGTAAATCGGGTGGTCGATAAGCGTACAGGCGATGGTGGCCGCTCCAAGGAAAACGCCATGCACAGTGCATCTATCAGAGGCTCTATTTACCGCGAGGTCGCCGCCATGCAACGCAAGGCATGGAACGTGTCCGCCGGGCAAATCTATTGGAGCTACCAATTACGTGGTAATCGTGATTTCTTGCCTACCATCGACCCGCAATCCGACACGTCACGCCTCGACCCCTGGGATCTCACTCACGTTTGGCACGCCGGTTGGATGGCGTAATGAGAACGAAATCGCTCTCTGAGGGCATGATTCGAAACAATTGTGTAAGGTAGAGAGTGAGCTTCGTGACCCGGCCTATCCTTTGCGGCGGGGTGGGTTGCGGGTTCGAGATGAGAGGTCAGCTGCCGCTGGCACCTGATTCGTCTGCGCAGACGAATACCGCGAGAGCAGGGTGCCTAGCCCAGTGACTGGGTGATACGGTTAGGCCAACCGAAGTCGCTACTGATTCCACTTCGCTGGAAGTGGATGATAGTCATGCAGAAGACTGTAAAACATGGCTTTTCATCTCAGGGGGGACATCTGGCTCAGATGTCCCCCCTTATTTTTCGGCAAAGGGGGAGCCGTGAATATAACAAAGATGAAAGAGTATGCATTGGCGCAAGCTCATGCTGCGGCTCTCCTGTACCATGAACGACTTGAAGGTCGGGCAACAAGAATTCACTGCGAAGATGGTTTGGCTCTTGTCATAGTTTGGGAGGGGATGCGGACGGAAAGTTGGACGCTTGGGCGTCCGGATTGGAGTCCGCATGTTTTCGATGGAGGATCGGCGCAGGGCCGTTGACCTGTATTTCACGGAGGGCATGACCATCAGGAAGGTCATTGCCGAGCTTGGTTACCCGTCCGAGGGCGCGCTGGTGAAATGGGTTCGCGAGGACCCGCGTTACACGGGCGCGTGCAGGCGTTCGTATACGCTGGAATGCAAGACGAATGCGGCCAGACGCGCGCTCGAGGGCGAGCCCCTCGCCCGCGTGGCGCGCGACGCGGGTTGCACGCCGACGAGCGTGTACCAGTGGATGCGCCGCTACCGGAGCGAGGGGATACTGGGACTGATGGACAGGAGAAACGCGCCGATGCCGGCCGAACCGATGCCCGCGGCCGGCGATGACGTGGAGGAGCTGCGCCGGCAGGTGGAGGTCCTGCGGCTGGAGAACGCGGTGATGCGGGAGACGATCGATGTTTTAAAAGCCGACGACCCGCGCCTCGACCCGTCCATGCTGACGAACAGGGAGAGGACGCGGGTCGTCGACGCGATCAGGGGTGAATTCGGCCTGGCGGCCTGTCTGAAGGCCGTGGGGCTGAAACGCAGCACCTACTATTACGAGCGCGGCGCGATCGCCGCGGGCGACAGGTACGCCGTGCTGCGGGCCCGCGTCGCCGGCCTGTTCGAGCAGGGTGGGCGCGCATGGGGATACCGGACCATCCACCGCATGCTGCGCCTTGACGAGTCCGACCCGATCGTCGTCTCGGAGAAGGTCGTCAGGCGGATCATGCGCGAGGGGGCCATGCGGCCCGTGTACCTGAAGCGGCCGAAGCGGTGGAGCTCCTACGCCGGCGAGATCGGCGAGGCCCCGGCGAACCTCGTGGAGCGGGACTTCCACGCCGACGCGCCGAACATGCTGTGGGTCACGGACGTCACCCAGTTCACCATGGACGGGTACAAGTGCTGGCTTTCCCCGGTGGTCGACTGCTTCGACGGGATGGTGGTCTCCTGGACCTTGTCGCGCTCCCCGAACGCCGACATGGCGAACCGGATGCTCCTTGACGCGGTCGCCACGCTCAGGGACGGGGAACATCCAATCATCCATTCCGACCGCGGCTGCCACTACCGGTGGGACGAATGGATCCGCATCTGCGAGGAGCACGGGCTGATCCGGTCGATGAGCGCCAAGGGATGCAGCCCGGACAACGCGGCCGCCGAGGGGTTCTTCGGCAGGCTCAAGAACGAGTTATTCTACGGGCGGGACTGGAGGGGCGTGGGCTACGAGGAGTTCCGCGAACGCCTGGCCGCCTACCTGACCCACTACAATGAAACCAGGATCAAGAAGTCACTGGACTGGATGAGCCCCGTGCAATACCGCAGAAGTCTTGGACTGGCCGCCTGACCGTCCAAAAAAACATCCGCACCCCCGGATGAGGGAAATTTTGCTCATTTATGTGGCTTGGATTATTATCTGGATGATTCCAAGCGACGCCGTCTTCCTCCTAGAAAGCTCTATGAGGATTTGCTTAAGGGACGCAGAATCTCACCTAAGCGAGTGAGTCCTCATGGTGATGTGCAATGGTTGAAGAAGAAGGCAGATGTCCTGACTGATGCCATGGATATGTCAAAGGTGACACATGTCGTAGTGTCAGGCAATAGCAGAATCGTGTTGTATGCAGGCAATGAGGTCTGGTGCATCGGTCTTGGTCGTATGCGTGATGAACGGTATTATCCGCAATCATTGATAAAGAAATCCTTCGATGAAGTGCGAAAAACAGGTACTATCGCACATACCGTGGCCGCAGTCGAAACGTTGAAGCTCTGAATAATTGCGACGCTGCGCTGTGCCGAACCGGTGTTTGGCGACGCTAAGTTGCCAAGCCCTGGCAAGATGGCGACGCTGGCGGGATTCCAGCGTCGCCAAACTGCCGGTTCTTGGCAGGTTGACGCCACTGAATGGCGTCTGTACGGTGCTAGTCTGCCAAGGACTGGCAGCTTGGCGCAATTACTGGTGCTGAGTGATGCCAAACTGCCAGCGTTTGGCAGATTGGCACCGCTCGGGACAGCGGCAGTCGTGGTTACAGCCGCATTTACTTGATCGCGGCAAACCATCATCGCTGATCCGGAGCGTCCTCTGACATCGCAGCCGCACCAATTAGCGATATCCCTCCCAAAGGGGCAAAGGCATCAGAACATCCTCGCAATCGGCCCACATGGTATTGAGATCTTGGCCGGGGGCGCGCAGCCAGCGCAGCTGGAGGCCGTCCATCATCGAGAATCCGGCCTGCAGCACATGTCCGACATTGACGCCTTCCGGCACGGCCCAGTTGATGTTGAGCGCCGTGGTGACCGTGCGGCGCTCGCGGTCGGCGAAATAATCGTGCGCGGGGTGGGCCGGGTCGAGCGCCTCGGCGCTCAGCGTGGAGAACATATGCACCAACGCGGGCCTCTTGTTGTTCACAGCCACCACCTGACGCCACATATCCGCGATAAGCGGGCGCTCCTGGGCGACCATCGCGGCGTTGATCGATTCGGTGATCCGGTCGTATTTCTCGGTCAGCGCCAGCTTGAGCAGTCCCTCCTTGCTGCCCACGTAATGCAGCACGCCGGCCTTGGTGAGTCCCACTTCGGTGGCGATGCGTTGCAGAGACGTGCCGTAATAGCCAAGTTTGCCAAACGATTTGACGGCGGCGTCGAGAATCGCGGTACGGCGATCGGTGTCTGTGTGAGAGGGGTCGTTCATACAGGCAACCTTACGGTCGGTTAGTAGTGATTCCAAATGATTTCGGTGTGTTGTGACACAGATTTTGATAATCTACCTACCAGCCGGTTGGTCGAGAGAAAACGGCAGTCGAGATTCGTGGAGGAACCTCGAACAACAGCCAGACAGTCCGGCCGAATCGGAGCCAACGCATATCGGACAACCGCACAACTCAAGAAACTCAAGGAAAGAGGAATCATGAGCGAGTCCACCTACCCGTCCGTCAAGGATTTGACTCTTGAAGAGAAGGCATCCCTCACCTCGGGCGGCGACTCCTGGCATCTGCAGGGCGTGGAGTCCAAAGGCATCCCAGGCTACATGATCACTGACGGCCCCCACGGCCTCAGGAAATCCCTGGCCTCCAGCACCGGCGAAACCGATCTGAACAACTCCGTGCCCGCCACCTGCTTCCCGCCGGCGGCCGGCCTGTCCAGCTCCTGGAATCCGGAACTCATCCACAAGGTCGGCGAGGCGATGGCCGAGGAGTGCATCCAGGAAAAGGTGGCTGTGATTCTTGGCCCCGGCGTCAATATCAAGCGCAACCCGCTCGGCGGTCGCTGTTTCGAGTACTGGTCCGAAGACCCGTATCTCGCCGGCCATGAGGCGGTCGGCATCGTCGCCGGCGTGCAGTCCAAGGGCGTGGGCACCTCGCTCAAGCACTTCGCCGCCAACAACCAGGAGACCGACCGTCTGCGCGTCGATGCCCGCATCAGCCAGCGCGCCCTGCGTGAGATCTACCTGCCGGCCTTCGAACACATCGTCAAGACCGCCCAGCCGTGGACCATCATGTGCTCCTACAACCGTATCAACGGCGTGCACTCCGCCCAGAATCACTGGCTGCTGACCGACGTGCTGCGCGACGAATGGGGCTTCGAGGGCATCGTCATGTCCGACTGGGGCGCCGACCATGACCGCGTGGCCTCCCTGAACGCCGGCCTCAACCTGGAAATGCCGCCGAGCTACACCGACGACCAGATTGTCTACGCCGCCCGCGACGGCCGCATCGCCCCCGCCCAGCTCGACCGCATGGCCCAGGGCATGATCGACCTCATCAACAAGGCCTGCGCCGCGATGAGCATCGACGGCTACCGTTTCGACGTGGACGCGCACGACGAAGTGGCCCACCAGGCCGCCATCGAATCCATCGTCCTGCTCAAGAACGACGATGCGATTCTTCCGTTGAACGCCGACCCTGCCGCGGCCCGGAAGATCGCCGTCATCGGCGAATTCGCCCGCACCCCGCGCTACCAGGGCGGCGGCTCCTCCCATATCACCCCCACCAAGATGACCAGCTTCCTCGACACGCTCGCCGAACGCGGCATCAAGGCCGACTTCGCCCCCGGCTTCACGCTCGATCTGGAACCGGCCGACCCGGCCCTCGAATCCGAAGCCGTGGAAACCGCCAAGAACGCCGACGTGGTCCTCATGTTCCTGGGCCTGCCGGAAGCCGCGGAATCCGAGGGCTTCGACCGCGACACCCTCGACATGCCCGCCAAGCAGATCGCCCTGCTCGAACAGGTCGCCGCCGCGAACCAGAACGTCGTGGTCGTGCTGTCCAACGGCTCCGTGGTCTCCGTGGCCCCGTGGGCCAAGAACGCCAAGGGTATCCTCGAATCCTGGCTGCTCGGCCAGTCCGGTGGCCCGGCGCTCGCCGATGTGATCTTCGGCCAGGTCAGCCCGTCCGGCAAGCTCGCCCAGTCGATTCCGCTGGACATCAACGATGACCCGAGCATGCTGAACTGGCCGGGCGAGGAAGGCCACGTCGACTACGGCGAGGGCGTGTTCGTCGGCTACCGCTACTACGACACCTACGGCAAGTCTGTGGACTACCCGTTCGGCTACGGCCTGAGCTACGCCACATTCGAGATCGCTGACGTCGCCGCCGCCAAGACCGGCGCGAACACCGCCACCGTGACCGCCACCGTGACCGCCACCGTGACCAACACCTCCGATGTGGACGCCGCCGAAACCGTGCAGGTGTATGTGGCTCCGGGCAAGGCCGACGTGGCCCGCCCGAAGCATGAACTCAAGGGCTTCACCAAGGTGTTCCTCAAGGCCGGCGAATCCAAGAGTGTGACCATCGACCTCGATGAACGCGCGTTCGCCTACTGGTCTGAGAAGTACAACGACTGGCACGTGGAGTCCGGCGAATACGCCATCGAAGTGGGCGTGAGCTCCCGCGACATTGCCGACACCGTTGTCGTGACCCTCGAAGGCGATGGCAAGAGCCAGCCGCTCACCGAATGGTCCACCTACGGCGAATGGGAGGCTGATCCGTTCGGTGCCAAGATCGTGGCCGCCGTGGCCGCCGCCGGCGAGGCCGGCGAGCTGACGAAGCTGCCCGACAACGCCATGATGCGCATATTCCTCAACTCCATGCCGATCAACTCGCTGTCCACCCTGCTGGGCGAAGGCGGCAAGAAGATCGCCAAGTTCATGGTCGACGAGTACGCCAAGCTCGCGAAGTAAGGGCTGAAGCGAGGCAATCGCACGGCGTAAGAAACCCCCGTTGAGGGGGATTTTGTCTGTTAACGGATTACACTGGAATACCGTAAGGCAGGGACAATGGAGGGTTTGTGGACAGAACTATGCCATACCCCCGTTTAGGGAAGTATTCACGGGGGGGGGCGTTCCCGGCGACAACACCCCCGGATCATCAACGACAGGGCAGGAAAGTCATACCAGGACCGGCGACCCGGCCCCGACCATCGAGGCGGCCTACCAAACATGGTAATGGGGTGGCAGCATGAAGTGCTTTTGGTCGGTGATACCGATTTCATTACCCAACAGTGGATTCAGCATGCCTTTCCCCGAGACCATGTGGTGATAGCGGAACGAGAAGGTACCGTAGGCGGCAATGACCGTCTCAGAATCGTCAACATGTCTGGCGCCAACACCCTTGCCGAAACCATTACTACATACGAATTTGATCGCATCGTATTCTTTTCCGAAAATCTGACCCCACGCAGTGACCGGGACGGCGATCTGGGAGCATTGCGAAGACTTCTGCATGCCATTCGCAACAGGCAAACGCAAATGCTGATGGTCAGCGGCCCCGAATCTGAATTCATCTATCCGGAAAACGCCGACGTACGCGATACCAGCAAAAGCCAGATGTCTCGAGCGTTGGAAGAACTCTGCCTGTACTACGCACGCACCTACCGTCTGGAAGCGAAAATCATTCGCTGCCCATACCTGTATGCACCCGAACGCAATGGGGCAACCGCATATTTCGGCAGGCTGTTCGAACAGGCGTCAGCAGGGTCGATCTCATTCCGTGAACGCGAACAGCAGCAGACATGCTTTCTCTGCGCCGACGATCTTGCCGAACTGATCTACCGCATGTTCGACGATTGGACCGCCGAAAGCGAAGTATTCCACGTGCCCAACGTGTTCAACTTCACATACGGTGATTTGGCTGATGTGATCAGCGCGGCATTTCCCGGATTGTCGGTGACTTTTGGCGAAGACAGGCCCCAAAGTTACCCGGCAGACGACCATGCGCTGCGCTTGCGTTATGGCTGGTCGCCACGATACTCGCTCAAACAGGATCTTCCCCTGGTGCTGCAACGCTGGAAAGAGGCGCGTGCGCGGGAACAGTCCGAAAAGCACCCGATCTGGGATTTTCTGCGTAACCATTCGAAACCATGGATCGTATTCGAAATCTGCGTCACGTTCATACTGGAGGAACTGCTTCGCACCGCGGTACACGGCGACAGTCAGCTGGGAACCGTGGATTTGCGCCTGTTTTTCGTGGTGATCGTCGGCACGATGTACGGAATGAACGCAGGCGTGTTCGCGGCCGCGCTCGCATGTGCCGGCATGGCGTTGTCGTACGCGTCGAACGGCGCGTCATTCGCTCCACTGTTTTACGACACGTCGAACTGGCTTGCGTTCGTAGTGTATTTCGTTGCCGGCGCAGTATGCGGATACGTGCAGATGCGCAATCGCGAAAACCTGCGATTCATGCGTGACGAAAACAGTTTGCTGCGTGAACGACTCGCGTTCCTGCGTGACCTGTACCACGATGTGCTTGATGATCGTCGTATGCTGCGCGGACAGATTATCGGCAGGCGCGACAGTTTCGGCAAAATGTATGCGATGACCCGTGAATTGGACGAAGTGCTGCCTCGAAAGCTGTATCACGCGGCCATTCGCATTATGCAAGATACGTTGGGCGGCGATAGTTTCGGTATTTACCGAATCGATAATGGTGGTCGTTTCGCACGTTTGGTGGCCGCGAGTCCGCAGGCCGAATCCTTATTCAGTAAATCGGTGCTGCTTGAGAATTATGCCAACATTGTCACGGCCTTGGATCATGACGGATTGTGGGTAAACCGCAATCTTGAACAAAACCTTCCAATGTATGCGGCGGGCGTGCATGCCGATGGCAAGCTGGCCGTGGTGATTGTGCTTGCCAAAGCGCAGCCCGACCAAATGAACCTGTACTTCCAGAACCTGTTCACCATCATGTGCGGCTTGGTGCAATCCGCGATGGTGCGTGCCTTCGATTATGAGAATGTTGCGCGGCAGACGATGCTGGTGCCCGGCACGGAATTCTTGAACACTCAGGCGTTCCTGCCCAAAGTGCTGGCTGCAAACGAGCTCAAGTACGATCATATGAGCAATCATCTGCTGTTGCGTGTGGAAGGCGCCTGGCAAGACGATGGTAGCCGCCTGAGGGGAGCCCTTCGTCAAACGGATGAGGCCGGTGTACTGCAGGACGGCAATGTGTATGTGCTCATGAATCAGGTCAGCGAGCATGAGCTGCCGATCATCAACGGTCGTTTGACCCAGGCTGGATTGCATGCGAAGTTGGTTTCAGTCCACGAGGAAGATTCGTTGCTGGCTGAGGCTTCGGAACAAGTAGCTGCCGAGTCGCAAGCGGATGAAACGCCGCGCAGTGACGCTGCGCCGAATGACTCCGCATCGCATGAAGGTGGCGCAGCATGAATGCGACGGTGATGGCGATGCTGCTTATCGCCGTGCATGTAATGATATGCGTGCTGCTGTGCGTATTGTCTCGTGTTGGCGTGCTTCGTGTGGAGGGGCGACTGCTTCCTTTCATGCTGCTGGTGCCATTGTGGGGGCCGTTATGTGTGCTGTTGCTGCATGCGAGCACGCTGATTCGCTCTGGCGAGCACACGGTTCCGGGGCTTGAGCAAATGCGTGTGGATGATGAGGAGCGTCGAAGCATTCTCGTTGGGGAACGAGCCGATTTCGCCAATACAGTGCCGTTGGAAGAGGCGTTGATCGTCAATGATTCGAGTCAGCGGCGCAGTCTGGTGATGTCCATTCTCAACGATAATCCCAGCCGTTATATCGATGTGCTGTCGCAGGCCCGACTGAATGAGGATGTGGAAGTCGTGCATTACGCGGCTACCGCCTTGGCGCAGATCAGTGCCAAGGAAGATCTTGCATTGCAGCGCTGCCGTAACGATTATCTGCAGCATCGAAATTCCGAAACGATGTTGGAACGGTATTGCGATGCGCTGGAACGATATGTCAATTCCGGTATTGCGCAAGGATACGCTTTGCAGTTGCAGAAACAACGATATGCCGAAGTGTTGCAGGAACGACTTCGCCAACATGGCGATTATCACGTTGCGTGCCGTCTTGCGCAAATGCAGATTGATCTTGGACTTTTTGATGATGCCGCACACACCGTTGACGGCGCTATGGAACGGTGGCCGGATCAAGGCGATGTATGGCTGATGCGTCTGCGACTCGATGCCGCACGCAATGATGGCGATGCGTTGCATCAAACCGTTCAGCAGATCGAAAGCAAACATATTTATCTCGGTGGCCAGGGAAGACGAGCTCTGCGGTTCTGGACTGGAACCAAGGAGGTTGAACGCGCATGACCAGAGGATTCCTGTCAGACGTGTTGGCCAAGTGGAAGCGATTCCGCTGGCAAGGTCTGGTCAAAGTCTGGGCCATGTTCATGGCCATCGCTTTGGTGTTGCTGGTGGAGAGCCTGGGCGTGCATTACGGTGCAACGCGGTTCGACATCACCTACTTGGATCGAGACAAAGCCATTCCAGCAGCCGACGCCATCGCTGGCGAAAAAGCCACGAACCTTTTGGTGATCGACAGTTCGCAGGAGGGTGTCTCCGATGCTGAAAGCATGCTTGACCGTGTGCTTCTTGACATGAAAGTGCCCACTGTCACCGTCGATCTTGCGCAAGGTGACGAGATTCCTACGTTGAAGCAGTATCAGACGATGGTGATTGCCATGCCCGACTTGGATCCGTTGGGCGAACATGTGCTGCAGATCATGCAATGGGTCAAAAAGGGCGGCGGCGTCATGTTCGCCATGACCCCGGAGAAAACCGGCTATCTGGATGTGATCGGCCCGCAGATCGGCATTGAATCGTCCGCATACAAATATGTGGTGACTGAGGGCATCACACCGTCCAAGGATTTTATGTTGGGTGGCGGTCAGACATACATGTTCAGTGACCCGTTCAAATCGTCGCTGAGCGTCACGTTGAATGATCGTGCACAGGTGGAGGCGGTCAGCAGCAATGGCAGAACGCCATTGGTGTGGAGGAGCTCGGTGGAGTCAGGAACGGCTGTGATGTGCAATATCGGCATTTACGTCAAGATGGTTCGAGGATTTTACGCTTCGGCGTTCAGTCTGCTCAGTTCCGCCATGGCCTATCCGGTGATTAACAGCGCGGCTTTCTACCTGGACGATTTTCCGTCTCCAGTACCGTCTGGCAATGGCAAATACATCAAACGTGACTACAACATGAGCATTTCCGAATTCTATTCTCAAGTATGGTGGCCAGATTTGGTGCGTCTTGCGGAACGGTACGGTATTCGTTTCACCGGTGTGATGATTGAGAATTACGGCGATGACACCAAGAATGATCCTGTACGGCAGACGGACAACACACAATTCGAGTATTACGGAGGATTGCTGCTTCGGCAAAACGGCGAAATCGGATATCACGGGTACAACCATCAGCCGTTGGTGTTGCCGAATACGGATTACGGCAACGAATACACGTACGTGCAATGGCCGAATCGTAAAGCCATCGTCGATTCGTTGAACGAACTGATTGCCTTTCAAAAGACAGTGCTTCCCGCTGCGACATCGTCGGTCTATGTGCCGCCGTCCAATATTCTTTCCAGTGAAGGCCGCCAAATCATCGGTGAGGATGTGCCTCAGATTCGTGCCATCGCCAGCATGGCCTTTCCTCCCGACAGTTCTCTGGAGTATGTGCAGGAGTTCGGCGTGGCAGCCGATGGTGTGGTTGAAGCTCCCCGTATTGTGTCGGGAAGCATGGTGAATAATTCATACATGCGTCTTGCCGCGGTTTCCGAACTGAACATGCACTATGTGAGCACGCACTTCATGCATCCCGACGATCTGCTTGATGAAGATCGTGGCGCGAAAGAAGGTTGGGAAACCTATCGCAAGGGATTAGAAGATTATTTGGATTGGTTGGAACAGTCGGCTCCGTCCATTCGTATGCAGACTGGAACGGAATGCGCTGCGGCGGTGCAGCGATTCTCAGGATTGACGGTTTCGATGGCAACGTCCGATGATAGTTGGGATTTGCATCTTGGCAACCTTATCGATCAGGGCTGGCTCATGTTCCGTGCGAACAATGGCACGCCTGGCAGGGTTCGTGGCGGAAGCCTCACCAAGCTGACCGGGAATCTGTATCTGCTCAAAGCCACGAGCGCCACGGTTCATATCGAACGCAAGACCGGGGGAGAGGCATGAGAATCTGCCTGGTTTTGGAAGGATGCTACCCGTACGTGCATGGTGGCGTGTCCACGTGGATGCATAGTTATATCGAAGCGATGAAAGAGCACGAGTTCGTATTGTGGGTGATCGGCGCCAAAGCCGAAGACCGCGGCAAATTCGTATATGACCTGCCCGGCAATGTGGTGGAAGTGCATGAGGTGTTCCTCGACGACGCCTTGCGTCTGAGCGGTGAACGAGCGCAAGTGTCGTTCACCGAGGGGGAATTGCGGTCATTGCGCGAACTGGTGAATCTTGGCAGCCCGGACTGGGATGTGCTTTTCAACCTGTTCCACACAAGAGGCGTGCATCCGCTTTCGTTCCTGCAAAGCCGTGAATTCATCGACCTGTTTACGCAAATCTGCATGGAAGAATATCCGTATGTGGCCTATGCCGACGCTTTCCATACTGTGCGCTCCATGTTGCTGCCGGTGTTGTACTTGATGGGCGGCGAAGTGCCGGAAGCGCAGATATACCATGCGATTTCCACCGGATATGGCGGATTGCTGGCTTGTTTGGGCGGTTCCATCAACCATGCGCCGGTATTGCTTACGGAACATGGCATTTATACGCGCGAACGTGAAGAGGAGATTATTTCCGCCGAATGGGTGTTGCCGGCTTTCCGTCCGCGTTGGATTCGTTTCTTCTACATGCTTTCAG
Organism: Bifidobacterium longum subsp. infantis ATCC 15697 = JCM 1222 = DSM 20088; assembly: GCF_000269965.1. Lineage (NCBI taxonomy): Bacteria > Bacillati > Actinomycetota > Actinomycetes > Bifidobacteriales > Bifidobacteriaceae > Bifidobacterium > Bifidobacterium longum. The sequence continues at coordinate 720,456 of NC_017219.1, forward strand.
AACATATCTACCAGCGTGCATGGCGTGTCACTAGTTTGTTCGGTCGTGCCCGTCTTATCCAAATCGGTATGGGTGCTCCCGCCGATGCCTGCCAGGTTATTCCCAATGGCATTCAATACGAACGTTTTTGTGATATTCCCCTGAAGCCCGATGACGGTTGGGTCGATATCGGTGCGGTGGTGCGCATGGCTCCCATCAAAGACGTGAAGACCCTGATTCACGCGTTTCATGGGCTTTCATCTCGTGTTGACAACGTTCGCCTGCATATTCTCGGCGGTGTTGACGATCAGGAGTATGCCGACGAATGCCATGAGCTTGTGGAGCAGTTGGGTGTGCGCAATCTTGAGTTCACAGGACGTGTGAACGTGGTCGAATACATGCGCAAGCTTGATTTCACCGTGTTGACCAGCATTTCCGAAGGCCAACCATTGTCGGTGTTGGAATCGTTCGCAGCCGCACGCCCGTGCGTGACCACTGATGTTGGCTGTTGCCGTGAGCTTTTGGAAGGCGAGGATGGCGACGATTTCGGCACTGCCGGCTTTTATGTGCCTCCCATGTACCGCGAAGGCTTAAGCGGGGCGATGGAACGCATGTGTTCCAGCCGTACGTTGCGTGAAACCATGGGGCAGATCGGCCGCAATCGTGTGAACGCCTATTACCGTCATGAGCGCATGCTTGACGATTATCGCAAGCTGTATGCCGATACCGCGGATCAGTTCGGATTGGAACGCTGATATGGCCGGTATTGGATTTGAACTGAAGAAACTGTTCCATCGTAGGGGCTTGATGGCGATGCTGCGAGCCTACGGCTATGCCGGCGTGATTTGCGCCGGCCCGATGCTGCTGGGCGTGCTTCTGCAGTTTGGCGTGCTGATCGTGAGCAGTTGGTGGCAGGTGGGCCGCCCCGACCGTGATCTGCTTGTATGCATGATCACATACACATTGCTCTCCTCGTTGGTATTGACAAGTTTTCTGTCGATGCCGGTCACACGTTTTTTGGCAGATATGCTGTTTGATCACGATGAGAAGATGATTCTGCCGTCGTTTGGGGGGTCTACCGGCATCATGTTGGTAGCGGGCGCGGTGTTGTACACGGTGTTTCTGCTGTTTTCTGGAGCCACGCTGATGCAGGGTGTGTTGTGTTTGTGGCTGTTTCTTGAAATGGTCGTCAACTGGAATGCGATGAGTTATTTGACGGCCATTAAAGATTACAAAAGCATTCTGTATTCTTTTGTTGCGGCGGTGCTGGTGGCGTTCGTCACGTCATGCGTGTTGCTTGCGTTGGCATGCCCTCCTGTGGAGTCGCTGTTGTTCGCAGTGGTGCTTGGCTATGGTGTGATGCTGGTGTGGGATGTACTCTTGTTGCATCGTTATTTTCCGCAAAGTCGTGAGCATCCGTGGCTGTTTCTGCAGTGGGTCGATCAGTTTCTGCCGTTGGCGTTGACCGGATTGTTCACCACTATCGGCCTGTTCGCCCATTTGGTGATCACTTGGTGTGGACCTCTTGGTATCAAGGTGAAGGGTTTGTTTTATGGTGCGCCATATTACGATGTGCCCGCCATGCTGGCGTTTTTGACGATTCTGATCACCACGGTGAATTTTGTGGTGTCGGTGGAGGTCAATTTCTACCCAACATATCGGTCGTATTACAGTTTGTTGAATGATGGAGGCACGGTCAAAGACATTACCGTCGCCGAAAACGAAATGCTGGCTGTGCTCAATCGAGAATTGCATTACACGGCATTGAAGCAATTGCTGGTGACCGCTGCCGTGATTTCGTTGGAAAAAACAGTGCTGAACGCGCTTCCTTTGGGTTTCAACGATGTGATGCACGGATATTTCCGTGTGCTCTGCGTGGGGTATGCCCTTTATGCGGTCGGCAACACCGTGATGCTGATTCTGCTGTATTTCACCGATTATTCCGGTGCGTTGACGGCATCGGCATTGTTTGCCGTTTCAACGGTTGTGTTCACGGTGATCAGTCAGTTTTTCACTACGACACTGTTCGGTTTCGGTTTCCTGATGGGCGCTTCGTTGTTTGCCATATACGCGACTTTCCGTCTCGCCTCATATACCGACAATCTTCCGTACCGAGTATTGGGGCAGCAGCCGATTGTGGCGCAAACAAAGCGGGGACGTTTCACGGAATTGGGCATACTGCTTGAACGTGGCGAACAGCGGATCGACCAATCATTGCATCGTCCAAGGCATGCACGGTCTTCTAACAAGGCGAATAATGCAGAAAACGGATGGCATAATCGGGAGGAATCGTAAATCATGACATGGTGGAATCGACGCAGCGCAAAAGCCATTACCGCGCTTGTCAAGCGGATAGCGGCATTGATGGCAATACTGACGGTGCTTTCCTGCGCCGGATGCGCGACCTCGACACCTGGCGAAAGCGGGCAATCGCAATCATCGGATTCGTCGCAGACGCATGAGCAAGTCAAGAAAAGCGCTGAACAAAGCATCGACGGCGCACACTTGCGTGACAACGAATCGTTATACAAGGTGTATGACGATAGCGGCGTGGAAACCATGTATTTGACGGTATCGCGCGGTAATTCGTCGGAAGGCACCGACCATAGCTGGAGTGAAATCAACCAATACTCCGCAGATGACTATACGGCCATGGGCGTTGAACGCTACAAGGTCAATGGTCTGCTGCAGGTGGGCGATGAGCAGGGTCCCGTCTCCGGCGAACTCGGCTTCGGCGAAAGCGCGCCGAACGCCACCGTGCAGATACGAGGCCAATCGTCAAGTAAATTTCAGCAGAAAAACTACAAGATCGAGTTGAAAAGCGGCAAAGGCAAGTGGCGTGGACAGCGCACCATCGCATTGAACAAACATGTGAACGATGGCTTGCGTTTCCGCAACAAAATGGCGTACGACCTTATCAAGGGCATTGACCAGATGATGGGCCTGCGCACGCAATTCGTGCACTTGTATGTGAAAGACGAGACCAGCGGATCGGATTCCTTCGACGATTACGGCCTGTACACGCAAGTCGAACAACTCAACAAAACCGCATTGCAGGCGCACGGACTCGACAAAAACGGCCAGTTGTACAAAGTCAATGATTTTGAATTCTATCGAGACGAAGATGTGATCAAACTTGCCGACGATCCCGACTACGATCAGACGAAATTTGAGAAAAAACTCGAAATCAAAGGCGACAACGACCATACCAAACTGATCGCCATGCTGAATGATCTCAATGATTATTCCGTGCCGATGAGCGAAATCCTCGGCAAATATTTCGATACCGAAAACATCGCATATTGGATGGCATTCCAATTGTTGACCGGCAATATCGACACGCAAAACCGTAATGTGTACCTATATAGTCCTACGAATTCGCATACTTTTTACCTGCTTGACTGGGACAACGACGGTATGCTCATGCGCAAGGAATATGAGATCAGGCAACGTGCCGACGGCCAAAGCTGGGAAAACGGCATCAGCAACTATTGGGGCAACATACTGTTACGACGTTGCCTGCAGACCAAGTCGTTCCGCACCGCGCTCGATAAAGCCGTCAACGACGAATACAAATACATGAGCGCCGGTCGCATCAATTCCATGGTGCGGCAGTATCGTTCCATCGTTGAGCCATACGTGCAGAAGATGCCCGACTCCATGCATGAGCCCCTGACGTCAAGCCAATACGACACGGTGGCAGACCAATTGCACAGCGAAATCGAGCAGAATTACCAGACGTACCAAACCGGATTCAACAAGCCCATGCCGTTCTATATCGGCAAGCCGACTCCCGCCAACGGCAAGCTTAGGCTCAACTGGGATGTGGCCTACGATTTCAACGATGAGGATCTGCGTTACGCCGTCACCGTGTCCAAGGACTATGCGGGCGACGACGTAGTGTTCTCGCAAAGAGATGTCGTGCTGCCGGAAGCCGTGATGGACATGCCTGACGAAGGCCAGTACTTCATCAAGGTGAGCGTGAGCAACGCGTCAGGCTACACACAAGACGCGTTCGACCATTACATCACCGACGGCAACAAGATTTACGGCACCAAATGCTTCTATGTGAAAGCCGACGGCAGCATTGTGGAGGATGCCAATGAGTAGCGGCCGCGGCAACCATGGCACGTCGCTGCTCGGCCGCATCGCGAACCGTGTCGGCGAAGAGCTTTCCGTTCCGCCGCGCACGGCCAAGGAACGGTTCCGTCATGAGCTCAAATATCTGATCTCATACGCGCAAAAAGCCGATTTGAATGTGCGCATGGCACCGCTGCTTGGCCTTGACAAGCATGCGGGTAATGGCGGCTATATGATTCGCAGCCTGTACTTCGACGATTATTGGAACACCGCGTATCAGGAAAAAGTCGACGGTGTGCTGCTGCGCAAGAAATACCGTATTCGCATCTACGATTACAGCGACCGCGTGATCAAACTGGAACGCAAACGCAAAAGCGACAGTTGGATTTACAAGGAGGATGCGCCGCTCACCCATGAGCAGTTCGACCGCATTCTTGCCGGCGATTACGAGTTTTTGCGCGACAGCGAGCATCAATTGTGCCGCGAGTTTTATGTGGAATGCATGTGCAATGTGTTGCGTCCGCGTGTGATCGTCGATTATGAGCGCGAACCGTGGATTCTTGACGCTGGTACCGTGCGTGTCACTTTCGATATGAATGTGCGTGCGGCGGTTGGAGGATTCGATATTTTCGACTCCACACTGCCGGTATTGCCCGTGCTTGAGCCTGGAAAACTGGTGATGGAAGTCAAATTCACTGAATTCCTGCCGCAGATGGTACGCGATCTGTTGCCGGGCAAAGCTCAGGAGTTGACGTCGGCTTCGAAATACGTGCTCTGTTATGACAAAGCCTCGTATTTGCGGGGATTCGGCTACTGGCAGGAAGGTTGGAGCGTGCCGAGCCTGTAAAGCCGAGCCTGTAATCAGCTGACATTTCGGCTGGCGTATCCCGAAACAATACACGTTACGAATCAAGGAAGTAACAGAGAAAGAGCAGCGTTATGAGCGTTAATGACATGATCAAAAAGTCGGTGCTGAAATCCTTCACCCAATACAATGTGCCCAAAATGGCGTTGGCATTGCTGGTGGCGTTGATCGTCGGCATCATCATCTACTACGTGTACCGCCGTTTCTACACGGGCGTGGTGTATTCGCGCAGTTTCGCGGTCACATTGGTGGGCATGTCCGTGCTCACCTGCATGGTCACGTTGTCCATCAGTACGAATATCGTGATTTCCCTAGGTATGGTCGGTGCGTTGTCGATTGTGCGTTACCGTACCGCGGTCAAGGATCCGATGGATTTGCTGTATTTGTTCTGGTCGATTACTTCAGGTATTGCGGCGGGTGCTGGCATGTATGTGCTGGTGATTGTGGCCGGATTGGTGATGATCGGCATGTTGGCGTTGTTCTATTCGCATCAGGACAAGGGTCGCGTGTACATTGCGGTGATCCATTATGTGGGCGATATGGTTGGCGATGAGATCACGCGCGCGTTCGGACGTACCAAATTCTTCGTCAAATCCAAAACCATGCGTAGCGAACGCACGGAAATGGCCGTTGAAGTGTTTTGCGACGACAAGGATATGACGTTCGCCGAACGTATCCGTGCGATTGACGGCGTCGAGGACGTCACACTGATACAGTACAACGGCGAATACCACGGATAGTTTTTTCGACGAGGGGAGGACCGAGTGACCGACATGCCAGAAATGGGCGGAATGCCGTCCGACAACGAGCTGGTGCCTTTCTTCACATTCGAAGACATCGATCATGCGCTCGAAAACGGCGAATTCTGCTGTTATCTGCAGCCTAAATGCAATGCGGAGACAGGAACCATTGTAGGAGCTGAGGCGTTGGTGCGCTGGAATCACCCCAAATATGGCGTGATTCCCCCAAGATGGTTCGTCCCGGTATTGGAAAGAGCCGGGCGTATCTGCCATGTGGATATGTTCGTATGGCGCTTCGTGGTTGAGATGCTGGGCAGATGGGAGCGTGAAGGACGCAATCTGGTACCGGTTTCCGTGAACGTGTCCATGATGGATATCGACCAGATGGATGTGGCCGACATGATCGGCGGACTGTTGAACGAATATGACGTCGACGCGCGTCTGTTGCGGGTGGAAATCACCGAAAGCACCGTGGCGAAAAACCTGTCCATGGTGAAGGACACCATCCGTAAACTGCATGCGAGAGGCATCGTGGTGCTGATGGATGATTTCGGTTCGGCATATTCCTCGCTGAACATGCTCAAAGACATTAATGTCGATATGATCAAACTGGACACGAAGTTCATCGAGCTGAGCAAGGAGAATGCCGGTAAAGGCGTGAAAATCATCCAATCCATAATTGTGATGGCTAAGAAGCTGCATCTGATGGTCATCGCCGAGGGCGCCCAGACCAAGGAACAGGTCGATTGGCTGGAAGCAGTCGGATGCGGATACATCCAAGGGTATTATTTCTACCCTCCACTGCCGGTGAAACGGATGGAAACGCTGTTGGCCGAGCGTGCCGACGGTCGGCACTATTGGGATATGCCGTGCGATTACCTGGATCGCGGTCATGTGACCGTCAACGGCCGGGTGCTGTTGGGAGTCTCCGCGTTGGCGGCCGACGCCTTTGAAATCCTGGCTGATGGTCTGGCGGAAATATCTCGGTTGAATGTGGCGACAGGCGAATACCGTGCCATCAAACGAGATGGGGTGATTCCCGATCCGGAAGTCGACGAATTCGGCGCCTACATGCGTGCGGTGACCGCCAGCCGGGTGGTGCATCCTGACGATGTCGGACGATTTCTCGCCGATCTGAATTTGTCTTCGATCCGGGAACGGCTATACAGGCAGGAAACCGTGCTGGGGATATACCGCAGCGAGATATTGGCCAAAACCGGCGTAGTCACATTCGCGGCGGTTCCCACTCACGCATGCTCCCCATCCGACCCTTGGGCTGTGGTGCTGGTCGGACGGAATCTGCCCATGGGACTATTGGCATGCAGTGATGCCGATAATTACCGCAGGGACTCGCTTACGGGACTACTCAACCGCAATGCCTACGATAACGATTTGGAGTGCATCCAGGCCCCGCATGACAAGCCGTTGACGGTGGTGTACGTCGACATGAATGGACTGCATGAAATCAACAACCATTTGGGACATGCCAAGGGCGATTCAGTGTTGTGCTGCCTTGCGAATGCGATGCGTGCCTGCTTCGGGGACGACAGGATCTACCGCATCGGAGGTGATGAGTTCGTGATTATCAGCTGCAACCATACAGTGAGCCAAAGTATGCGTCGGATGGCGCGTATGCGTCGGGATTTTCTGAAAGGTGATTGGGATATATCCGTAGGCATGGCCGAATCCGATGATGGAGGGGATCTTCCAGACCTCATCAAGCAGGCGGAAATCCGTATGCGCCAGGACAAGAAACAGCATTACGTCAATGGTGGAGGCAAACGCCAGCTCCGCATGCTCAACAACCAGCTTGAGAATATTCTGGTGCGCAATGGGGATGTGAGAATGCTGCTTGAATATCTGAATGTACGTTATCCGGTGTCATTTATCGTCAATCTGAATACCGATACGCAGCGTTCGATCATGGTGCCCGATTTCTTTCAGCGTATGCTTGATGGTCATGGCGGTTCCTTCCGCGAAGCATTACGTGAGTTTTGCTGTGTGAGGGTTGTTCCCGAATATCAAGAAGGTCTCCTGCGACTGCTTGACTACGATGTCGTCCGTAGCCGGCTCAAGTCGGAAGGTGCAGTGCAATGCGGTTACGTGAGGAACGACGGTGAGCGGTTCATGTTGACGATTCTTACCGACAGCAGATCCGCGGACGAGACCATGTGGGTGTTCGAACATAAGGTGCTGCCGTAGCGGAAGGCTCGAGACCCTCAGAGGCATAGCCCTGGGATTCCGCAACCTCGACACCACCATCACCAGAAGCCTGCTGCACGCCGGCGGCTTCAGGCACGCCATCCAAACCCGCCTCTGACACATGCCCCTACACGCCAAAATCGGAAAAGCTGGAAATACTACAACGCGCCGATTGTTGTATGTGCAACTTTTGTATATGGGTCTCTTGATTATGAATTTGAACATCAAACGCTCCCTCAGTCACCTGTGGTGATGGCTCCCGATCAAGACGGAGCGGAGGTTGCTGACACGAAGGAGGAGAACGAATGAGCGATACCGCAGAGGCAATCGCGCAGGCGCGCAAAGCCGTCGAACCGGACAAGCCCAAACATGTACTGCGCACGCTGGGCCATTCGATTCGTGAATACAAGAAAGCCAGCATCCTGGCTCCGGTGTTCGTGGCGGTCGAAGGTATTCTGGAAATCCTGATTCCGACCATCATGGCTTCGCTGATCGATGAGGGTATCACCGGTGGCAGCATGCCGGCCACCGTCAAGTTCGGCGTGATTCTGCTGGTGTGCGCGATGGTTTCGCTGGGTGCCGGCTTCCTGTCCGGAAAGTACGCGGCTGTGGCCGGCGCGGGCTTCGCCAAGAACCTGCGCAAGGACCAGTTCGAGAAGGTGCAGGGCTTCAGCTTCACCAACATCGACCGGTTCTCCACCGGTTCGATCGTGACCCGACTGACCACCGACGTGACGAACCTGCAGAACGCCTACATGATGATCATTCGTCTGGGCGTGCGTGCCCCGATCATGGTGGTCGTAGCCTGGCTGTTCTCGTTCCGTATCTCCCCGTCGATTTCCATGGTGTTCCTGGCCTGCATCCCGATTCTGGCCATCGGCCTGTGCGGTCTGGTCGTGCTCGTGCACCCCGTGTTCGAGCGCGTGTTTCACACCTACGATGCGTTGAACAACGTGGTCGACGAGAACCTGCAGGGCATCCGCGTGGTCAAGTCCTATAACCGCGAATCCTTCGAGGTCTCCAAGTTCGGCCGCATCTCCCAGCGCATCTTCAAGGACTTCACCAAGGCCGAACGCATCATGAGCTTCAACATGCCGATCATGATGGTGTGCGTCTACGCCTCGATGATTCTCATCGCATGGATGGGCGCGCGGCAGATCGTCGCTTCCGGCAATAATGCGGCGTTGGGCCTGTCCACCGGCGAGCTGACTTCGCTGGTCACCTATGCCATGCAGATTCTTATGGCCATAATGATGCTGTCCATGATTTTCGTCATGGTGATTATTTCTCAGGCTTCTGCCGAGCGTATCTGCCAGGTGCTGCAGGAGGAAAGCACGGTGCAGAACCCGGCTCACCCGGTGACTGACATGGCCGACGGCTCCATCGAATTCGACCACGTCACCTTCCGCTACTCCGACAGTTCCGAAAAGCCCGTGCTTGACGACATCAACCTGAAGATTCGTTCCGGCATGACCATCGGCATCGTCGGCGGTACTGGTTCGGCAAAGTCGTCTCTGGTACAGCTGGTGCCGCGACTGTACGACGTGAGCTCTGGCTCGCTCAAGGTCGGCGGCGTGGACGTGCGCGACTATGACATTGAGGCGCTGCGCGATCAGGTGGCCATGGTGTTGCAGAAGAACGTGCTGTTCTCCGGCACTATTGCCGAAAACCTCAGGTGGGGCGACCCGAATGCCACCGATGAGGAGATTCGCCATGCCGCGCAGCTCGCGCAGGCCGATGGATTCGTTCAGGAATTCCCCGATAAGTACGACACGTACATCGAGCAGGGCGGCGCCAATGTGTCCGGCGGACAGCGCCAGCGCCTGTGCATCGCCCGTGCGCTGCTGAAGAAGCCGAAGATTCTGATTCTCGACGATTCGACCAGCGCCGTCGATACCAAGACGGACAAGCTGATCCGCGCCGCATTCCACAACGAGATTCCGGACACCACGAAGATCATCATTGCCCAGCGCGTGGCCTCCGTGCAGGAATCCGACATGATTCTGGTGATGGATTCCGGCCGTATCATGGCCTCCGGCACGCACGAGGAACTGCTCACCACTTGTGATGAATACCGTTCCATTTACGAATCCCAGACCAAGAACCAGGCTAAGACCGAAGAACTGGCCGCTGCCGAACAGGCTGCTGAGTCATCTACCGCTGAGCCGTCCGAAACCGTGACGGTGACAGTGACCATGCCCACGGCCGATACCAGCGCAGTTGATACCAATGCAGCCGATACCCAGGAAGGAGAAGCACGATGAGCAACGACCAGAGTTTCAAGAATCGCGAGCCCGCCATGGGCAAAGCCGACCCCGGAACCATCAAGCGCATCTTCGGCTACATCTTCCAATACAAATTGCGCGTTATCGCCATCGTGGTGTGCATTTTGGTCGGTGCCGCCGCGCAGGCCGGATCCGCGCTGTTCCTCCAATCGCTGATTGACACTTACATCCTGCCGATGGTGGGGGAATCGAACCCCGACTGGGCTCCGTTGCTGCGCGCCATCAGTCTGATGGGCTGCCTGTATGTGGCTGGTATCGTGACATCCTGGGCTTGGCAGTGGCTGATCATCACCGTTGAACAGGGCACGCTCAAGAAGATTCGTGACGATATGTTCGCCCATCAGCAGAAGCTGCCGATTCGCTACTTCGACAGCCACGAGCACGGCGACATCATGAGCCACTACACCAACGACACCGATACGCTGCGCCAGGCCATCTCGCAGTCGTTCCCGCAGATGTTCTCCTCGATTATCTCCGCGGCCGCGGCGCTGCTGTCCATGCTGTGGCTGTCCATTCCGTTCACCGCGTTCGTAATCGTGTTCACCGTTCTGCTCTACTTCATCGTGCGCAAGATCGTGAGCCGCTCCGGCCGCTACTTCGTCAAGCAGCAGCAGTGGATCGGCGACGTGAACGCCTTCGTGGAGGAATCCGTCAACGGCCAGAAGGTCATCAAGGTCTTCAACCATGAGGACGCCACCCAGAAGACATTTGACGAAAAGAACGAGGAACTCTTCGAGGCGTCCGCCGAAGCGAACACCTGGGGCAACGCCACCATGCCGGTCGTCGGCAACATGGGCTACCTGCTCTACATCCTGCTCGCCATCGTCGGTGCCGCCGTCTCGCTGGCCGGCGTCAACGACATCGGCCTGACCGGCGTCAAGCCGCTCACCCTCGGCACGCTCGTCTCCCTGCTGACCCTATCCCGCTCGTTCATCAACCCGATCGGCCAGGTCTCCCAGCAGCTGACCATGGTGATGATGGCGCTCGCCGGCGCCTCCCGTATCTTCAAGCTGATGGACGAACCCATCGAGGAAGACAAGGGCACCGTGACGCTCGTCAACGTGGAACTTGGCGAGGATGGCCGCACCATGACCGAAGTCGACCACGAGACCGGCCACTGGGCATGGAAGCGTGAGGTCGGCGACGACGGTACGAGGTCTCTGAAGGCCGCAGAAAAGCTGCGCGGTTCCGCCTGCGAGGTGGCGATGAAGGCCAAGGAGCAGGCGATCACCTCGCCTGATGGGCGTTATACGCTGCTGCGCGGCGACGTGCGCTTCACCAACGTGACCTTCGGCTACAACCCGGACAAGCCGGTGCTGCACGACATCACCTGGTTCGCCAAGCCCGGCCAGAAGATCGCGCTCGTCGGCGCCACCGGTGCCGGCAAGACCACCGTGACCAACCTCATCAACCGGTTCTACGACATCCAGCAAGGTCAGATTCTATATGATGGCATCTCCGTGGCCGGCATCAAGAAGCCTGATTTGCGCAGGTCTTTGGGCATTGTGCTGCAGGACGTGAACCTGTTCACCGGTACCGTGATGGACAACATCCGTTACGGCCGCCTGAACGCCACCGATGAGGAATGCATCGAGGCCGCGCGTCTGGTCAATGCGGACAGCTTCATCCGCATGCTGCCCGAGGGATACAACACGGTGCTCGAAGGCGACGGTTCCGGCCTGTCCCAGGGCCAGCGCCAGCTGATTTCCATTGCCCGTGCGGCGGTGGCCGATCCGCCCGCGCTGATCCTTGACGAGGCCACGTCCTCGATTGATACGCGCACTGAAGAGGTTGTGCAAGCTGGTATGGATAACCTGATGAAGGGCCGTACGGTCTTCGTCATCGCCCACCGCCTGTCCACCGTGCGCAACTCCGATGTGATCATGGTGCTCGACCATGGCAACATCATCGAGCGCGGCTCGCATGACGAGCTGATCGCGCAGAAGGGCGAGTACTACCAGCTGTACACCGGCGCGGTGGAACTGGAGTAGCCGGTACGCCAGCAAAAACCGCACCTCGATTATCGGGTTGAAGCAATTCTCATCCGGTGGTTGAGGTGCGGTTTTCTATGTTGAGAGCCGTGTGTTGGCGCAGGATTACGAATATTGGCGGTGAAAAGAGTACATTTGAATTGTTGCTTTGACGATGTATCGGCCGCAAGGAGGGGACTATGGCGTTCGTGACGTTGAAGGATGTTGCTCAACGTGCCGGTGTGTCGGCTGCTGCTGTTTCCCAGATACTTCACAATAAAGGCCGCTTTTCTAGCGATACGCGACAGTTGGTGCTGAAAACTGTTGAGGAAATGGGGTATGTGCCCGATCAACGTGCTCGCTCCATGCGCTCGTCGGATACTAAGACTGTTGGCCTGCTGGTTCCTGATTTGCGCAATCCGTATTTCGCCGATCTGGTTGCTTCGATGGAGGATGAACTCTACCGGCATGGGGTCTCCACTCTGATTGGCACGTCTTCGGAAAGCGTGGAACGCCAGGATGTGTTTATCGAGAATCTTTTGGGCCAACGTATTGATGGGGCTATCGTCGTACCGCAGGGTGTGAAATCCCCCGGAGTGCAATCGTTGATACAACGAGACTTGCCGTTGGTGTTCGTTGATCGTCGCGTTCCCGGTGTCGAGTCGGTGCCGTTTGTGGTTTCTGATCCATATACGGGAATTCGTGAGGCTCTTGAAGAACTGGTGCGTCTGGGCCATCGACATGTGGGCTATATGTCTCATCCTTCGCTCGAATCGTTCAGTATTGACGAACGAGAGACCGCATTTCGGGAAGCTGCCGCCGATGTGCTTGCTGACGGCGATGGCGTTGTCGCAGCTTGCGACTCCACTTATGAATCGCGTGCCGCTGCGGTAGAGATGCTGCTGGGTGCAGGGGTGAGCGCAATATTGTGCGCATATTCGCCGGATGCGTTCACGGTGATTGGACTGCTGCATGACCGCGGGGTGGCGATTGGCGAACGCATGTCGTTGGTGTCGTTCGATGATATTTCGGCGTTTACCGTGATGACGCCGCGCATCGCCGTGATTTCCCAACAGGCGGATTTGATGGGGAAGCAGGGTGTGGAGCTATTGCTGCAACTCATCCGTTCGGGATCCATGGATGGCGGCATCACGCATTCCGTGCCCACGATGTTCATCAAACGCGAATCTGTGGGTGAGGTTAGTTCCGCGTCCGTCGCCAATCAATCAGCGGAAGTGTGATTCAAGCGGCTTCGAGAGGAATGCGCGGATACCTTTGACGCGCAGGTAGATGAGGCATTGACAATAGTGATTTAACGTCTTATCATCAAATAAGCTGATGATGAAACGTTAAATCATCAGAAGTCAGAGATGACCCAGCGGCTGTTATGGAAGCAAAGGAGCACTTTGATGGAAAAAATTATTCTGGATTGCGATCCCGGTCATGATGATGCCATGGCCATCATGCTTGCTGTAGGCAACCCCAAAATTGACCTAGTGGGTGTGACCACGGTGGGTGGCAATCAGAGCCTTGAAAAGGTGACGTACAACGCCCGGTCCGTTCTGGAAATGGCGAAGGCCACGGACATCCCGGTGCACGCCGGTTGCGATAGGCCCCTCGTCCGCAAGCAGGAGGTCGCCGCATCGATTCACGGCGAGACCGGTTTGGATGGCGTTGAATTGCCGGTTCCCACCCGTCCACTGGATTCCGGCCATGCCGTGAACTGGATTATCGATACGATTATGGCCAGCGAGCCGGGAACAATCACGCTTGTGCCGACCGGCCCTCTGACCAACATCGCCATGGCCGCCCGTATGGAGCCGCGCATCGTAGACCGCGTCAAGGAAGTCGTCCTGATGGGCGGCGGATACCACGTCGGCAATTGGAGCGCCGTAGCGGAATTCAACATCAAGGTGGATCCCGAGGCCGCGCACATCGTGTTCAACGAGCCGTGGAAGCTAACCATGGTTGGCCTTGATCTGACCCATCAGGCGCTGTGCACTCCGGAGGTTCAGCATCGCATTGATGCCATCGGCACTGATTCGTCGCACTTCGCCAGCGGACTTATGGACTTCTTCCGCAAGACCTATCGGGATAATCAGGACTTCATCGATCCGCCGGTGCATGATCCCTGCACGGTCGCCTATCTGATTGATCCGAGCGTGGTGTCGACTCGCCGTTGCCCGCTGGATGTCGAAATCCACGGTGACCTGACACTGGGCATGACCGTTGCCGACCTGCGTGGCCCGGAACCGTCCGCCGAGGAATGCCATACGCAGGTCGCGGTGAAACTCGACTTCGATAAGTTCTGGGATCTCATTGTCGATGCCATCGTTGCTATCGGCTGACGGGCGAAGAGGAATGCGTAAAAGGACAAGGGAATAGTCATGTCGACAGTCAGATCCGAAAAAATGCTTGATGAGGGCGGCAAGTCCATTGTCGCTTTGATGGCTGCGCTGATGGCGTCGGTCTTCGCTTTTCAGCTCAACGCTTCCATGCTTTCGCCGGCGCTTACCACTATGGAGCGCGGGCTGAACACCAGCAGTTCACAGATCAGTCTCACCCAGACGGTCTTCTTCACCGCATGTGCGCTGTTCTCACTGTTCCTGCCTCGACTGGGCGATCTCGCAGGCCGCAAGAAAGTATTGCTGGGCATGCTGAGCATCACCGCCATCGGCTGTGTGGTCTCGGCGTTGGCCGTGAATGTGCCCATGCTGATGGTCGGTCGCGTGATGCAGGGCGTATGCGGACCGGTGGTGCCGATGACGCTCATCATGCTGCACGCCAAGGTGACTGAGGACGCCAAATATGCGCGACTGATGTCGATTCTTACCTCGGTGAACGGCGGTATTGGCGGTGTTGACGCCATCCTCGGCGGCTGGCTTGCCGGCACGTTCGGCTTCCGTTCCGTGTTCTGGGTGATGGTCGGTGTCGCCGTGGTCGCAATCGTGCTGGTGTCGATGTTCGCCGATGAAAGCACGGCCAAAGAGACCCCGAAGATGGATTGGGCCGGTGCAATCGTTCTTGGCATCGCCTTCCTGGCAGCCTATCTGGCCATCAATGAAATACAGAAACTCGGCGACGCGAATTGGGTGCTCGTCGCTATCGAGGTGGTAGCGGCTGCGGTCGCCTTCGTGATCTTCTGGAAGGTCGAGAACCGCAATCCCGCACCGATGGTCACCACCCACTATCTCAAGCAGCCGCGCACCTGGGGCCTGCTGCTCACCACATTGCTCACCATGACCGGCGTGTTCGCCATCATGAACGGCGTTGTGCCGGCCTTGGCTCAGGACGGTAAGTTCGGCACCGGATTGGGAGCCGACGTGGTGTCGTTCGCCACGCTGACCCCATATGCTTTGGTTGGTCTGGTCTTCGGCGTGGTCGCCGGTGTGCTTGCCTCCCAGTTCGGTTACCATCGCATGCTCCGCGTGGGCATTCTGGTCAGCTTGGTCGGCGTGCTGTTCGGCGTATACGTTGCACACTTCCCGAGCGTATGGGCCTTGCTGGTTATCTCGGTGGTGCTCGGTGTGGCATACGCGGGCACGGCGAACATCATGCTCAACGGTTTGGGTATTGTGCTGTCGCCGGACGACAACCCAGGATACTTGCCCGGCCTCAATGCGGGCGCGTTCAACCTCGGCGCAGGCCTGAGCTACGCAGTGCTATATGCCGTGATGAACGCATTCGCGGGCTCCTCGGGCGGCACTGCCGGTTACTCGGCGGCAATGATCGCGTCGGCCGTGCTTCTGGGCCTTGCTCTGCTGGCTTCGTTCGCCATCCCCAAGCTTGAACGAGCTGCTTGACCAAAGGTGTGCGTAACGCGCTCGCCATCACCGAACTGTTCGGTCATCCGGAAGTCGAGGTTTACAAGGGTCTACCACATTCCAGCACCACCGATTCCTTCACCGTGGGCGAGATTTCCGCCTTCATCCACGGCGTCAACGGCATCGGTGATGTTGAAATTCCGGATTCTAGCCGTGCACCGGAAACCGAATCCGCCTCGTCATCCGCAAAAAGATCGGCGAGTGATCGTTGGCTCTATTCGTCAACGACAACGAAAGGAAATGCTATGACAGCATCTGACATTCTTGCGGCACTTGATCGAATCCAAGGCACGGTTTGCGTCGTCGGTTCGATGAATGCCGATTACACAGTGGTCACCGAGCGTCTGCCCGGACCGGGGGAGACTGTCACCGGCGGCCCGCTGCAAGTGTTACCCGGCGGCAAATCCGGCAACCAGGCTGCTGCTGCGGCACGTATTGGCGCCACTGTTCACATGTTTGGAGCGGTGGGTTCCGATGCCAATGCCGAGTTCCTGCTTGGTGCATTGCGAGAAGCCGGCGTGGATACCCAGCACGTGCGTCATGTACCGGGGGCCAGCGGTACCACAGTCATCACCGTGGACGCGAACGGAGAGAACACGATTGTCTACTCTCCGGGCTCCAATGCGCAGGTCAGTGTTGATTATATCGAGGCGATGCGCGGTGAATTGACTTCGGCGAATGTGCTTGGCCTGTGCTTGGAAAGCCCGATCGAGACCGTTACCGCGGCTGCGCGTATCGGGCATGAAGCCGGTGTGCCGGTACTGCTCAACAATTCACCGTTTACGCCGGTGCTGCCGGACGAGCTGGTGCAGCTTGCCGATATCCTGCTCGTCAACGAGCATGAGATGGCGCAGATGTTCGGTATCGCCGAACCCGAAGACGGCGACTGGTCCGGATTCGACTGGCTGGCTGCGGCCGATCGTATGCGGGAGCTCGGGTTCGACCGGGCGATTGTGACGCTCGGCGGTGATGGCTCGATGGTGCTGGATGCATCATGTGCTGTTGCTTCGGTGACCCGCATCGCACCGGTTCGGGTCGAAG
Organism: Bifidobacterium longum subsp. infantis ATCC 15697 = JCM 1222 = DSM 20088; assembly: GCF_000269965.1. Classification (NCBI taxonomy): domain Bacteria; kingdom Bacillati; phylum Actinomycetota; class Actinomycetes; order Bifidobacteriales; family Bifidobacteriaceae; genus Bifidobacterium; species Bifidobacterium longum. Next base: position 737,442 of record NC_017219.1, read on the forward strand.
CCGTGGACACCACCGGTTGCGGCGACTCGTTCATGGGTGCCGTGCTGGCAGGGCTGGCCTCAGGCTTTGAGCTGCGTGAAGCGGCTCAGCTGGCTTCGTTCGTTTCTGCATATGCGGCTACCGGTCTGGGTGCCCAAGCGTCTTACGGTTCCGCCGCCCAGATTCGTGAGCTATTTGTGCCCTGACCGGTTTTCGGTAGTTTCTCTCAATGGCCTCAACCCGCACGTCATATTCGTGCTGGTTGAGGCCATTGCATTAGGGGCCGCGTATATGAACAATCCCCGAGGCATTCGCCGACGAACTGCTAGAGTTAACCAACGAACAAGGGCGTTGCACTTCTCAATAGACAGCGGGATGACGTGAGTTACACTATGTAGTAAAGTAATTTACTGAAATACTGCGTATTGTTACGTACTGAGGCGTGGAAGGCTCAACTATGGTCACGATGAAGGAAATCGCACAGAGATCAGGCTTCTCGCAGGCCACGGTATCCCGGCTGCTCAATGGGGACCCGACATTGTCCGTCAAAGAGGAGACGCGACGGCGCATCATCGAGGTCAGCGAGCAGCTTGGCTACGCTACCGGATCACGCCGTATCGCATTGCCACGCCGTGTGGCCGTACTCGACAACGCCACCCGCGAGGAAGAACTGGCGGACGCCTATTTCGATGAACTGCGGTCCGTGCTTGGCGACAATGCCAGAGCCCAGCACATGGAACTCACGTCGTTTTCCCATATCGACAATCTGATTGCCAACGCCGGTGATTTCGACGGCTTCATCTCCATCGGACCGTCCGTACTCTCTTCGGATGGACTGTTGAAGCTCCACCTGGCATTGCCCCATGGCGTATTCATCGACATCAACCCGGCGCCCAGCCTGTTCGATTCGGTACAGCCGGACCTGGGGCAGACCATCCTGGAGGCCTTGGACGTGCTGATGGCCTCCGGCAAGCGCCGCATCGGCTACATCGGCGGCGCCGGCTTCACGATGGGCCTGCACGAATACCCCGAAGACGGCCGTCTGACCGCATTCCGCAACTGGACCGAGCGTCTGGGGCTGGATACGGAGGGGCTGATCTATGCGCAGGGCGCCTTCACCGTGGACACCGGACGTGTCCTAGGCCATCAGGCGGTCAAGGACCACCGCGACGACATGCCGGATGCGTTCATCGTGGCCGCCGATTCGATCGCGGTCGGCGTATTGCAGTCGTTCACCGCGGCGGGCGTGTTGGTACCGCGCGACACCAGCGTGATCAGCATCAACAACCAGTCCATCGCCCAATACACCTCGCCGACGCTGACCAGCTACGACATCGACCAGAACGAACTGGCCGACACGGCGATCACGATGCTCGCCGAGGCCATCTCCAGCAAACGCACGTTGCGGCACCACACGTTCATCTCCACCACCCTCGTGGTGCGGGACAGTTTCGTTCCCGTGCGATGAGCGTACGGACGGCCCCGCAACGCACGGCTGCGTGGTTGCCGATGGGGCGGTGCGGGCCTATGCTGGTGCGTGAAACGTCTGTCAGGGGCGGTTAATGTCGATCGCCCGGTATGTCCCTGTTGCGGGGTCGCCGACAACGAACGAGGATGGTGGGGCCGTGGGCGTCGCCGTCCCCGCGTCAGGTCGGTGTGCGTGACGGTGGTGGGGCGTCTTGACGGCGCGGTGCGATGGTTTTTGGAGGAACCGCAATGAGCAGTCAGGAGAACACGATCATGCGGCTGCAGCCCGGTGCGTTGCAGCAGCGGACGCCGATGCGCAGCCGCTGCGATGTGACGATGGACGCGATCAAATCGTATATTCTGCGGGAGCGGCTCCAGCCGGGCGATCTGCTGCCGACGGAGATCGAACTGTGCGAGGCCGTCGGCGCTTCGCGTTCGTCCGTGCGCGAAGCGGTGCGCAAGCTCGAAGGGCTCAACATCGTCAATGTCGAACACGGCAGGGGGACATTCGTCGGTTCGCTGTCCCTTGACCCCATGGTGGAGACGCTGGCGTTTCGCTCGATGGTGTCGGTGGGCAAGAACTTCGACGATCTGAAGGACGTCGTGGAGCTGAGGAGGTTCCTCGACCTCGGATGCGCGGATGAGGTGTGCGCGAAGGTCAAGGGGACGGAACAGCCCGAGCTCGATGCGCTCGTCGACGCCATGGTCTCGTCCGCCGAACGGGGCGAGGATTTCCTGTATGCCGACATCGACTTCCATATGGGACTGCTGGATCCGCTCGGCAACACCATCGCCAAGCAGATGGTGCATTCCCTGTGGCTCGTGCACATGGCCGTACTCCCGCAGATCGGCTTGGCGCCTTCGGAGAAGATGCTTGACACGGCCGAGGCGCACCGTCGCATGCTGGATGCGGCGATCGCCGGCGACGCCCAGATGTACCGTGAGGCCGTGCGCGAGCATTACCGGCCGATCGAATCGATACTGCGCGAACACCTCCCCGTGCGCTGACGCGTGGGCGCTGCGTGGGATCGGTCCACGATCCGTATGCGCCGCCCGACACGAGGCGCGGTGCACTGATATACATCAGATGTCTGATGTATAATCGGGGATGTACATGTCTCAACCATTTCATATTTCGAGGAGGAAATATGAAGCCGGAATTCATCGTTGGCGCGTATGCGTCGCTTCCGCAGGGGCGTCCGTCGCAGGAACTGTACTACATGCTGCTGGGCGAGCAGTCATGGGTCCGCGGGACGGAACTGCCGTTCCCCGGCGACCTTGCGAATGAGGACGACCGCCATTGGCTCGCCAAACACCTGCCCGCCCACTGGCACACGAACTCGGTCACGGCCATCCCCGGCACGATGCGGCGCATGAACGAGGATCCGTGGTTCGGACTCGCCAGCCCGCAGGAGGCCGGGCGCCGCGATGCGATCGGATTCTTCGAGGACCTGCGACGCGCCGTCGCCGACGTCGCGCGCGTCCGCGGCGCGCAGGACATCGCCTACATCGAACTGCACAGCGCACCAAGACGGGTCGCCGATGCCGATCGTATGGAGGAATCGTTGCGACTGCTCGCATCATGGGATTGGAGCGGCGCACGACTCGTCATCGAACATTGCGACCGTTACATAGACGGGCAGGAGCCGGAAAAGGGCTTCCTCCGCCTCGACGACGAGATCGCGTTGTGCAAGGAGCTGGGAATCGGACTGACCGTCAACTGGGGACGGTCCGCGGTCGAAGGCCGAAGCGCGCGGACCGCGCTGGAACACGTGCGCCGGTGCGCCGACGCCGACGCGCTTACCGGACTGATGTTCTCGGGAGCGGGGCCGAAGGAGACGATCTATGGATACCCGTGGATCGACGGACATCTGCCGATGAATCCGGACGAGCCGACATCGCTTATGGATGCGGATGCGATCGCCGAATGCATGCGCGCCGCAAACACGCAGAAACGGCCGATCGCCTATGTCGGCGCGAAGGTGTGCGTGCCACGGGACGCGACGCTCGACGAGCGCGTGCGCTACCTGTCGCACATCCATGAGGCGGTGGAACAATGAGCGATTTCCTCGCATTCGACATCGGAGGCACGAAGATCGCCAGCGGATTCGTCCGGCTGTCCGACGGCGATGCCGCTCCCACCGTGTTGCTGCGCGATGAGGAGCCGACACACGCCTCGCAGGGAGGCGACGCCGTGCGCGAGCGCATCGTCGCGTCCGCGCGCCGTCAGCTCGACCGCGCGCGTGCCCAAGGCATAGAGCCGTGCGGCATCGGCATCGCGGCCGCCGGCGTGCCCGACGGCGAGACCGGAGAGATCATCGCCGCGACGGATCTGCTCCCCGGATGGAAAGGCCAGCGGATCTACGATGCGTTCGGCGCGATCACCGATCTGCCGGTGCATATGGTCGGCGACGTCGTCGCGCATGGGCTCGGCGAAGCGCATTACGGCGCGGGGCGTGGCGCCCGTGTCCTCTTGTCGGTCGGCGTGGGCACCGGCATCGGCGGCGCGATCATCGTCGGCGGCGTGCCGTTCCTCGGCGCGCATGGCATGGCGGGACATGCCGGACATGTCGTGAGCGCTCTCGGTGCCGGGGTCCCGTGCTCGTGCGGAAGCGTCGAGGGGCATGTCGAACCGGTCGCAAGCGGCACCGGACTGGCGACGTTGTACAACATGCGCGCCGGTGGCGAACCGGTGCGCAATGGCGGCGACGTCGCCGCGCTTGCGGCGGATGGCGATGCGCTTGCCTCATCGGTCATCGAAGACAGCGCCCGGGCGCTCGGCGCGTGCATCGGAGGCATGGCGAATCTGGTGGATCCCGACGGCATCGTCGTCTCCGGGTCGGTCGTGAATGCGGGGCCGGTGTGGTGGGATGCGTTGCGCGATGGGTTCGCCCGTTCCGCATTGCCGTTGCTGCGCGATGTGCGGATGCGTGAGGGCGAGCTCGGCGGCGACGCGCCGCTCATCGGCGCGGCCGTCGCGTCCCGTCGCGTCGTCGGTTGATCGGGCCGTCGCGTTCGGGCGCGGCGGCCGGCATACTCTGTGCAAGGAAAGGATACATAATGATGAGCAGGAATCCGGTTATCGAACGTGTGAAAGGCGGACTCATCGTCAGCTGCCAGGCGTACCCCGGCGAACCGCTGCGCCACCCGGAGACGATGGCGCAGATGGCGATGGCGGCCGTCGAGGGCGGCGCGGTCGGCATCCGCTGTCAGGGACTCGCCGACATAGCAGCGATAAAGGGCCAGGTGGACGTGCCGGTCATCGGCATCTGGAAGGACGGTTCGCAAGGCGTGTACATCACGCCGACGCTGCGTCATGCGCGCTGTTGCGCGGCGGCGGGCGCGGACATCGTGGCCTTGGATGCGACGGGACGGCCGCGCCCGGACGGGCGGACCTATGCGCAGACCGTGCAGGCGTTGCATGATGAGGGCGTCACGGTCATGGCCGATTGCGGCAGCTTCGACGATGCGCGCCGCGCCGTCGATGCGGGCAGCGACATCATCTCGACGACGCTTTCCGGGTACACGGGCGAACGGGAGAAGACCGACGGCCCCGATCTCGAGTTGCTCGAGTACATGGTGTCGTCGTTCCCCGATACGCCTGTGCTGTGCGAGGGCCGCATCCATACGCCCGAACAGCTGCATGACGTGATGAGCCGCGGCGCGTGGGCGGCCGTCGTCGGCACGGCGATCACCCATCCGACGTCGATCACGCGCTGGTTCGCCGCCCGGCTCGACCATTAACGGCCGGTGGGGGCATGTTCGGGAACATGCGTCGCACACGTGTTCCCGAACACGCCCTCAGTGCGTTTCGGCCGCGCCGAATACGCTCAACGGCAGCGTGGTGAAGTACAATCCCGCGGTCTCGCGCTCCCAGAGTAATCCGAGTTCGCCGTCCGGCAGCATCGTCATGCACTGATAGCCGTAATGATAGGGGTTGATGCAGCGATGCGCCGCCCATGTGCGTGCGCCGTCCAGACTCAGCCGCAGCACCCCGTTGCCGCGATACGGCAGCATCTGGCTTGCGTTCGCGAACACCATCGTGTCCGATCGCGGCGCGCAGGCCACGGCGTTCGGTTGGCAGAAGATGTCGGGGACGTCTTTGTCGAAGTACAGGTCATCCCATGTCTCGCCGCCGTCGTGGCTGAGCGCGACGCCGATGCGCCCGGCATGGTTCTGGTTGCGGAAGAAGCACACGACGGTGCCATCCGCGCGCTCGACGAACACGGATTCGTGCGTGGTCGCGTCATCGTCCCGGATGTTCTTCGGGTCGACGGCGGTGCCGTTGACGATGCGGCCGTCGTTGATCATCGAACCACGTCGCCATGTGTCGCCGCCATCGTCGCTGATGAGCGCTCCGCCCGAGTAATGCTTGAGTGAGGCGCCGGTGCAGTAGAACGGGACGAGCAGACGCCCGCGATGTTCGGAGGCCTGGAGCTGGATGCCGTTGCCGGGCGAGACGCCCAGGAAGTGCATCCAATCCTCCTTGATCATGTGGTTGATGTTGCGTGGTGTGCTCCACGTCTCGCCGTCATCGTCGGAATGCAGTTCGATGATGAAGCTCGTGCGTTCGATGAGCAGTGATTCGTCGGGGTCAGCGCCCTCCTTGAGGTAGATGTTGCCCGAGGCCCGTCCCTCGTGCGTCACGTTGCCGTGCGCGTCGACCCGGTATCCGGTGCGCTCGCCGCCGCCGTCAAGCACCGTGCCGTCATCGGCGAGTACATAGCGTGTGCCTGCGCGATCGTACAGGCACGGTCGCCCGTGCCGGTCGACCCCGGTGCCGGGCGTGTTGTTCGGCAACCCGACGCCGCCGGCGAAGCGGTCGATGAGGACGGTGAGACGGCCATTGCGTTCGTCGCATACAAGACATGAGTCGATTGTGCACGCGCCGTCGACGCCTTCGCCCGGATTGGCGATCACGGTCTGCATGTCGAGCCAGGTGCGGCCACCGTCAAGCGACCTGCGCATGACGAAGTTGATGTGGTTCGGCGCGTCATTCGCAATCGCGGTGCGCTGGTCGGCGCCGGCGACGACCACGCCATGAGGGGTGCGGATGATCGAGGGGATGCGATAACTCACGGATCCGTGGTAACCCTTGTCGAACAGTGCGGTCGTCGTTAGCGCCGGTGCGTCCGAAAGCCTGCGGATCGCGCCGTCGGTGAGCGGGGTCGTGAAGACGCCGCCGTTGCGCACCTCGCCCATGAGCCTGACGCCTTCCGTGTTCTGCCCGATGGCCACCTCATCCAGTTGCGGCCAGTCGCCGAAGAACACCTGTCCCGCTTGATGCAGTTCGTGCCAGCCGTCGACGTACATGTCGATGGCGCCACGCGCGGAACGAATCGACAGATCATGCCATCGGCCGTCATCCCATGCGCCGCGCGCATGGTAGGTGGATGGCTCATACAGGCCATCCGCGGCCGTCATCGTGATGCCGTTGTCGTCGATCGAGACGGCGAGGCGTTCCTCGCCGCGCTCGCCGGCGGCGAGAAGCGTGCCGTACTGGCGGGGTCCGCGCACACGAAAATGCATGAAGATCGTGCCGGAACGTAGCGTGCGCACGCGGCGCACATCTCGCGGGGCGAGCTGGGCCGCGGCGAAGTCGATGTCCGGTGCGGGTCTCGGCGTCAAGGCGGCGATGCTTTCGGAGGTGAGGGGGATTGCATGCAGACGCATGTCGGTCACGTCGATGGACGGGCCCGCGAGGCGAATCGCGCCTTGGCCTGACCCCTCGGTTCCGGTGAGCGTCGTGGGGCACAGGTTCGCCGTGCCGCTGAAGCACTGGGAGCCGTCGAGGTAGACGCGCGTGCCGAACTCGCCGAATGTGAGCGCGAACGTGTGCATGGCGCCGTCGGCTATCCCCGTCGTGTCCTCGATGTCGAAATCGACGTGCTGTCGTGGCGTCGTCGCGCGCACGCGCAGAGCGTCATGTTCGATGGCGCATATGAGGAGCGGCGCGTCATTCGCCGATCCATTGACGGCATCGAAGATGCGGCCGTCCGCGTGTGCGCGGAATCTGCACGCGATCGTGCCTTCGGGTGAGGGGAATGTTCGCTGTGACCAGCTGATCGGGTTGGATGCTGCCATGGTCAATGACTCTCCTTTGAGCGGGCCCGTATATATGCCGTGCCATGAATGGGACATCTGAAGTCATGGTATCCAACCAACGGGAAACATCAGACGTCTGATTTCAATGGTAGCGCACGTCGGGGGATGCCGCACCTGCGTGGCGCGTGGTCGGCGACATGCGGGTCGGGATATTTGAAATAAGACGTCAGACGTCTTATCATTAAACCCAGTTCAGCCCAGAAACGGAGGCACGGCGGATTGGCGGTCCGGCCGGCCTGGACGATTGTCGATGTCGACCATCGTCGAGTTGGACGCACGATGACACATTCTCAACGATGAGGAGATCTCAATGGTCAAGATTAATGCAAGGGTCAGGGCGGCCGTGGCGGCCATCCTGGCCGGCGGCATGGTTGTCGCCATGGCCGGCTGCGGCGGCTCGTCCGCCACGGCCGGCGCCACCGGCACCTCGATTCCAGACACGATCACGACGGAAGTGGCATACGCGAGCCGTGACTTCATGCCGAACACGACGTCCGGAGCGCTGCCGATGTCGGCGAACTGGCATGTCGTCGAACCGCTGTACGCGCTTGACTACACGACTTACAAGACATTCCCGGCGCTCGCCAAAGGCGCGCCTCAGAAGGTCTCCGACACCGAGTACGTGATCACGCTGCGTGACGGCGCGAAGTTCTCCGATGGCACGCCCGTCAAGGCGTCCGATGTCGTGAGCTCCTACAAGCGCTCGACCGCCGAAGGCAGCCTGTTCATCTCGATGCTCGACTTCATCGACTCCGTCGAGGCGAAGGGCGACAACCAGGTGGACTTCAAGCTCAAGGAAGCCTTCCCGATGTTCGAAAAGCGTCTGGCGCTCATCCCGATCGTCCCGTCCGGCAAGTCGGACGCCGAACTCAAGAAGATGCCCACCGGTTCCGGGCCGTGGAAGTACACGGCGATCACCGACCGGCAGGTGAGCTTCGAGAAGAACGACGCCTACAACGGCAAGTATCCGGCCCAGACAAAGAAGATGGTCTGGAACGTCAACGTCGACGACACCGCGCGAGTCACCGCGATGCAGGCCGGCAAGACGGACGTCATGGAAAACGTGCCCGCGAAGGCGGTGCAGACGCTGACGTCCTCGGGTTCCGACATCCAGACGGTGCAGGGCTTCAACCAGGCGTTCATCATGTTCAACACGAAGAAGAAGCCGTTCGACGACCCCCGCGTGCGTCAGGCCGTGTTCTACTCGATCGACACGAAGAAGCTCATCGACAACCAGCTGTCCGGACAGGCGCAGACCGTCACGAGTTTCCTGCCCGAGAACTTCGCGAACTACCATAAGGCGAAGAACGTCTACACGAAGAACACCGCGAAGGCCAAGGAACTGCTGAAGGAAGCAGGCGTCAACGGTCCGATCAAGACCACGCTGTACACGACCGACCAGACCTGGGTCACGCAGCTCGCCCCACAGATCAAGAACGATCTTGCGGAATCAGGCATCGACGTGGATATCCAGTCGATGAAGTCGTCGGCGTTGTATCCGTCGATCACCGACAAGGACGGCGCTGACTTCTCGATGGTTCTCGCCCCGGGCGATCCCTCGGTCTTCGGCAACGACCCCGACCTGCTGATGAACTGGTGGTACGGAGACAACGTCTGGACCAAGCAGCGCACGTTCTGGAAGGGGTCGGAAGGCTATGACGAGCTGCACGACCTGATGGGCAAGGCCCTGTCCGCGTCGAGCGATGCCGAGCGCCAGGACTACTGGAACCAGTGCTTCGATCTGCTTTCCGAGCAGGTGCCGCTTTATCCGCTCTTCCACCGCAAGGTGAGCACGGCCGTCAAGAAGGGTGTCTTCGACGAATACAAGACGATGGGCACGACGGGTCTCAACCTGGTCCAGGCCAAAGTCGCACAGTGAGCCACGCAAAGGAGCGATGGCGCAGAACCCTTCCCTGACGATCTGATACCAAGACAGGCCCGTTCATCTCGTTCCCCTTCCCTCCGCGATCCGTGGACGGGCCCGTCTTCCCCATTCCCTTATTCCCGATTCTTTCACCATTGGACATATCATGAGTAATTTCCTCAGACTTCTCGGGCGCAGATTGATCGCCCTGCCGTTCATGGCATTCGGAGTCATCTTTCTCGTGTTCTTCCTGATGTCGTTCTCGAAGTACGATCCCGCAGTCGCCGCGCTCGGCGAGAACGCGACCGGCGCGCAGCTGGAGGCGTTTCGGCACGAGATGGGCTACGACAAGCCTTGGTGGTCGCAGTTCTGGTCCTATCTGGTCGGTCTGTGCCATGGCGACATGGGCGTGTACGGCGTCAACAAGGACTCCGTTTCCGAGCGTATAGGACAAGCGTTCCCGATCACACTGCAGCTCACGTTCATCGGACTGCTCATTGCGGTCGTCATCGCAATCATCTTCGGCGTGCTCGCCGCGCTCTACCGTGATACGTGGGTGGACCAGACGATCCGCGTCCTTTCGATCATCGCGATCGCGACGCCGTCGTTCTGGCTCGGCGTGCTGCTCATCTACGTGCTGCAGATCAAGCTCTCCTGGCTGCCCGGCGCGGGTCCGCTCGTCCCGTTCTCGCAGGATCCGGGTGCCTATCTCGAACGCATGGCCATGCCGACCTTTGCGCTTGGTCTGCCGGTCGCCGGCCAACTTACACGCATCATCCGCACGTCGATGGTCGAGGAGCTCGACAAGGACTACGTGCGCACCGCGATCGGCGCGGGCGTGCCGAAGGGCGTCGTCGTGGCGCGCAACGTCTTCCGCAACGCGCTCATCACGCCGATCACAACGTTGGGCATGAAAATCGGCTACCTGCTCGGAGGCGCTATCGTCATCGAAGTCATCTTCGCGCTCCCCGGCATGGGCACGGCGATGTTCGATGGCATCAACGGCAACGAGCCGACGCTCGTGCAAGGTGTAGTGCTCATCGTGGCGCTCTCGTTCATCATCATCAATATCGTGGTTGATCTGCTTTACGTGCTGATTAACCCGAGGATTAGGACGGTGTGAGATGCTGTTCGGACAAAACGAAGTTGTCAAGGCGGCGGCGACCAAACCCAAGGTCAGGTTCAACCGCTTCAACAAGATGACGTTGGGATCGAAGATCTCGTTCATCGTGATCCTGCTGCTCGTCGTCGCGGCGGTGTTTGCTCCGGTGATCACGCCGTACAGCCCGATGGCGATCACCGAAAGCTATCAGGCCCCGACGGGCGCCCACCTGTTCGGCACCGACAACCTTGGCCGTGACGTGCTCACGCGAGTCATCTTCGGTGCGCGATACTCGCTCGTCATCGGTTTGTCATCGATCGCGTTCGCGCTCGTCCTCGGCTCGATCATCGGTGCGATCGCCGCCGTGAGCCGCGCATGGGTCTCCGAAATCATCATGCGACTGATCGACATCGTCATGTCGATTCCCGGCATCGCGCTCGCCGCAGTGTTCGTGGCCGTGCTCGGCCAGTCGATGATCGGCATCATCATCTCGATCGGCGTTCTTTACGTTCCGCAGATCGCAAGAATCGTGCGCGCCAACATCATCAGCGAGTACGGCAAGGATTACGTCAGGGCGGTCATCGTCTCCGGCGCGCGTGCCCCGTGGATTCTCATCAAGCACGTCATGCGCAACATCGCGGCGCCGGTCATGGTGTTCACGACCCTATCCGTCGCCGACGCGATCGTCTTCGAAGCGTCGCTGAGCTTCATCAATGCCGGCATCCCCGAGCCGACGCCTACATGGGGCAACATCCTGTCGTCCGCGAAGGAAGGCGTCATCTTCGGGTATTGGTGGCAGGCGCTGTACCCCGGTCTTGCGATCATGATCACCGTACTGTGCCTGAACATCCTGTCCGAAGGCATAACCGACGCGATGGTGGCGGCCCCGACCGCCCCGGTCGAGAAGACCGCGGCCGACGTGGCTGCCGACCGCAAGGAAGACCGTCTGCTCACCGACCCGGTCGCGGCCTACGCCGAGCAGCATGATGCGCTCGTCGATTCGCTCACCAAGCTGCGCAACGCCGAACTCAAGCGCACCGATCGCCTTGAACCGTGGAGCACCGAACCTCCCGTGCTCGAGGTCAAGGATCTGTGCATCCAGTTCCCGCGCTACGGCGACGTCAACGTCGTCGACCACCTCAACTTCTCCGTACGCCCGGGGGAGACGATGGGTCTCGTCGGCGAGTCCGGCTGCGGCAAGTCGATCACCTCGCTCGCCATCATGGGCCTGCTCGACCCGAAGGCGAGAATCAGCGGCGAGATCCTGCTCAACGGCAGGAACCTCGTGGGATGCGACCAGCGCCAATACAATAAGATCCGCGGCCATGAGATCGCGATGATCTACCAGGATGCGCTGAGCTCGCTCAACCCGTCGATGCTCATCAAGACGCAGATGAAGCAGCTGACGAAGCGCGGCGGCACGCGCAGCGCCGAGGAACTGCTCGAACTCGTCGGCCTTGATCCCAAGCGCACGCTTGAATCGTATCCGCACGAGCTTTCCGGCGGCCAGCGCCAGCGTGTGCTTATCGCCATGGCGCTGACCCGTGACCCGAAGCTCATAATCGCCGACGAACCGACGACCGCACTTGACGTGACCGTGCAGAAGCAGGTCATCGATCTGCTCAACTCGCTGCGCAAGAAGCTCGGCTTCGCCATGGTCTTCGTTTCCCACGATCTCGCGCTCGTGGCCAAGGTCGCCCATTCGATCACCGTCATGTATGCGGGGCAGGTCGTCGAGCAGGGTTCGACGAAGGAGATCCTCACCGACCCCCGTCACGAGTACACCCGTGGCCTGCTTGGCGCCGTCACGTCGATCGAAGCGGGCGCCCCGCGTCTGCACCAGGTGCCCGGCACGGTTCCGAGCCCGATCGACTTCCCGAAGGGCGATCGCTTCGCTCCGCGCTCCTCGCATCCGGACGTCGGCCTCGACACGAGGCCGGTCATGGTCCGTGTGCCCGGCACATGGCACTTCTATGCGGCGCAGCCGGGCACCCCGTTGCCCGAACCGGCCAACTACACCCGTGCCGACGAACACATGCTCCAGGAGCCGGCCAAAGTGGAGAAGTCCTCCGAAGAGAACTCCGCGAGAGCCGCAGAAGCCGAGATCGGCGACATGACGATCACCGCTGCCGAAGACCCGCGGGACGGAAAGGAAGGCGCACGATGAGCGAACGCATCGATCTGACGAAACCCCATGAGAACAAGAACGTCCCGATCATCGAACTGAAGGACGCGAAGGTCGTGTTCACGACCCGTGCGGGTTCGGGCCTGTTCCACCGCAACAGGATCACCGCCGTCAACGGCGTGAATCTCAAGCTCATGCCGGGCAAGACGATTGGCATCGTCGGCGAGTCCGGCTGCGGCAAGTCGACGACGGCGAACGTGATGTGCGGACTGCAGTCGCTCACGTCCGGGCAGGTGCTGTTCAAAGGGCAGGACGTCACGCATCGCACCGCGAAGGAGCGCATGGAAATCGGCCGTGTCGTCTCGGTCGTCTTCCAGGATCCGGCGACCGCGCTGAACGCCCGCATGAGCGTTGCCGACCAGCTCATCGATCCGCTCGCCGTGCACCATCTCGGCGGCAAGAAGGAACGCGACAAGCGCGCCCATGAGCTGATCCGCATGGTCGGTCTGCCGTTCTCGGTGCTCGGCGCCCTCCCCGGGCAGCTTTCCGGCGGCCAGCGTCAGCGTGTGGCGATCGCACGCGCGCTTTCGCTCAACCCGGATGCGATCATCGCCGACGAGCCGACGAGCGCGCTCGACGTCTCGGTGCGCGCGCAGATTCTGAACCTGTTGAGCGATCTCAAACGTCGGCTCGGTTTGTCGATGGTCTTCATCAGTCACGACATCCAGACGATTCGCTACATCTCCGATGACGTCATCGTCATGAACCACGGCACGATCGTGGAACATGGCACCGCCGACGAGGTGATGCGCCATCCGGTCGACGACTACACGAGGACGCTCATGGCGGCCGCGCCGTCCTTGCTGCATCCAACGGCCGAGGAGTGCGCATAGCGGCACACACGTCTCCGGCGGCGCGCGTCTCACGCGGCGTGCGCCACCGGACCGACAACACCCATCCACCATCCGTATCAACACGCCGAGTACCACGTTCGACGATGGGCCGGCGCGCCATATCCCATACACACAAAGGATCAATCATGGCACAGCAATTCCACGGCGTCATTCCGCCGGCGGTCACCCCGCTCACCGCAGACCAGGAGCTCGACCTGCCGAGCTTCACCCGCTCGATCAACCGCATGATCGACGCCGGGGTCAACGGCATATTCACGCTCGGCTCGTCGGGCGAGGTCGCGTTCAGCACCGATGCCCGCCGCGAGGAGATCATTCGCGCGGCGATTGACATCGTCGACGGTCGTGTGCCGGTGTTCGTCGGCTGCATCGACACCGAAACGAACCGCGTGATCGAACATGCCCGCCAAGCCCGTGAGCTCGGCGCGTCGGCGATCGTCGCGACCGCGCCGTTTTATGCGCTCGGCGGCATGGCCGAAGTCGAACGGCACTTCCGTCTCATCCACGAGGCGGTTCCCGATCTGCCGCTGTTCGCCTACGATATTCCGGTGTGCGTGCACACGAAACTGCCCGGCGACATGCTCGTGCGTCTGGGACTCGACGGCGTTCTTGCGGGCGTCAAGGATTCCTCGAACGATGATGTCTCGTTCCGTTTCCTGGTCGATGACAACAACAAGGCGGGCCATCCGCTGACGCTGCTCACCGGGCAGGAGGTCGTCGTCGACGGCGCCTACATGGCCGGCGCGGACGGCTCCGTCCCCGGACTCGCGAATGTGGAGGCGACCGCATACGTGCGCATGTGGAACGCCTACCGGAAAGGCGATTGGGGTTCCGTGCGCACCGAACAGGACAAGATGGCGGCGCTCATGCGCATCACCAGCGTCGTGCAGGGTGTGCAGGGGTTCGGCGCCGGCGTCGGCGCATTCAAGACGGCGCTCGCGTTGCTCGGCGTCTTCGATACGAACCAGATGCCCAATCCGGTCGCGCCGCTCGCCGGCGAGAACGTCGAACGCATCGCCGCGGTGCTTAAGGACTGCGGACTGCCGCTCGCTCGCACGCCACTCGAAGTGAGCGAATCCACCGCCGTCAAGGGCTGAGGAAAGCCCCGGGCCGTGGGCTCGCCGCGATGTGCCGGCGCGTGGGATCCGACGCGCCGGCACATCGATCAGGCGTTGAACACGTACCGGTCAAGGCGGCGCATGGCCTCCTTGACGCGGCTCAAGGGCAATGCGAGATTGACGCGGATGCTGTAGGGGGCCTGGAACATGTCGCCGTCCTGCCATGCGACGCCCACATCCCAGCCGCGTTTCTCCAACTCAGGCAGGCTCAGGCCGTGGCGTTCGCACCACTGCTCGCAGTTGAGCAGCAGCATGTAGGTGCCTTCCGGTTTGGACAGACTCACGCCTTGGAAATGCCCGGTGATGTAGTCGTAGGCGTAATCGACGTTGCCGGTGAGCACCGCCTTCAATTCGTCGAGCCACTCATGGCCTTCGGGCCGGTAGGCGCCGATCAGCGCGTGCATGGAAAGCACGTTCATGTCGTTGTAGTGGCATTTCGAGCTTTTGGCCACGATGCGGTCCCGGAGCGTGGGATTGTAGATGATGTGGTAGCTTCCCACCAGTCCGGCGAGATTGAAGGTCTTGCTGGGCGCGTAGAACGCCACGGTCCTGTTGCGTGCGTCCTCGCTGACCGATTGGGTGGGGATGTGCTGGTGGTCGCCCAACGTCAGATCCGACCAGATTTCGTCGGAGATCACCACGCAGTCGTTGGCCCGGTACACCTCCATGGCCTTCTCGATCTCCCAACGCTCCCATACGCGCCCGCAGGGATTGTGGGGACTGCAGAAGACGGCCACGTGGATGTGATGCTCCTTGAGCTTCCTGTCCATATCCTCGTAATCCATGCGCCATACGCCGTGCTCGTCCAGCGTGAGCGGGCTGTGGACGATGCGGTAGCCGTTGTTTTCGATACTCCGGGTGAAACCGATATAGGTCGGGCTATGCAGCAGCACGCCGTCGCCGGGGGCGGCGAACGCGGTCAGCGCGCTGATCACGCCGCCCAGGACCCCGTTCTCGTAGCCGATCGCCTCCCGGGTCAATCCGGTGACCCTGTTGCGCGTGGACTGCCAGTCGATGATGGAGCCGTAATAGTCGTCGGTGGGGGAGAAGTACCCGTAGGCGGGATGCTTCGCCCGTTCGATGATGGCCTGCGGGATCGTGGGCACGGTCGGGAAGTTCATGTCCGCCACCCACATGGGGATGACGTCGAAACCCTCGCGTGGCGGGTCCGGCGCGAATCCCGGGTCGGTGCCCAGTCCGTCGACCGCGATCGAATCCATGCCATGCCTGTTCATGATGGACGTGAAATCATACGTCATTGTCCGACAATCCTTTCTCGGTCCGTGGTGGCTGGTCTCAATCTAAATCGGGCTCCTGACGGTGCCGTGGCCGTGGGCGGCGATTTGACCGCGTGACGTGTTACGATGTGCACCGTCACCAGACAGTGATCCGTTATCAGCGGGGAGTCTTCGGAAGAACGGCGGCAATCGCCCAGTAGAACCGACGGGATCGGCCCGAAACAGCCGAACACAAGCGGTCGCGCGGGTTCGCGGCCTCGAACGCAACGGTTCGGGGTGCGGCGGCCGACGCGATAAGCGAGGTGGTACCGCGGTGCGGGGCGCATATCGGCGCCCGTCATCGTCCTCGTAGGCAGGAACGTCAGGCATTGGCTGTTCCGGGCGGAACACGGTTGGTTCCGGCCACGAGACGATTGACGATCGGGTTCGCGGCCCGGCGTGACCTCCGTGGATCGGGCCGATGAACGTCGGCGCCCGGCGACGGCCATCAATGACGCTCCTGTAGGACCAGTGCACAGTACAAACAGGAGATTTACGGTGAGCGAAAACGTATATCCCAAGGCGAACGAGGGCGGCGAGACCGCGCACGTCGCGCCGAACCCCAGCTTCCCCGACATGGAGGAGACCGTTCTCGACTACTGGGACAAGGACGACACCTTCCAGAAGTCCATCGAACGCAACCCCTCCGGCGACCATAGCCAGAACGAATTCGTGTTCTTCGACGGCCCGCCCTTCGCGAACGGCCTGCCGCACTACGGCCACCTGCTGACCGGTTACGCCAAGGACGTGATTCCGCGCTATCAGACCATGAAGGGCCGCAAGGTCAACCGCGTATTCGGTTGGGATACCCACGGCCTGCCCGCCGAACTGGAGGCGCAGAAGGAACTCGGCATCGACTCGGTCGACCAGATCGAGAAGATGGGCATCGACAAGTTCAACGACGCCTGCCGCGCCTCCGTGCTGAAATACACCAACGAATGGCAGAACTACGTGCACCGTCAGGCGCGATGGGTGGACTTCGAGCACGGCTACAAGACCCTGAACATTCCATACATGGAATCCGTGATGTGGGCCTTCAAGCAGCTCTACGACAAGGGCCTGGCCTACCAGGGGTACCGCGTGCTGCCGTACTGCCCGAAGGACCGCACGCCGCTGAGCGCGCACGAGCTGCGCATGGACGCCGACGTCTATCAGGATCGCCAGGACACCACCGTGTCCGTGGCCGTGAAGATGCGCGACGAGGAGGACGCCTACGCCGTCTTCTGGACCACCACCCCGTGGACCGTGCCCACCAACTTCGCCATCGTGGTCGGCGCCGACATCGACTACGTCGAGGTGCGCCCGACCGAAGGCAGGTTCGCGGGCAAGAAGTTCTATCTCGGCAAGGACCTGCTGCCGCATTACGAGAAGGAACTCGGCGAGAACTACGAGGTCGTGCGCGAGCTCAAGGGCAACGAGCTGGAGGGGCGCCGCTACTACCCGGTCTTCCCGTACTTCTCGGGCGATGAGGCCGAATCCGAAGGCCATGTGCCCGGCCCGAACGGCTACACGATCTTCACCGCCGACTACGTCGACACCGTCGAAGGCACCGGTCTGGTCCATCAGGCCCCCTACGGCGAGGACGATATGACCACGTTGAACGCGCATGGCATCACGAGCACCGACGTGCTCGATGAGGGTTGCCGCTTCACCGCGCAATGCCCCGATTACGAAGGCGATTTCGTGTTCGACGCCAACCTGCCGATCCTGCGCAACCTGCGCGCCGGCGACGGACCGCTCGCCTCCATCCCGGAGGAACGCCGCGCGATCCTCTTCCAGGAGAAAAGCTACGTGCACTCCTACCCGCACTGCTGGCGTTGCGCCACCCCGTTGATCTACAAGCCGGTGTCCTCCTGGTTCGTGTCCGTGACCAAGATCAAGCCGCGTCTGCTGGAACTCAACCAGCAGATCAACTGGATTCCGGGCAACGTCAAGGACGGCCAGTTCGGCAAGTGGCTCGCCAACGCCCGCGACTGGTCCATCTCCCGCAACCGTTTCTGGGGCTCCCCGATTCCGGTGTGGGTCAGCGACGATCCGAAGCATCCGCGTGTGGACGTCTACGGTTCGCTCGAAGAGCTCAAGGCCGACTTCGGCGATTACCCGCGCGACAAGGACGGCAACATCAACATGCACCGTCCGTGGATCGACAACCTGGTTCGCGTCAACCCGGACGACCCGACCGGCAAGTCGCACATGCGCCGCATCAGCGACGTGCTGGACTGCTGGTTCGAGTCCGGTTCGATGTCGTTCGCGCAGTTCCATTACCCGTTCGAGAACAAGGAGAAGTTCGAGCAGCACTTCCCGGCCGACTACATCGTGGAGTACATCGGCCAGACCCGAGGCTGGTTCTACCTGTTGCACGTGATGGCGACCGCCCTGTTCGACCGGCCGGCGTTCAAGAACGTGATCTGCCACGGCATCGTGCTCGGCTCCGATGGCCAGAAGATGTCCAAGCACCTGCGCAACTATCCGGACGTGAACGGCGTGTTCGACAAGTACGGTTCCGACGCCATGCGCTGGTTCCTCATGTCTTCGCCGATCCTGCGAGGCGGCAACCTGATCGTCACCGCGGACGGCATCCGCGACACCGTGCGCCAGGTCATGCTGCCGGTGTGGAGCTCCTACTACTTCTTCACCCTGTACGCCAATGCGGCCAACGGCGGCGCCGGATTCGACGCCCGCCAGCTGCGTGCGGACGAGGTCGCCGGCCTGCCGGAGATGGACCGCTACCTGCTGGCCCGCACCCGTCGCCTGGTGTTGGCGGCCGAGAAGGCGCTGAACGAGTTCGCCATCTCCGACG
This sequence comes from Bifidobacterium longum subsp. infantis ATCC 15697 = JCM 1222 = DSM 20088, assembly GCF_000269965.1. Lineage (NCBI taxonomy): Bacteria > Bacillati > Actinomycetota > Actinomycetes > Bifidobacteriales > Bifidobacteriaceae > Bifidobacterium > Bifidobacterium longum. The sequence continues at coordinate 756,190 of NC_017219.1, forward strand.
CCTGCGATGCGGTCTGCGATTTCATCGATGTGCTCACCAACTGGTACATCCGCAACACCCGCGACCGCTTCTGGAACGAGGATGCCACCGCGTTCAACACGCTGTACACCGTGCTGGAGGCGTTCATGCGCGTGCTTGCGCCGCTGGCCCCGATGGAAGCCGAGTCCGTGTGGCGTGGTCTGACCGGTGGCGAGTCCGTGCACCTGGCCGATTGGCCGTTCGTGGTGGACGAGAAGACCGGTGAAGACACCGAACTCGGCCGTGTGCTGGTCGACGATCCGGCTCTGGTGGACGCGATGGAGAAGGTGCGTGAGGTCGTCTCCGGCACCCTGTCCCTGCGCAAGGCCGCCAAGATCCGCGTGCGCCAGCCCCTTTCCAAGCTCACCGTGGTGGCCGGGAACGTGGAGGCCGTCAAAGCCTACGACGAGCTGCTGAAGGCCGAGCTCAACATCAAGAACATCGAGTTCTCGACGCTGCAGGATGCCGCCGCCCACGGTCTGAAGATCGTGCACGAGCTGAAGGTGAACGCCCGCGCCGCCGGCCCGCGCCTCGGCAAGCAGGTCCAGTTCGCCATCAAGGCGTCCAAGTCCGGCGACTGGCATGTCGATGCGACGTCCGGCGCCCCCGTGGTGTCGACGCCGTCCGGCGATCTCGAGTTGGTCGAAGGCGAGTATGAGCTGATCAACCGTGTGGAGGAGGAGAACGCCACGGAGGCCGCCTCCTCGGTGTCCACCGCCCTGCCGACCGGTGGTTTCGCGATTCTCGACACGGCGCTTGACGCCGATCTGCTTGCCGAAGGCTATGCCCGCGACGCCATTCGCGCCATCCAGGACGCCCGCAAGGACGCCGGTCTGGACATCGCCGATCGCATCGCCCTGGTGCTGACCGTGCCGGCCGCCAATGTGGCCGATGTCGAGCAGTTCCGCGATCTGATCGCCCATGAGACGCTGGCCTCCTCCTTCGAGGTGAAGGAGGGCGCCGAGCTGGGTGTGGAGGTTGCCAAGGCGTGATGCCGTGGCGGACTGACCGCGCCTGATGCGTGGTGCACGGGCGCGTGGAATGCACGAAGTGGTCCCGCCGTTTAGCGGCGGGACCACTTTTTTGTTCCGTGGTATGCTATGAGGGTTGCGTCAGGTATTCGTTCAACTGTTCAATGCGGTCGGCATACAGATTTTGGACATGGCGTTTCTTCGCTCTCACATGATTAAAGATGTATTGTCGTCATTCGTTATTCCGGTTATCACGCAAATCCATCTCCGTTTTTAACTTCGTGTTTGGGGTTGGACATGATGTAATGTCGGGACTTACAGGGGCTTGCTTTCTGGTGTTCGTACAAAGACGAATAATTCACTGAGCATTTCAAGTGCTCAACACATGCAAACGGCTTTATTACTGGTTCATATGTTTGTTACTCACTATCCGCAATATGCGTTTTGAATTCACATTCAGATTCCTTTGATGGCTGTACTCATTATGCCGCCTATCTTAGGTTTAAAGAAAGAGTGGTCGGAGTCCTCCGCTGCATTGGGTGCCAGTGCCTTGCAGACGCTGATGCGTGTGACCATTCCAGTTCTGACACCCGCGATAATTGGCACTATGTTGCTTCTGTTTGCCAATGCCTTTGCTGCCTATGCTACTGCCTATGCACTCAGCGGAGGGTCGGCGAATCTTATTGCCATTATGGTGGGCGTCTTCCTGACAGGCAACGTATTTGTGGATGAGAATTTTGGTGCTGCGCTCATTGTCGGAATGATTGCCATCATCCTCGTGGCCTTCATCATGCGTTCTGTGCTTGAAAGGAGAACTGCGAAATGGCTGCAGTGACTACTGATTCGAAGGCCGTCTCGTCAGTAAAGTCGGAATCGCGGATTGGTGCCGAGACGAACCACGATTCCGCTAGTGGTGCCAAATGTTTTGCGGGAAATGCGTTTTCCGACGTTCGACGGAACCATCCGAGGTATGTGGGGCAGACAATAGTATTAAGCGTTTGCGCGGTGTTTTTCCTGTTACCTCTTCTCGCTTCGCTTTGGTTCGGAATCCATTTGCCCGGCACCTTCATCACTTTTGATCCGTTGATGGAGATTGTTCACATGCCTGGTATTGGTGAGTCGATTGCTCTCAGCATTGGACTGGCCTTAATGACGTGTCTGCTTTCTTTGGTGCTTATGTTGCCAACTTTGTTAATTTTACATTTAAAAGCACCGCAGATGTTGCCTGTGGCGGAGGGCTTCTCCGTGTTGCCATACGTAGTGCCTGCCATTGCCTTAGTCAGTGCTGTGGGGCCTTTGTATCGCATCATCCTGCCTCAGGCGTTAAATAGTCCGCTGGGCTTAGTTCCTCTCTATATGGTGGTGATAATGCCATTCGTGTACCGTTCCCTTGATGCGGGCATTCGGGTTGTTGATGTGCGCACGCTTTGGGATGCGAGTTCATCATTGGGGGCAGGTGCGGTTACCACGTTGGTGCGTGCCATCCTGCCTAACCTTCGCAGTGCCATCATGTCGGCATCGTTGTTGGGATGCGCAATTGTTTTAGGTGAATTTGCTATTGCTCAGCTTTTGCTCAAGACTACATTTCCTGTGATTCTTTCGCAGGTTGGTACTGCGCATCCGCACTCGGCTGCAGCGTTGGCCTTCATCACGATTATGGTCACATGGATACTGCTTGGACTGCTGTCAATGGTTGGAGGAACTGGCAAACATAAAACCGCACAATACAGTAGTAAGGAAAACAAATGACGACAGTTGCTGTGAGTTCTTTACCACAGGGGACATCCGTCACGTTGCGTAATGTGACTAAATCCTTCGGGACTACGAAGGTGCTCAATGGACTTGACCTCAATATTCATTCCGGTGAGTTAGTCGCATTGCTGGGACCTTCGGGTTGCGGCAAGAGTACGTTGCTGCGCATAATCGCTGGTTTTGAAGCCGCAGATCAGGGTTCAGTGTTACTGGATGATGTTGATGTGAGCGGTGTGCCGACAAATCGTCGTGACATCGGACTGGTGTTTCAAGCCTACTCGCTGTTCCCCCATTTGAACGCGGTCGAAAACGTCATGTATGGGCTCAGCATACGACATGTGGCCAAGACAGAGGCGAAAAGCAGCGCCGTTGAGCTACTGGCTAGTGTGGGGTTGGCTGATTACGCAGATCGTTATCCAGCGCAGCTATCAGGCGGTCAGCAACAGCGCGTGGCGTTGGCTCGTGCTTTGGCCACTAAACCGCGAGTTTTATTGCTCGACGAGCCCTTGTCGGCTCTTGATGCCAAGGTGCGTGTGCAGTTGCGGGACGAAATCCGTGCTTTGCAATTAGAAACTCATACCACGACCATAATGGTTACGCATGATCAAGAGGAAGCTCTTGTGATGGCCGACCGGATTGCTGTTATGTACAACGGACGCTTCGAACAAGTTGGAACGCCTGCAGAAATCTATCATTCGCCTGCCACTGCGTTTGTAGCAGGGTTTGTCGGATCTATGAATGTGCTGCCTGGCGTGTTGTCGACCGATGGAACGGCACAGACGATTGGTTGTCGCGTGCCTGTACACGCAGCAGCCGGTGCGGCGACGTTGAACCCCGGTCCTGTTGATGTGTTCGTCAGGCCGGAGGAGCTGCGTTTGCAAATTGCCAATGATGACCTCAATGATCACGATGCTGTATTGGGAACGGTTACATCAACTGTATTGCGTGGCGCATTCACCAGTGTAATGGTTGCCATGGGTGACGGATTGCATCTTCGTGTAGATTTGCCGTCGAAGGACGCACAGCTGTTCACTCCGGGATGCTCGGTAATGGTGAGGATTGCCGACGAGCCTATGTTATGCACAGCGCGAAGAGTCGAGTGTGTTGCTTAATTCCGCCTCTACCGATAAAAATCGTCACAACGAATTACGGAATCCGCGGGATTCTGCGAAAGGACTTTCTATGCAACAAAGACTTCTCCTTATTGGTGTGGACGGAGTACGCCTTGACATTGTGCGTAAAGAAAATCACGCACCGAATATTAATCGGATTCTCAATAATGGATCTTCGGCTGAAATGACAATGGAAGTGCCTACTATATCAGGGCCGGGATGGTCATCGATACTTACGGGCACCACTCATGCTCAGCATGGGGTGCAGGACAACACCTTCCGTGGAAATCGTTTATACGAGTGCCCCGATTTTCTGACACGTGCGGCTGTTGCTCATCCGATGATGAAAACGGTTGCCGCTTCAAGTTGGCCCCCATTGGTGGATCCTGCAGGTCCTGGTCCGGTTATTGCAACACGCAACGATCAGATTATCTCTTGTCATCACCGTTTGGTGGTACGCGATGGTGAGACGTATGGGTACCGTCTTGCCGACAGTGAAATTGCACGGTTTGCGGTGATATCAATATGTAATGATCCCGCCGATGTCTCCTTCATCTATCTTGGTGAGGTGGATGAGGCTGGTCATTTGTATGGTGGTATTAGCGAGGAATACGAATCCGCGCTATCCCGTGTGGATGAGCATGTCGGTGAAATACTTGATGCAGTCGAACGTCGTTCGTCCAATTATCCGGACGAGGATTGGTTGGTGTGCATTACGACTGATCATGGACATCTTGACGAAGGTGGGCACGGCGGTGCCGATCCGGTACTACGGCGTTCCTTCTTTGGCGCATTGCGATTAGGAGCTCGCTCAAGTGATCAGTACTCGTTTGAGTCCATGCGTCCTGAACAGATTGCCGGATGGATGTTGCGACACCTTGACACACCGATTCGGTGAAAGACGGTATCGGTGACCTTATAGCGGCTGGACTTCCAGCCGCTATATTTGTTACGGTGTGTCTTGAGAAACGGGCCACTGTCTCTGTACTTCGCCTTACGATAAAGATGACCTAACTTATTCACGGGCACTACCGTCGCCCCACAGAAGTTGGCTGATGTCGTCCACGCGGCGCGTGGAGACGCCGGCCATGTACATCTCCATGAGCGCCTCCTCGACGCTTTCCTCACGTCGCCGGCAGCGCTCGATCACCTGGCTGCGGAACACCTCGCCCTTCAGCTTCGGGACCCGAAGGTTCAGCTTGCCGGCCTTGGCGGTCAGGTGGCGGTCGTAGTGGCCGGCGCGGAAGGCCTTCCTGTCGCCGCTTCTCTCGTATCTGGCGGCGTTGGCGATTTCGTCGACCTCCGCGTCAAGCATCAGGTCGATGGTTTGCTCGACCTTCTTGCGCACCATCCGGTCGAGCCTGGACTCGAACATGGCCTGATCGAACTGTATGATTTCCTTGGGCATGGTTCCCGGCCTCTTTCCATTCGCGGTTTTCATGTGTAAGCGACTGAAAATCGTACCAAAGCCGGGCCATGTCCTTTTCATCGGAACTCACAACCGAATCTGCGCAAGAAGACGGGCGTTATCAAGGTCGGCGCCTGGGTCTTTTTCTACGGACCTCCGCCACCTCCCGCATCAACGCGTTCTCCAACTCCAGCTCCTCGACCCTGCGACGCAAAGCCTCCGCGTCATCATCATCGGTTGCGGACGGCCGGCGACGGGGGTCCGCGGGCTTATTGCCCTGCGCGGCGTTCCCGTTTTGGGGCCGCAACGCGGCCATGCCGCCCTTGCGGTACGCCCTGACCCAGCCATGCACCGCGCCGACGCCCGCGCCGAGCCGTTCGGCGGCCTGTTTCTGCTGTATGCCGCCCAGCACCGGTTCGATCGCCTTCAGCCGTGTCTCCAGGGGGATGATGGGTTTGGCCATATGGCCAGCATACCGGGGATCCTTTGCCAGCCGGCGTTCCGGGCACTGCCTGGTCGGATAACCCAGGTGCTCCACCACCTGGGCCGTGGTCATCGGCGTGGTGAAATACAGGCCCACCGCACGCTCTCGTTCCTCAAGACTGAACATACGAAAAACCTTTCGCTCAGTCTCCAAGAAAACGTTCGCAGCCCCTTATCCCGCATTCGGCCTAACTTCTATTGAACAGACACACTTGCGATCGCATACCTGGCCATGACCTCCGTCTTGGTCATGCCGTTCTCGACGTGGTCGCGCGCGGCGGCGACCTTCGTCTCCCAGTCGTAGCGTCTGCCGCCGTTGCCTCCCATGACCGCCTCCTCGCCACCGGACCTGTACGTATGATCCATTTTTCCGCGGTCCGTCTGGGCATGGCAAGCCGTCTGGCGAGCGTGTCCCCGCCGGCTCCGGCCTTGATGGGTTCCAGCGCCTCGCGCCGGAACCCGTCGTCGTAGTGTTTCCTTCAATCCTCACGCATACGAAAGAACCGCACCTCCGATTATCGAATCTGAATTTCCTCAATCCAACAATCGGGGTGCGGTTCATTTTTTACCTACCACCTTCTTATATCAATCTTCAAGTGGAGAGGGAATCACTTCTTGACGGAAGAGGTCTCCGGCCACAGGGATTCATAAGGATGTCCGGTCAGTTCCTCGCAGACCAGACGCGCCTCATCGGACACATCCTTCTTATCTCCGCCATTTTCAAGACGCTCGATTTCGCTCTTCAGTACGGCGTGCGTATCGGCATCGAGGTAGATGTGCCTGGAGAGCCACAGAGCATACGCAATCAGCATCACGGTGCCCAAGAAGAAGATGAGCGTGATACTGAAACGTACCTGAGCTGGGGTGGTCTCGTAGTTCTTCATAGTCGCGGAGTTATAGCCTGTGAACTCCAGTAGAATGCCGGCGATCCAAGTGGCGATTGCTCCAGTGGACTTACGGAAGAAGGTCATCACGGATGCGTACAGACCGGCACGGTCGCCACGCGTCATGATGTAATCAACATCCGGCATGAACGGGAACAGGTTCCAAGGGGTGAATTCCAGCAGGGCTCGACCGCACTGGTAGACTAGCGAAGCGATGATGAAAATCCAGAACGGGTTGTGAATATTCAGCAGGTAGACCGCGATGTAGACTACCATTGCCGCGATGATGCTAATATAGCTCAGACGGAAAATGAACCTCGGGCCCTTCACCACCATGAGCTTCGTTGCGACGATGGTCACCGGAATACCGACGATGGATAGAGCTTGGAGCGTCCAAGGCCAGCTTTCTCCGGCACCGGTAATGCAGCACACAATGAAAGTCGGTAGCAAGGTGGAAAACAAATCTTTGCCGGTGAAGGACAACAGGTACACCGCAAGATGGGTGCGGAATGCCTTGTTATGGAAGGTCTCTGCGTATTCGTGAATGGAATTCTTGATGAAGTCGCTGATCTTCACCTTAGGCTGGTTTGTATGTTCCTCAATGAACTCGTCGGTAATTGGGCGTTCCCAGGTGCCGAAGGTGGAGATGGCGATGGCGATGACGAACAGGATGGTCCAAGCGATGCCTGCGACGAGGTATGCGTTGGGGTTGTTCGCCTGCTTAAGCACAGCAAGGATAATGAACACGATTGCAGTTCCGGTTGAGGAAATGACCATACGAGAACCGGACAGCACGGTACGTTCCTTGTAATCGCGAGTCATTTCCGTAGGCAGGCACTCCCACGGGACGATCAGCATGGCGATGATGATCTCCATCGCGACATAGACCGCAAGGTAGTACAGCCAGCTAGTGGACGAAATCCAGAATAGCGGGAACACACAGGTGAAGAGGATAAGACCTGTCACCAGGAAGAAATGACGGCGTCCGAACTTCTGTCCGAGCTTGGTCGTGTAGAAATTATCGGTGATGAGGCCAAGGAAAAGATTCCAGATGCAGTCCACGATACGGCCTGCTGCTGCGATGCTGCCAGCGATGACGGGATTGAAACCCTGAGCCAGTGTCAGGTAGGCGAAGATAACGCCGGAGACGATATTGTTCCAGCCGCCGCCCATCAAGTCGAGCATGCCGTAGTAAATTCCGCGTTTAATGTTAATTGGATGTGCCTTGTAAGGCCAATGTAAGGCGTTCGTTGCCATGTTTTTGTCTTTCTTTGTGTTGCACTACCGTTTTTCTCGTCATCTTTGTGAGTTTTAAACGGCTGTGCGGAAAAGGTAACAACCACAATGTATATAAGGATGTGAACGCGTGAAAAGAATTGCCTTTTTTTGCAATGAATGTCAGATTAGAACAATTTGGCATATTCTTTGTGACTGCAGGACTGTGCAGTGTAAATGCTATTTTTAACGGCTGAAATAGCTCAAGGGCAGACGACCGGTTGAATTGAGGTGAACGGGTTGAACGAAACTGCCTTCGAACGTAGATTCCGTCGTGCTGATATGAAGGATTTGCCAACCATACTGAGGAATCACGAGCATGCACGTGAATTGATGGCCGCCAATGGCAATCCGACGCAATGGGGGCACACGTTCCCACGTGGAGAAGTGGTTCGTAACGACATCGCAAAGCGGCGTACCCTTTCTTCGGCGGTGGCCAGCTCGCGCTGGTAGCCACCTATCTGGCCTTGTTCTGGACGCTTTTTGCGGAATGAACATCAGTATCGCGCAGGGAATCATCGGCACCAGCGCCATCATCAGCGCCATATCCGCGCTGATGTTCGGGGTGTTTGACGACAATCTATATCGATATCGGATAGGGCGTAGGTTCGGACGGCGTCATCTCATGTTGATGCTTATTGCGCCGTCGCTGCTCATCGGTGTATTGCTGTGGATTCCCGGATCGCCAGTGCCGCTGTACGCGTGCGTTTACGTGCTATGGGTGGTGCTGGCCTAGGCTTTTCAGGCGTGCTACAACCCGTTGCCTGGCGAAATGACGAAGGATTTCAGCCAGCGGACGAAGTTGTCGACCACCAGAATGTTCATTTCCACTTCTGCCACCACTTTCATACCACTCGCCGGAAGCTGGGCGTTGTCGATATACGGTGAGACCAAGGCGACCGCTTACATGGTAGTGGCCATAATCTCGACTTTGATGTTCTCCCGCGCCGTGGTGATTACCTGGAAACGCACGTGGGAGTTGACGCCCGATGAGGCCGGCTTTGGCGAATACGCCAACGGCACGGTGCATGAGTCACATCTTGGACTGCGCGGTTGGATTCGCCGCGTGGCGCATGTGATGCGTGAGTATGCCACGACGTTGCGCATCCGCGAATTCCGCAAGCATCTGACGATTTTCCTGTTGGTACAGACATCCTCTGATGTCTTCGGTCAAACGTTCCTGTTTTTTGTTTTGTATGACTGGAATAAAACGGCGGCCTTTGCGTCGCTGCTGTTGGGTTGTTCCATCGTATCGTTGCCGTTTATGCCGGCATTCGGCAAAGCGGTGGTGAGATTCGGCGTGCGAAAGCTTTATGCGTTCGGCCTTTGCCGGAATGCTGCTTGGCGTGGTTTGGCTGGCATTGGCATGGATTCTGACGGGTGTTCTGCCCGTTGCAGCATGGATGGCGCTGTCCGTTATCGCATCGTTGTGGTTCCTTGTATTCAAGGCGCTTGTCGGATACCTGCCATGGACGGTATTGGTGTTCATGCCGGATATCGATCAGATTGTTACGCGTCGGTATCGTTCGGCCACTTTTTCCAGTGTACAGTCTTCCCTCCGACAGCTTGGTTCGGGCATCGTCACCATCGGCGTTGGAATGGTTCTCGCCATGGTCGGATTCGATTCCTCCCTTCCCCAGCAGTCGTGGAAGGCGTCGATTGGTGTGGCTGTGGTTATGTTGGGCTTTTGCACTGTCTCGATGATCGTGTGCTGGATTGTGTCGTCACGTCTGATAATCAACCAACAGACCGATCTTGATGTTTTGCATGAGGTCGAACGTTTGCGTGCCGGGGGAGACAAGGCTGATGTTGATTCCTCTGTGCGGCGTACCGTGGAGCGGCTCACCGGTCTTCCATATGAGGAATGCTGGAAATAGCATGAGGAAATAAAAGCCGATGCAAAATCGCCTACGTCATTTCATATTCAGCATTTCGAAAACTATACTGCAGGAGATGCGTTTACCTAACAGGGGAGGGCAGTATGTCTAGGCGCAAAACATATCCCGGAATTGTCGATGTCGCACGTGAGGCGCAGGTGTCTCCTTCAACTGTTTCGCGGACTTTCTCCCGACCTGGTTACGTCAGCAAAGCCACTGCGAAACGAATTTTCGATGCCGCGAACCGTCTCGGATACCGGTCTAAGGAGATCGCGCCCGTCACGACCCTCGAGGTCAAGCATCATCTTATTCTGCTCATTGTCTCCGATATCAGCAATCCCGCGTTCGCGCAACTCATCCGCTGTATCCAGCATGAGTGCATGCGCGAGAACTACGGTCTGCTCATCGCCGACACGGAGGAGACCAAAATAAACGAGCGCGATAGTCTCCACGACTTCAACAATGTGGACGGCGTCGTGCTGGCGTCTTCCCGATTGAGTGACACCATGATTCGAAAATTCGCGCAACATCACAAAGTGGTCATGGTCAACCGCGAGGTGCGTGGCATACCATCCGTAATACCGGATTACTCGTCCAGCTTCGAATCCATGGTCGACCGTCTCATCGCGCTCGGCCATACCAGCATCACTTATCTCACCGGGCCGGAAGCCTCTTGGGCGGAAGGCATGCGCTGGCGCACGCTATTCGACGTGTGCAAAAGGAAGAACATGCCTTTGAAACGTCTTCCGGGCAAGTACCCGACTCTCCAAGCCGGTCAGGAGGCGTTCCGGAAGTTCATGAAGCAGCCCAGTTCCACTGCGATAATTACCTACAATGATCTGCAGGCAATGGGGTTCATCACCTCGGCGAGGCAGCACCACGTGGAAATCCCTGGGCGTTTTTCGGTGATCGGCATCGACGACACCCCGAATTGCACGCTTATTTCCCCCTCGCTCAGCAGCATACACATCGACCGTCGCGAGGCGGGAAAAACCGCGACCGCCATCTTGTTCGGTATGGTGAACGGCCGGAATCAATCGAACGCGGGCAAACAGGGCCTTTGGGAAATACCTACCAGCTTCATAGAACGGGATAGTATCGGCATTCCGCTTGCGGATTGTTAGCCCATAGCTTTCAATCTCGCCGGGGTCCGGTGCTGCCACGTGCGATGAAACGAGAGTCCAACATAATCGGTTTCAGCAATCGATGGAGGTTTCCTCCGCGCAGTCGACTGACCAATTCATCCACCGCCATTTTCCCTATCGTCGCACGATCGATATGAATCGTCGACAATGTCGGATTGACGATTCCGCTGATGGGAATGTCGTCGATTCCCACAACAGACACCTTTTCGGGGACTTCCATTCCGTATTCCTCCAGCGCGGCCATGAAGCCGACGGCCATGATGTCGTTATAGGCGATCACCGCAGATGTGGCATGTTGCGAGAATTGTGGGAGACAGGCGAATCCTCCGCTGTAGGTGGGAGCGGAACATGGTATGCAGTTCAAAGCGATATCATTCTGTCGGCATATGCTGACCAGCGTCTCCTTCCTGACCATATTCTGCCATGAATCCGTTGGCCCTGATAAATAGGTTAGGGACTCATGCCCCAGGGAGCGCAACTCATGGACGGCCTGTTCCAGACCCGTACGAGTATCCGCAATCACCGATTTGATGCCTTGTACCGCCCGGTTGATAAGCACCAAGGATTTTATCTTCGCCATCTTCTTGATATTCGCGTCGGACAATCGCGACGAGACGAGTATGACGCCGGCAACGTACGCCTCCATCAGACCCAACATAATACGTTCGATCGAGCTCATCTCTTGCGAGTCGATGATCATTATCGAATATCCGTACTTCCGACACTGCTGCTGGATGCTCTTCACGAATTCCGCGTATACCGGGTTTCCAACGTCGTTGATCACCACGGCGATCAATTTGCTGGACTCGTCATGCGCGTATGCAGAACCTTTGCGCGGCACATAGCCGATTTCCTCCGCCACACGGTATATGGTCCTCAATGTATCGGCGTTGACGCGCTCAGGATGAGAAAAGGCTCGAGACACCGTGGCAACGGATATCCGAGCGGCTTTGGACACATCGCTCAGGCTAACGCGATGATGTGCCGGAAACTTATCATCCACAATTTCCCTTCCGATGATTTATCCCTTCACTTCGGTAGGGGGCTGCGTGATTATCTCCAAGAAAACGTCCGCAGCCCCTTATCCATAAAAGAAAACCGCATCTCGATTATCATCCGAATTTCTTCAGTCCGATAATCGGGGTACGGTTAAAAGCGTCAGCTTTTTATTTCCCTTTTACATCAGGCCTGCTGCTCTTCCGGGCGGTTCTGCTCAGCCCACAGCTTGTGGAAGACGCCGGGCGTATCCACGCGACCATAGGTGTGAGCTCCGAAGAAGTCACGCTGTGCCTGGGTCAGTGCAGTAGGCAGACGCTTCGAACGCAGTCCGTCGTAGTACGCCAAGGAGCTGGAGAAGACAGGCGTCGGAATGCCTGCGTCGATGGCCGCCTTGATGACTCGACGCCAAGACTCCTGCGCGTCGGCAAGGAACTTGGCGAAGTACGGATCGAGCGCCAGTGCCGCAGGATGGCCGTTGGTGTAGGCGTCGGTAATGCGGTTGAGGAACTTCGCACGAATGATGCAGCCTCCACGCCAGATCTTGGCGACGGCTCCCAGGTCGATGTTCCAGCCATACTGCTTGGCGCCATCCTCGATCTCGTTGAGTCCCTGAGAATAGGCGATGATCTTGGAAGCGAGCAATGCGCGACGCACGTCTTCGATGAAGGTCGCCTGGTCCCCCACGGTGATGGCATTGTTGGGGCCTGCAGGCGCGCTGTCCTGCGCGGCTTGCCTCAGCTCAGGATGGCTCGACAGCGCACGCGCGAACACAGCCTCTCCGATGCCGGTGACAGGGGAACCGAACTCCAGTGCGGTCTGCACCGTCCACGTACCAGTGCCCTTCATACCTGCGCGATCGACGACGACATCGACGAACGGCTTGCCGGTACGCTCGTCCTTCTCATGAAGGATATCGGCGGTGATCTCAATCAGATAGGAATCAAGATCGCCCTTGTTCCAATCGGCGAACACATCGCCAATCGCCTCGGGGGAAAGTCCCAGACCGCGACGCAGAATGTCGTAGGCTTCGCCGATGACCTGCATGTCGGCGTATTCGATGCCGTTGTGCACCATCTTGACGAAATGTCCGGCGCCATCGGTGCCGATATGCGTGACGCAAGGCTCACCGTCGACCTTGGCAGCGATGGATTCAAGAATCGGACCAAGGGTCTTCCACGATTCGGCGGTGCCTCCCGGCATAAGGGAAGGACCGTTCAGAGCGCCTTCCTCGCCACCGGACACGCCGCAACCGACGAAGTGGAATCCAGCGGCGCGCACTTCCTTCTCACGCTTGATGGTGTCCTTGAAGTAGGAGTTTCCACCGTCGACGATGATGTCGCCAGGCTCGAAGGCCTCTTCGAGCTGCTTGATCACGGCATCGGTCGGAGCTCCGGCCTTGACCATGATGATGGCGGTACGAGGACGTTGCAGGGAAGCGGCGAATTCCTCCATGGTCTTAGCAGGAATGAAATTGCCTTCGGTGCCGTGCTCGGCCAGCAGCTTTTCAGTACGCGAGTAATGGCGATTGAACAGTGCCACGGTGTTGCCGTGGTGGGCGAGATTGCGGGCCAGGTTGCTGCCCATTGCAGCGAGACCGATAACGCCGATGTTAGCTTGTGCTGTCATGATTGTATCCCCTTGCTGTTGCCGTTCGTTCAAATGAATGATATTGCTGAGAGCCAATCCCAATTGACTCAATGCCTCGTGGCATAGCACCTCTGGAGGCAAGTTGGAAATGAGCCGTATGCCGTGCTCATCAGCCTCGAGAGGCTCCAAAGTGTCAATCTGCGATTGCAGAAGCTCGACGGGCATGAAATGCTCACGCTGCGTCATACGTTCGGCGATATCGGTTTTATCGAGATCAAGCTCGACGAAAACGACTTGTGCGTTCGCCTCTCGTAGGATGTCGCGATATGCGCGTTTCAACGCGGAACAAGTGACGATGGTGTTGGCTCCCTTGCCTGCCTGCTCGGTGATCCAATCGCGTAGGCTGCGAAGCCAGGGCCAACGGTCCTCATCGGTCAGTGGATGACCAGAGGCCATTTTGTCGATATTGGCTTGGGGATGGAAATCGTCGGCTTCGGCATATGGCCATCCCAATTCGTTTACGAGTTCCTGAGCCATGGTCGTTTTACCGGTGCCTGTCACACCCATGACGATCAGACTGACGGGTTCGGCATTGGAATCAAGCATGGATTCTCCTTGAATGGAAAGGGCGATCAGACCCGAATACGTTCCAATCGCCCGATAATGAATCGGTGGCTAAATCACCACTCGTGCATGGTGCCGTCAAGCAGGCGGTCAACGGGGAGCGGAGCCGGCTGGTACGGATACTTCGCCGCAAGCTTCTCGTCGAAGTCGACGCCCAGCCCAGGCTTGTTGCCCGGGTGCAGATATCCATCCTTGAAGGTGTACGAAGTGTGGAACACCTCGAGAGTCTCCTCGGAATGCTTCATGTACTCCTGGATGCCGAAGTTCGGAATCGCTAGGTCAAGGTGCAGGTTCGCAGCCATGCCGACCGGGGAAACGTCGGTCGGACCGTGGAAGCCAGACTTGACACCAAAGAGCTCGGCGAAGGCCATGAGCTTCTTCATGTGGGTCAGACCACCGGTGTGGGTGACGGCGGAACGCACGTAGTCGATGAGCTGTTCCTTGATCAGGGTGATGTAATCGCTCCACGAGTTGATAATCTCGCCGATGGCGATAGGCGTGGTGGTGTGCTCACGCACGATGCGCAGGAATTCTTGATTCTCCTCGGCCGGAGTGGAGTCTTCCATCCAGAACAGGTCGTACGGCTCGAGCGACTTGCCGAAGCGAGCTGCCTGAATCGGGCTCAGACGGTGGTGGGAATCGTGCAGCAGGATGAGGTCCTTGCCGTACTTGTTACGAACTTCCTCGAACACTCCCGGAAGCGTGTTGAGGTAGGTGCGTGCGTCCCAAACCTCTTCGACCGGCACCGTGGTACGGCGGGCAGGCTCGTAGTCGTAACGCAGGCCCTTCTCGCCGGCGCCCTGCTGGGAGTTAGCGGAACCGGCGACACCGTAGGTGGACGGAATGCCCGGCAGAGCGAACTGAATACGGGTGGCCTTG
This sequence comes from Bifidobacterium longum subsp. infantis ATCC 15697 = JCM 1222 = DSM 20088, assembly GCF_000269965.1. Classification (NCBI taxonomy): domain Bacteria; kingdom Bacillati; phylum Actinomycetota; class Actinomycetes; order Bifidobacteriales; family Bifidobacteriaceae; genus Bifidobacterium; species Bifidobacterium longum. Next base: position 771,204 of record NC_017219.1, read on the forward strand.
AAGCCCATGTCGCGGTACATGTCGATGGAATCGAACAGGCTCGGGAAGTCCACACCGGAAGCGTGGGCGTAGGTCAGAATGCCGGTGCGGGAAGCGCCGCCCAGCAGCTCGTAAACCGGGACGCCGGCCTTCTTGGCCTTGATGTCCCACAGTGCCACATCCACAGCGGAGATGGCGGCCATGGTCACCGGTCCACGCTTCCAGTAAGCACCCTTGTACAGGTACTGCCAGATGTCCTCGATGTTGTCCTCATTCTTGCCGATAAGGCTCGGAGCGATGGTCTCTAGGTACTTCGCGGCGACGAGCTCACGTCCGTTCAGCGTGGCGTCACCAAGTCCAACGACGCCGTCAGTAGTGGTGATGCGGAAAACGACGAAATTACGTCCCGGGCTGGTCACGAAGACTTCAGCTTTTTCGATTGCCATGGTTATTCCTTCCTGTTATGACGCGGCGCGTCCGCGTCATAATCCCCACCTACGGCGAGGAAGCTTATGCTATCGGTTATTTGATTATGTTTATGGTTGTGGTCACGCGGCTGTCGCCGAAGACAGCTCGTTGACGAGTTCGCTCACCTTGTTGGTGAAAGTGGCGTTGGCGCCAAGATCCTTGTCCAGGTAGGACACGGCTGGGGTGACGTCATCGTTGACGGCAAGTTTCCTCACCTCGTCGAGATTCACGTCCTTGGCCTCCGTGTTTCCAAATCGACGCAGGAACACGATCCATGCGGCGACAGCACGTGCCGGAGCCGTGATGTCGCGACCGTCCGCAAGCGCGTGCTTGGCGACAGGCACGATTCGTACCGGCAGCTTTTGCGAACCATCGGTGGCGATTTGGAAAAGGTGATGGTGAATGCGCGGATTGGAGAATCGCTCCAACAGCTTGGCACGGTAGTCGTCACTGGAGACGGACAGGTATGATCCGGCCAGATCCCACCATTCATTCACCCATGCCCGCAGCTGCGGGTCAGCGATGGCCTCGGCCACCGACTCATGACCGAACAGCGGGCCGACATAGGCGAGAGTGGAATGCGAACCATTGAGCATCCACAGTTTGCGCTGCTCGTAGGGTTCCACATCATCCGTGATAACGGCACCGGCCTTGTCCCATGCAGGACGTCCCTTCGGGAAGTCGCCTCGGATGACCCATTCGAGGAACGGTTCCGTGCGCACCGGCGCCACGTCGTACCATCCCTCGTCCTGTGCCACGGTCTGCAGTTCGGCGTCGGTGGTGGCCGGCGTGATGCGGTCGACCATCGAAGTGGCCCATGCCACGTTGTCGCGAGTCCATTCCAGCAAGGTGGGGTCCACGGCCTCAATGGCCTGCTCGACGACGCGACGGAACGCGGCTCCGTTGCCTGCGAGGTTGTCGCAGGGAAGGATAGTGATCGCTCCGGCGTTTGCCGCGCGACGCGCCTCCAGCCCGGCCACAATGCGTGCAGGCACGGTGGCAAGTTCGGACACGTTCACATCGTTACGCAGTTTGGCGAGGTCCTCCGACACGTCGGTGTCGTTGACATCTAGATCACCGTGGGCGTTCCTTTTGTATCCAGCTTCGGTAACCGTGGAGGTGACGATGGACACGTTCGGATCCGCGAAGTACTTGTGCAGTGCCGCCATGTCGCCGCCCTCATGCATCGATGAAATCGAAGAGATGACTTCGAACGAATCGCCTTCCGGTGCCGAGGTGATCAGCGTGTAGACGTTGTCCTGAGGGGCCAGCTTGTCGACCATTCGGCGAGAACGTCCGGTGAAACCGGCGATGCCCCACTGCGCGGTGTCCGGCGCATGTTCCGTGTACCAGGCTTGATGCGCCCTGGTGAAATTGCCGATACCAAGATGGATGATGCGCACCGGCGCTGCGGCGCGGCCGTGCTCTGCGCGGTTCAATCTGGGCAATGACGTGAAATCATGTGTATCAGTCATATTTACTCCTTGAAATCAATAAAAGGTCGTTCGAGTCAGAGCTTGAACACGTCAGAAGGCTGACCGTCCACGGAACGAATGGCGATCTGCTCGCCTTCCTCATAACTCAACCGGTGGTCGGCGACCAGACCGGAGATGTAACGTGCGGTCAGACGACGGTTCATGTCGTGGCGGGCGGGGATGGAGCACAGCGCACGGGTGTCATCGATGAATCCCGACAGCTTGGCGAAACCAGCGTACGGAACGACATCCTCGTAGTAGCGCAGAATCGGCTCAGGCGCATCCAGGAACCACCACGGGGCTCCGATGTACAGCGCCGGGTAGTATGCCGCCATTGGAGCGAGCTCGCGGGAGTATGCGGTCTCATCCATGGTGAATGCCACAAGGTGGAAATCAGGATTCTCGCCGTATTCGTTGAGCATGGGGCGCAGCCAGTGAGCCCAATCAGCCGGCATCGGGCAATCCGCTCCACAGTCCGGACCGTAGTTGACGAGCTGCTTGCGGTAGTGGTTGCGCATCACGCCGGGGTGCAAGGTCATTACCAGACCGTCGTCCTGCGCGAGCTTTGCCTGGTCGTTGAGCAGATGGGCGTGCAGCTTGCGTGCCTCATCGGAAGTCAGGCTGCCACTACGAGCCTTGGTGTACAAGCGAATCGCCACATCATCCGACAGGCGTGTGGTGTCGCCGGACCAATTGACTTCGTCAAGCGAAGGATCCACACCGTAATCGGCGGCGACTGCGCCATGCTGCTTGAAGAACAGACGACGACGGCGCATGGCCTCTACGAATCCTTCATAAGTGGCGGTGTTTACGCCAGCCGATTCACCCAGCTGGTCGCAGAGCTGAGCCCAATCCACACGATCGACCGCAAGGTAGCGATCCGGACGGAAACACGGTGCAAGACGCGCCGGGAAATTGGCGTCGGCGCGCACCTTATCGTGCAGGACCAGGTCATCGGTGGGGTCATCGGTGGTGGAGATGAAGCCGATGTTGAAACGCTTCACAAGCTTGCGGGTGGTGAAATCGTCGGAGGCAAGGAGCTCGTTGAGCTCATCGTAGATGCTGTCTGCGGTGTCTTCATTGAGTGGCTTGTTGATGCCGAACACATTGGACAGCGAATCCTCCATCCAGTAACGCATCGGCGTGCCAGCATAGGCATACCAGTACTTTCCAAGGAGGCGGAAGGCGTTGCGAGATTGTTCTTCGGTGAAGTTCTTCTGGCCCACACCCAGCTCGCTGAAAGGAACACTATGTCCGTGCATGATACGGGTCACGTAGTGATCAGGAGTGATGAATAGATCGGTGGGGTTCTTGAAATGCTTGTCTTCCGCGAACCAGTCGATAGGGACGTGTCCGTGAGGGGAGATGATGGGACGATCCTTGATTGCCTCGTACAGTCGACGTGCGATTAAACGTTGTTCCGGATCCGTTGGGAATAGGCGATCTTCATTGAGCGCGGATACCATTGTAACTACTCCTTAAAATAGAGGCTTATTCACAGATGCTGGATGATGGCTTTCGCCAATTCCTGATATTGCGATTCGTCGAGGTGGACGCGATCGGGGTTCATTGCGAACACCGTCTTCCACTCAAAGCCGTCCCGATACTTGGGGCACAGGTGGAAGTGCAGGTGGTGCCCGTCGTCTCCGTAGGCGCCGTAGTTGATTTTGTCCGGGTGGAAGGCCGCGTGCAAGGCTTTTGCCACATGGTTCACGTCATTCAGGAAAGCCTCACGTTCCTCATCGGATAGGTCCACGATTTCGGAAACATGATGTTTCGAGGCAACAATGACACGTCCCTTATGACTTTGTTCCTTGAACAGCACAAGCTTCGAAGCTGGCAGTTCGGCAATTATGATGCCGAACGCGTCCAAGGCCTCGCCTTCATCGCAGTAGGCGCAAAGTTGTTTCTCTGGCTCTGGCATATCTCGTCCTTTGAGAGTTGCTGCAACGATGTGGCTGTTGGCCACATTGCTGTGTTCGTTTGCAAGTTCTTTTTCAATATATGCGTGGGTCGGAGTGATCAGTGCCGTTTTGCATTTATTTGCTCGAGTTCTAAATAGGGTCTATAGGAACTTTTGTGGTGCTTATGATCGAGGTCCGGCCTTGTACGAGTAGGCGTGTCGGCATGCCTTTTTCCCGCGTGGAAAATGATGCACTCCCGGTGGTGGGCTGGATGGTGTGAGAACGCCATCCAGCAAAGCGAAGAAATGCCCGGTATGCGGGCGTGCGATGAAGAAGAACGGACAGACCGGCAAGGGCACGCAACGATGGAGATGCCGGGCCTGCCGGCTGAGCTCGACGATGGTGGATTGGCTACAATGTATTAGACAGTCCTATGGGGGACGATTGACATGAGGTTGGAGGCCGACGATGGCCGACCCGAAGCATCCCCGCCACTACGAGGAGTCGTTCAAGCGGCAGATCGTGCAGCTTTACGAGAACGGCAAGCCGGCGCGCGAGATCAAGGACGAGTACGACATCTCGCATTCCACGCTGCACCGTTGGGTCCAGGGCATCCGCAACGGCGGCTCCACCCGGGCCGCGGACAACCGCACGCCTGAGCGGAACGAGCCGGTCGAGCTGCGCAAGCGCAACAGACAGTTGGAGATGGAGGTGGACGTTTCAGAACAAGCGGCGCCGGTATTCGCACGAAAGTAGCAGTGATACGGGCCAACGGCCGCCCGCTGCCCGGTATCGGCGCGATGCGGGATGCTGAGCGTTCCCCGCTCCACCTACTACTGGATGACCGAACATCCCGAAGCCGAGCGGGTGGATCCGATCGCCGGCGACGTGCACGCGGTCCGGTGCGACAGCCATGAGCGTTACGGCGCCAGGAAGATCAAGGCCGCGCCTGGAGCGGAGGGGCGTCATCACCTCCAGAAGGCGCATCGTCGACATCATGAAACGGCGGGGCATGACGAGCGCGTACGCGCGCAGAACGTTCAAACCACACAGGACGCGGGTTAACGAGGCCAGGCTCGCGAACATCATCGACCGCGAGTTCGACGGCTACGAGCCGCGCACCCGCCTGGCCAGTGACCTGACGTACGTGCGCGTCGGCGGCAAGTGGGCGTACGCGTGCCTGCTGTCCGGCCTGGCGAACAGGAGCATCGCCGGCCACAGCGCCGACACGGGCCGCACCGCCGACCTGGTCATGGCCGCGTTCGCCACGCTCGGCTTCCCCCTGACCGAGGTGGAGATGTTCCACACGGACCGGGGCGGCGGGTTCGACAACGCGAAAATCGTCGGGCTGCTCGATGTGTTCGACATCGGAGGATCGCCGTCGCGCAGGGGCGACCCGTACGACAACGCCGTGGTCGAATCCACCAACAGGCTCCTGAAGAAGGAGCTCATATACCGGAACCACTACACCAGCCTGGAACAACTACGCTCCGACCTCAACGACTATGTGTGGTGGTCCGACGACCAAAGACTCCACTCCACCCTCGGATACCGGAGTCCGAAGGAATTCACCGAACAGGGACTCGTCCTCTAAGAACCTGTCCAACACACCGTTGCCAATCCAGAATGCCTGTGCCACGGGCTGCTTTCGGTGTTCGGACATGTCGGCGGGATGCCGCCCGTGCTCGTGCTCGACAACGCCACCGGTGCGGGTCACCGTGACGCGAAAGGCCATGTGACGCTCGCCACGGTGTTCGACGCGTTCCTTTCCCGCCACAGGATCGAGGCCAGGTTCCGCAACCCGTATTCCGGCAACGAGAAGGGCGACGTGGAGAACGCGGTCGGGTTCCCGCGCCGCGACCTCATGGTCCCGCCCCTGGAGGCCGAGTCCCACGGGCAACCCGCCCGCGTCATGCTCGGACGCCGCGACGAACCGGCCCGGAGCCGATCCATTACAAGCTGATGGACGTGCCCGTCATGGAATGCTTCGACGAGGACCGGAAGGCGTTGACGCCCCTGCCGTCCACGCGTTTCGACCCGATCCGGTGGGAAAGCGGGAAGGCAGGCAAATACGGTCGCATCGGCATCGACCCCAACCGGTACCTCGCCGGCGGCGAGTGGCATGGCAGGCGACTCCCGGCCGCGGTCAGGCGGGACAGCGTGCGGATCGCCGACCCCAAGTCGGGCGAAGTGGTCGCCGAATACCCCAGGCAGTACGGCAGGACTGCCGGCACGCTGCAGGATCCCGCGCTGGTGATGCCGATGCTCGCCGCCCGCCCGGGCTCATGGAGGGAGACGCCGATACGCCCGGATTTCCCCGAGGACGTGCGCGAATGGCTCGACCAGGCCGGCAGGCAACGGTTGCGCGACAGTCTCAGGGCCATCGCCCAGGCCGCGGAAGCGGCGGGCTTCGACAACGCCATGCTCGCCGCGTCCGACTCGATCGGGTTGCGGCCCGATGCCAGGCCCGCGGACACGGACCTGGTGTCGCTCGCCCTGCGCCACCGGGACGGCGACTGGGACGAGGCAAGCGACCAGGGTCCTGACCTGACCGGCCACGACCGGTTCATCACCGGGACCGGGCCGGAAGGCAAGGAGGAGACGCGATGAGCAGGAGACCTGATCCCAGGATCCCCGAGACCAGGCGCCGCCGGGCCGGCACCATCGCCAAAAGCGAACGCGTCATGGCCATGAGCCGGCACCTGACCCTCACGCGCGGCGTCCTGGCCGACCACCTCGCCCAAGCCACGCCCGCCCAACTCGACTTCATCGAGTCCTGGTTCGAGGCCGAGCCCGCCAGCCGGGAGCAATCCAAACGCGCGCGGCTGCTCAAGGCGGCCGGGTTCCCCAACGCGAAGGGTCTTGACGGCTACGACTGGTCGGACCTCAGGATGCCGCCGGACTGGGGGCGCGTCCAGCTCGAGAGCCTGGAGTTCGTCGGCAAAAGCGAGGACCTCGTGCCCTACGGTCCGGTCGGCACCGGCAAAAGCCACCTCGCCGTCGCCCCGGGAAGGCTCGCATGCATGAACGCCATGCCCGTCAGGTTCTTCACCGCCTCCGGCCTGCTCATGCGCCTGAGGCGCGCGAAACAGGAGAACCGGCTCGACGGGGAACTCGCGGCCATCGGCAAAGCCAGGCTCCTGATCATCGACGAATTCGGCCACATGCCCGTCGACGAGGAAGGCAGCAGGCTCCTGTTCCAGGCCGTATCCGACTCATACGAGACCAGGAGCATCATCTACACCACGAACATCGAATTCAGCGGATGGGGCCGCGTGCTCGGCGACAAGAACATGGCCGCCGCGCTCATCGACCGCACCGTCCACCACGGACGCATGATCAGGTTCGAGGGCGAATCCTACAGACGGACCCACGCCCTCATGCAATAACAAAACAACCAAAACCAGACGAAACCAGCCGACGGTAACCCGGTAAAAAATTGACCGGTAACCCGGACAGCCACCCACGGTAAAACGGCACACCAGCGCTTGACAAAACACAATATATGAAAACCGGTGATGCCGACCCATTTCAGGTCGGCATCACCGGTTTCCATAAAACGCCGTATTCGTGAAAGTCATTCAAAAATACAAGCCGAATTCCTGATCTGCCGATGACGGCAATCAAGGATAATCACCTGAGATCAGGCGGCCTTTTTGCGGCCGCGGCGCTTCATGGTGCCGGCGGTGGCGTTGGCCACGTCGAAGATCACGGTCTTGCTTTCGGGGTAGGCGGTACCGTTGACGGACTGGTAGGCGATTTCGCCTTCCGGTGCCTCGGGCAGAGTGAGGTATGCCTTCACTGCTTCAATGAGCGTGGCTTCCTTGACGCTTACCGAAGCGGCCTGCTTGCCTTCGGGCTTGCTGAACTTGATGGCGTTGCCGGCCTTGGCGGTGGTCGGGGTCACGGCGATCTGCCTGGTCTTGTCGTTGATCAGCACCTTGACGTACGCCGGGAATCCGAGCGCTTCAGCGGTGGCTTTGTTGAAACGAATGGCGGAATCGGTGACGGTCAGAACGGTCTTGCCCACCGGCTTGACCAGCTGAACCTCTTCGAATCCCTGAAGCAATGAAGCCATAATTGCTCTCCTTATTGCATTGGTCACGTGTCTTTTTACGTCGCTAATTGTAGCCAGCTAATTCCGTATTATACAAATCCATGCATGCATGATTGCATAATTGAAGAACATTTGACCTGCGTATTGCGCTCCTCGAATAGCGCTGATTCAGCCAATGCCAAGGAAAAGGGGAAACGGGAACCCGCGATATCAGCCGTATTGAACATAGAAGTATGCAATTTCAGCATCGCGATGGCTGACCGGTCTTTTTGCCGGCTCTATTTGCCGCTCTGCAAGCCAATTCCTCGGTCGGCAAGCTTGGCTCGGGTGTAGTATTCGGCCATCACGGAACGGCATTGATTGCCGGTGCATACATACATGATCTGCATAACGACGTCCCTTCTCAAGTGTTGCGAGCATTCCCTCGTATATTCCAGTGAGCATTCCTCGTGAATATGCGTGCGTTATGTACCGTAGCAATAACATGGAAAAACCGGGAATCATCGACTCCCGGTTCAGTGGTATTCGCGAACTATGCTTCAGCGTCTACCGTCCATTATGTCAGTCACGTCAGCGACGAGTGGTGCTCTTGCGGGCGGCGAACAGGGCGATGCCCGCGGCGGCAAGCAACGCAATGGCCACACCGTACGGTGCGATGGCCACACCGGTGTCGGCGGTGGTGGTAGTCGTGGTACCGGACTGGTCACCGGTTCCGGTTGCCGGAACCTGAATGGTGGCGGTCTTGGTACCGGATACAGCGCCAACAGCCGTGACCGCGATGGTCTTGCCGGCCTGGCTGGCCTTGAACGTGTACAGCAAAGTCAAGGAACCATCTGCCTTGGCAGTGAACGTCTTGGATACTGCAGCGATCTGCTGGACGTCGGCGACGATGGCACCATCGTAGTGCACGGTGACGGATTCGTTCGGTTGGAATGTGCCTGCAGGGAACGTCACGGTAGCGGTGGTGCCGCTGTAAGTGGACCATTATCTGACGCACGGGCGGCGGGCGAGCCGCACGATGCGCCGGTTGGGGTATCCGAGCAAGGCGCTGCCGGCCGCGTGGATCGACGAGCTCGCGCCCGGCGAACGCCGTGTCAGGCGCGGCCCGGTCCCCGACGGGCCCAAACGCGAGGCCGTGCTCAGGGTCGCGTCCGGCGAGATGACGTCGCGGCAGGCGGCCGCCGGTCTGGGAGTGGATTCCTCGGTCGTGAGAAACCGGAGACGGCAACTGCTAGGCGAGAGGAAAGGGACCGCGGTGGCGAAGGACGAACCAGAACGCGAGGCCGGCGCGCCGCAGACGGATCCGGACGTCCTACGCGGCGAGATCGCCGCGTAGGACGCCGACCTGGAGCGGTTGCGCGCCGAATGCCGGGCGATGGAGATCAGGCTGGCGATCATGAAGGGGTCGGCGGAGCTGGTGGGAAAAGAGCCGGGCGCAGACCCGGACAACCTGACAAGCCGGGAAAAGACGATCCCGGTCAAAAAGGCCGGTGAGGAGCCGCACGTCAATGCCGAGAGCCTGCTGGCCGAGGTCGGCATCGCGCGCAGCACGTACCACTGCCGGCTCGGAACGAAGATAAAACGTTGCTGAAGCACCACAGAGGTTCCTATAGCCCCCCGTCTAAGCACTGCAACAAAAAGACCCCGACCATCTCGGTCGGGGTCTTTGTCGTCAGTAATGCTCGAAGTAATCGCTACGAGCAGAAGGTCACTCGGTGACGGCCTTCTTCAGCAGGGAGCCGGCGGAGATGCGAACGCCGTAGGAAGCCGGAATGTCAATCTGCTCGCCAGTACGCGGGTTGCGGCCAGTGCGAGCGGCGCGCTTGACGCGCTCAGCGGAGAACAGGCCGGTGAGCTTCAGGCCTTCGCCGGACTTCATAGCCTCGACGAACACATCCTGGAAGGCGTTAACAGCAGCCTCGGCCTGAGCCTTGGTCAGGTTGGACTTCTGGGCGATCTTCGAGACGAGATCAGACTTGTTGTATGCCATAAAGCATCCTTCTTGGGTCAGGGGGCGAGCACTTTTGCTTCGTCCACGTTTTCATCAATGATACTAGCGCATGTTCCTGCGAAAACCCGCATCGTATAAGGCTTTTCACATCTATTTCGTGTTCTGAAGCCCAGGATGGACAAAAACGGACAGATCAGACGAGGTTATGACGGTCGAGCCACTTCATAGCGGCTGCGCCCAGAGGAATTCGTAGCCAATAGAACACCACGCGATGCAGCAACGTGGCGGATAGAGCTACGCCCTGAGGCACACCGACCGCCACGAATGCGAAAGTCAACGCGGCTTCCACACCGCCCAAACCACCGGGGGTGGGCACCGCGGAACCCAACGCATAGGCCAGCATGAAGACGAACGTCGTTTCAATCGGATTCGATGAATAACCGAACGCTTGCAAGGCCGCCCAGAAAGCGAGCCCAGTGGTCGTGTTCTGGAACAGTGCGCCCAGGCAGCTGACCGTGAGCTGTCGGGGCTGGGAAAGCACGTCCAGCAGCTGGTTGATATACGTCTTGGCCAGCGGCATAAGACGACGGGTCACCCAGTGGCGCAACGGCGGAATCATCATCGCAATGGACAACACCACAACCACTACGCCCAGCACAAGGACCAACGTATTCGTCGGAATCGCGCCGGAGAACATATTGCGGCCGGTGAATAGGCCAATCAACACCAGCATGGAGAAGTACACGGCGTAATACACCACGAGCGCGGCGCTCATGATTGCGGTGGCCGGGGTGTTGCGATAGCCGGATCTGCGCAGAAACTGCAGGTTGACGAACGCGGGCCCCACGCCGGCCGGCATGGATACCGTGGCAAAGCCGCCGGCAACCTGACTCATGAACACGCCCGTGTTATCTCGCTTGCTGCGATCCATGAGAGCGCCGAGCGAAATCGACGATCCGATCCAGCCGCAGGCACCGAACGCGAGCGTTACCACCGCCATCAACGGGTTGGCGTTGGTCAGCGCGGTTATGATTTCTTCGGGCTTCAACTGGGTGAAGACCACGACCACAGCCACGATGACCAGCAGCATGGTGATCATCGAACGCCAGGAGAAGCGGGCAAGCGTCACCGGCTCGGCGGATTCGGCGGTCTCCTCATCAATTATGGTGTTGATGTGGTCTCGCAGTTCCTTGAGCAGCTGCTTGTCCCATGTGACCAATGCGCGTGTGGGGGAGGGAACCGCGACTTTCTGGATGAACGGGGCCAGCGCGGTCAACGTCGTGTCGCCCCAAGATTCACGGGCAGCCGCGACTGCAGGTTTCACGCCGATCAACGCGGCGAACAGCGCAAGCAACTGGACCTTGTCAAGCGCGGTATTGGCCGGGCCGGAAGCGTTGTCGCCATTCAGCCAGCCGGCGATAACCGCAGTGCCATCTTCAAGCCTAGCGAGCGTATCAGGCGTGATGCGCCGGTGCGTATATCCACGGCGATTCGCCACAGACAGATATCGCATATATGCTACGGCGTCCGCCTGGGTGAGCGTGTTCAGATTGGCGGGCATCTCGATGGTGTGCGCATCCAGCACCAGAATCGCGGACTCGTCCGTATCGGCGATGCCGTAGGGGGCGGGCGCAGGCAGTTTGATATTGTGCAGGCCGAGCAGCATGGCAAAGTGATGCTGAACGGCGTCGCGCACGGAACGATCGCGTCGAATGGACACGCTGGTAAAACGTACCCAATCCCAGAGTTGCTTCAGATAGCCGACGGTATGGGTTTGCGCGTCGATGACGGAAACGATGAACCGGCGGTTATTCGAGGTCTCCACATCGTAGATGCGTGAGCCTTCCGCCAAATCGTCATCCAAAGTGGCAGACAATGAGCCATGGCCGATTCCGGGCTCCTGATGCCGGATGAGTGAGGTGGTCTCTAATCCGATGCTTGAGAGCACCGCGACGAGATCTTTGCCCCACACGCCTTTATTCTGCGTGCCGACCACGAATCGAATAAGCATGCCCACCGTGCGACCGGCGGCCATCGAAACCAGCATGCCGGTAACCGAATGCCACGAAAGCACCACCATCACCGCGGCGATGGCATACAGGATATTCCAACTCCATTTGACCGTGGAGCGGGTACGGCGTGGCCCGGCGGCGGTCAGGAAGGACGCCATGCCGGCGTAGATGTCGGGCAACAGCTCGGAACCGTATGAGGTGGCGGCTGAGACCAGTGCCATTGGCAGGGCGGCATCGTTCAGACTACTGATTGCCGTCGATATGACCCACACAATGCCGTATCCGGCAAACATGGCCAGCGCGGACACCGCAGCCTGCAGCCATTCCCGGGCCAGTAGCAATTGAGCGAGCACGATGATCACGATGACGATGGTGGCCAGCTGCGTCAGTACGGTGGAGGGGAAAGCGGCCAGCCAGTTGATGGCTTGGGCGGCGGTATGCGCGTCGGATTCGACGCCGCGCGTCATGCCGCCCAGATATACGGCGAACACCATAACCACGGCGGCCATCAATAGCGACAGACTGGCTCGGGTCAGGTCGCCGAAGTCGCGCGTGCGGCGCGGGGCGATGTCGTCGATGTATGGTCCGGAATCGTTGCTGCCGTCGGTTGTCGAGCTGTCCGTTCCGCTGACAGCAAAACTGGCCGACCGGCCGTCACCAGAGGCGATCGGCCGGTCGGTAGTGGAGGAGGTCGCCTTGTCCGGGCGATCTTCCGTAGTGGACTGATCCTGTTCAGTAGTCATGAAATGGTTACCTGACGTCTGTCCTTGTTCGGTTCAGTTTGCGGTTCGGTTTGTGACTCAGCGCAGTAGTGTGGTGGATGCGAGGGATTCGAGGGACTCGCATCGCACCTATCTCAACGGTCGAAAGCGACGAGCTGGCTGGCCACACCGGTGTAGGTGGCGGGGGTCAGAGCCTTCAAGCGAGCGGCGGTTTCCGGGTCGAAGGACTGCTGGTCGATGAACTGCTCGACCTGCTCCTTGTCGATGGAGTGGCCGCGCATAAGCTCCTTGACCTTCTCGTACGGTTTGTCCATGCCGGGCAGGCCCTTGAGCTCGCAGGCGCGCATGGCGGTCTGGATCGGCTCGCCAAGCACCTCCCAGTTCTCATCCAGCTCACGCTCGATGACGTGGGTGTTCGGGTGGATGGACTCAAGGCCGCCCATGAGGTTGGTCAGGGCGAGCAAGGAGTAGCCGAGCGCGGAACCGATGTTGCGCTGGGTGGTCGAATCGGTCAGATCGCGCTGCCAACGGGATTCCACCAGCGTGGCGGAGAGGGTGTCGAGCAGCGAGCAGCTGATCTCGAAGTTGGCTTCGGCGTTCTCGAAACGAATCGGGTTGACCTTGTGCGGCATGGTGGAGGAGCCGGTGGCACCCTTGACCGGCACCTGGGCGAACACGCCGCGGGAGATGTACATCCACACGTCCACGCACAGGTTGTGCATGATGCGGTTGGCGTGGGAGACGGTGGAGTACAGCTCGGCCTGCCAGTCGTGGCTTTCGATCTGCGTGGTCAGCGGGTTCCAGGTCAGGCCCATGCGGTTGGCGACGAATTCGCGGGAGACGGCGACCCAGTCGACATCCGGGCATGCGGCCAGGTGGGCGCCGAACGTGCCGGTCGCGCCGTTGATCTTGCCCAAGTACTCCTGGTTTTCGATGTGCTTGAGCTGACGGTTCAGACGGTAGACGTAGACGGCGAGCTCCTTGCCGAGCGTGGTCGGCGTGGCCGGCTGGCCGTGGGTGAGGGAGAGCAGCGGCATATCCTTGAATTCCTCGGCCTTGCCGGCGAGGTGGTCGATGATGCGCTTGAACTCCGGGGTCCACACGTTTTCCATCGCGTTCTTGACGCAACGGGCGATGGAGAGGTTGTTGATGTCTTCGGACGTGCAGGCGAAGTGCACGAGGGTCTTCAGCTCGTCGTTGATGTTGGCCAGCTCGGCCGGAGCCTTGTCGATCTGATCGTCGATGTAGTACTCCACGGCCTTCACATCGTGGTGGGTGATGGCCTCATGAGCGGCGTGCTGCTTGATGCCTTCGGCGCCGAAGTCCTCGGGAATGGCGCGCAGGAAGGCCTGCTCTTCGGCAGTGAACGGCTTGACGCCGTCAACGATCGGCTGGTTGCCGTTGCCCTCAAAGCCGTTGGCCAGAAGAATCATCCATTCGACTTCGACACGCATGCGTTCGCGGTTCAGGGCAGGTTCGCTCATGTATTCGACGAGCGGAGCGGTGGCCTTGTGGTAACGGCCGTCGAGCGGGGTCAATGCGATTGCGGGGGAAATATCGGTAAGCTTCATAACCTCCAAGGGTACTTCCAGCCGTGAACCGAGCGGCTATACTGTGGTGCGGCGTTCCCGCCCGAGCCGTACAGGTCATGGCCTGGTATCTGATGCTGGCCATCGCCAAAACCGGTGTGCTCGACCGCCTCGCATCCGGCCGCGCACTCATCGAGCGACGCGCCTGACACTCTTTGCGCGCCACTTTCCCGGGAATGTTGCGCTGATAGAGGGGTTCTCGGGCATGCTAGCGCAACAAGCCCGGGAAAGTGGCGCTAGCCGCGTCTCTGCGGTGATTGCATTGTGGGGTAGCCGATTGATTGCTAAGCATTGACAAGTTGATGTGCTCGTTGCCGTGAGACCCCGAGTATATCGCCTATTTGCTGTAGGGCGAGACCCATGCCATGTAGTTCTTGTGCCGCGGCGCGGGTTTCCCGCGCTGCGTTCGATCTGCATTCCGCTTCTTCCTTCCGCAGTCGCCGAGCTTCATCAAGATGCGCTTGTACGGATTGCGGCAATTTTGTCTCTATGGTGAGTGCGAAATCAGCATCTTGTGTCATGACGGTGATAAGGTCGCGTGCCATACTTTCAATCTCTGCTGTTGTTCGTGCCTGCGTGAAACCGATACCGGGAATCTCAAGAATCCAGTATTTTTCGCCAGGACGAACGATGACCTGATATGTTTTCACTGCTGATACCAGCCTTTCCCGAGTTTGGCTTCTGCTTCTTTGCAAATAATGTCCGCGAGGTTGTTGTCGATTTCGTTATGACGTGGGATGGGAATCATAAGTCCATCGAGTTGGAATATCTCATGACTCCCTCCTTGCCTGATACTTTCAAACGTAACATTCTTGCGTTTTGCCGCTTGCTTCATCAGTTTGATGAGCTATCTCCTGCTCGTCATTATATTGTTAACTCCTTTCTTGACAATTCTGTCAAGTGTGGTATTTACTTTTAACCGCCGAACGCTGAACTCGGTGGTTCGCTCGCCAGTGGCAATGGTCGCGGACTAGGTCATGCGGCCTTGGTAGTAGCGGGTTTCCTTGAGTTCGCCGTTGATGACTTCCTGAAAATGCGCTTCGTGGCGTTGCACGGCGGGGGAGCCGAGATCGGTGGCGTTCTGATAAGCAGCCTGATGGTACTTAATCCAATGCGACAACTCTCTGCCGTTGGTCGAACCAGCCACGGGTGCGGCGTCATATGGGGTCAGACCGGTGATGGGCGTCGCGCCGGGAGTGCATGAGCTGTCCGAATGCACTGTGGATGGTGTTGCCGCGGGCGCGGGCGATACATGCCCTTGTACGGTGAGCCAGTTATCGGTGACCGGGTTGGCGGAACCATCCAGTGCGGCGACCAGTTCATCATCGATCTCCACGCTGGTGACCCATGTGCGTTGCGGAATCGGATGATTGGCCACCGGCGATCCGGCTGTCACCACATGCTCGATGGTATATTCCTCCGCCCAATCCGAGGCAAGCGTGGCGGCAACGATGCCACCTTGGGAGTGACCGATCAGTGCCACGGGCTCGTCCTTGCCGATGCCTGCCTGACGCATCGCCTCGGCAACCATGCGAGCGCTGTCCGCTTTCCTGCGGCGTTCCTGATCGGCGCTCATCAGTTCCACGTTCTGCGCCCAGCCGAATGGTGAGTCAGGCTGTCCATCGGTACCCGGGATGGTGACCAGCCAGGAGTTGGTTCCATCAGCCCGTTCATAGCGTTGAATGGCGATGGTCCCATATTCGAGTCCGCTGTTCAGCTCGATTTTGCCGAGCCGCTCTTCGGCGAGTCTGCGCAGATTCTCCATTGACTCGGCCACCGATCCGCTTGCGCGGACGACGTCGGCATTCGCCTGCACCTCGCGTACTTCCAGATGATTGCCTTGGATGATGTCTTTCGCTGGTCCGGAGAAATTGGCGATTTTTCCCGCAGCCTTGTTGACCTCATCGGTGTGCGCAATGCTCTTGCCGATAGGTACGCCGCCAATGATTCCGCCCGCGCCGCTAAGCACTCCTTCCTGGAACGGATAGCTGAACGTGGACATCCATGCCGGGTTCGGTTTGCCGTCAATAGCCCAGCCGGCCAGAAAGCCGCCCGCCGCCGCAGCGGCAACACCCACCGCGGCATATCCCGGTTTGGCCTGTGTGCCGGCCTGCAATAATTCGGTAAACATGCGCCGAGCCGTCATCTCCGCCTGAGAATACAGAGAGTGTGCGCGAATCAGCAGATCGGCCGCGCCACGCAGGTCATCGCTCAACCGCTGGCATGCCGTTGCATGGTCATAACACCGATTGCCCAGCGCGGCATATGGTGCAGTGACATGGCCGGGAACAACGGCGCTCGGATCGCCCGACTGCAAGGTGACGCACATCGGCGCACTATGCCGATGTGACTGTAACTGTAATGCGGCCGATTCCCAAGCCGTGGCTATGGCCGCAAATCCTGCCGCCTCGTCATCGAGAGCCTTGGCTATGGCGGCATATTCTTCAAGAGTGGCTGGCGCATATCCCACTCCGCCGTAAACGGACGATTCCACCTGCCAGTAATCGTGCTCGCTCATGATGACCCCCAAGCCAATCGGTGGGTGGTCTCCATGTCTTGCGCGAGACTGGCCGAATACTGTGCGGTGCGACTGAGCCGCGATCGGAATAGATCGGCGGCTTTACCGGTCCACACGATGTTGCGGGAGCGGTTCACGGCCACCGCCGTCTGGTCCGATTGCGCCAGTGTGGCCGCACGCTGGACGGACACGAGGTCGCGACTACGCTGTACCGCCGCATGGCAAGGGCAAGTGCCGTAATCGAACGGCGTCACCGTATTGCCGGCAAAGCCGCCGGTGGGATCGATGGGTGCTGGGTTGCTGGTGTAGGTATTCATATATCCAGCTAAAAGGACAGGACTCATGCTTGTCCAGCCGGGACGACCAATGTGGTTCTAGCTTGCCGATTTTGGGCGAAGTTATTCACAAGTGTTGTGTATAGCCGTAACGATTATCCACAAATAGCCTGTTTGGACATGCCTCGGATCAGCCATGGGCTATCGAAAATTGGACAAACGCCAAAGCCGACAGCCGAAACCGGGAAACAGCCGCGATAAAGCCATGACCCGTGAGGGTGTGAGAAAAAGAGCAACCGTGAACGATTGCTCACCACGGCTTGGTAGCCCCGGTACCCTTGTTCTGCGTCGCCTTCTGCTCGGATTGGGTGGTGTTCGACTGGGTATCGGTGGATTGCTGATTGGCCTTCATCAGCTCCTCGACCTGCTTCTTCTGCTCGTCGGTCAACGCGCCGCCCTTTTTTGCATTGGATGAGGAACTCTCGGATTGCTGTGCCGACTGGGCTTGCCCGGAACCGGAACCGCTGTTCTGCGCCTCGGCCTGTTTCAGGGTGATCTTCGTCAGCTCGGAAGAAATCGAAGCATTGGTGTCGATGGCGTCCTTGACTTGCGGCAACAGAAGCGTGCGCATTCGCCCGGCCTCGGCGAATTGCGCATCGGTCTGCTGCTGTTGCGCCTTGAGCGTGTTGATATCAGTCGACTCGTCCTGAGCCGCTTTGATATTGGCGTTCAATGATGCGGTGGCCTGATTGAACGTAATCGAAGCGGACAGGTTTACTGACGCCACGCCGGCAACCAGCAGCAGCAATACGGCGCCACAAGCCAGGACGATACGTGCCCAAAGCGGGCATTTCGCCCGCATCCGAATATTCGCCGAGCCATCGTTCTCGTGGATTTCGTTACTGTTCCTCACAGCAGCCTCCTTGAGGTTGCGATCCATGCACCGACTTCCATGGCAAGCAATATCGCCAACGTAATGGCCAACGGCCATACCACCGGCGTGGTGCGTGTGCGCTCCTTGACCGTGGTGGTCATGCGCCATTGCTTCGACGACCTGGCCGAAACCACATCCGCCAAAGTCTGTGAAGCGTTTACGGCCACATATGTGCCGCTGATCTCGTCGGCAATGTCTTTGAGGTTCTTCTCATCCATCTTGGAGATGCCGGGTTCGCCGGTATCCGGGTCGATCACCCAGTGGTCCGTGGTATTGGAATCTCCGGCGCTGACGCCATCGGCGATGACGGGAATCTTGCCGCCCTCGGTCGAGCCGACGCCCACGGTAAACCCATCATTGAGATACTGGCGCAGTGACGAGAACGTACGGCGCTTCACATTCGAGGTCTGTTCGCCATCAGTGATGAGGTACAGCACAATCGCATCATCCGGGTGCGCTTCACGAATCGACTTCGCGGTCAGCAGCAATTGATCGATCGGAGCATCCAGACTGGAGCCCGCCGACACGGATGTGGCTTCCACCGCCAACGTGTTGGCCCAATTATCGATGGCCGGCGCATCCGGGGTCAGCGGCACATCAAGCGTTCCCGAAGCACCGAACCGTAACGCCGCGAAACTGGCGTCCGGATAAGCGGCGGTCACATCATGCACGGCCTGACGTGCGGCATTGATGCGGGTAATGGTCTTCTCGGACCCGTATGTGGCATCGGCCACCGCCATCGACCCGGTGGTATCCACCGCCACGATGACATCGGTGGCATTGATGGCCTGTGAGGTGGTAGACGATACCACGCTGGGAGTCAGTACCATCACCGCTACGATGAGCAGCATAAACGTACGACGTATGCAAGCCCACACGGTCTCGTCACTGGAAACACGGCGACGAACAAACAATACGATTTCGAGAATGGCCAGTACGGCGAGCCCGGCCGCCAGCAGTCCGTCGGCGACCCAGCCCAAGGCGGGGGAGAAGGTGAATCCGTTCATCGCCTCAACCTCCATGCACATACGATCCAGATAATGAGTATCACGGCCAGAGCAAGCGTCCACAGACCGGGAGCGTCCACCATTGAGGATTTCGCCTTGTTCTCCACATCCGTATCTCTACGCGACTGAATATCCCGTACCAGCTCATCTATTGACGCGCCATTCGATTGGGTGAGGAAGATGCCTCCATGCGACTCGATCGCGGACTTCATATCCGTTGTGGTTTGGTCCGATTCACTGGCTTTCGGCCCGGAATACAGGCCGTCCACGGTGATTTTGGTCTGCTGGGTCAAGTCCAACGCTTCGGTCAGCGAATAGGTGGGTTTGCCCGACACGACGTTGTCGGTGGCCAGCACGATGGATGCCGCACGCTGACGGTCGGCATTCGCATGATTGGCTTCGCCATAAGCGAAACCGGGGAGCATCGCCGCGCAAGACACCACGCCGTCGCCAATCAAGGAGGTGGCGTCCTTGCGGTTCTGCGTGCCTTCGAGCCAATTGGCGATGTCCTGATATTCGGCATCGGACATCTTATCGACGTCATCCTGCGACTCGACGCCTTTCAGCGCCTTGCTGGCGGAGGTCAACTGTTTGGTGACCAGTTCGTAGTCGTCGGTCAGCGGGAACACCGTGCGTGAGGTCGAGTTGAAGATACTCAAACCGATACGTTCCCCCTCGAAATGCTTGACCAGTTCCAAATAGGTATCGATGACCTCGCGATCATAGGGGAGCGTGGATCCCGACACATCCAGACACAGGACGATATCTCGGCTGGAAGCGCGTTCGTCACCGGCATCCACTTGGCTGGGGCGAGCCACCAGCACAATGGCCAGCGCCAGCGCAAGCACCAGCACGCTGATGGCGAGACGGCCCAAAGCGCGCCATTGACGGAACAGACGGGAAGCGTGCTCGGTATTGAGATCGTCGTCCATCGAGAATACAGGGGTGTCGTCGGCGGCGTTACGGCGGGCGAACACGACAATCAGCACGATAATCGCCAGCGCCGCCAAGACGCCGGCCAGAGCGGCCCAAGGCCAATGCCATGCCAGCATCATGAACGCCACCTTTCCACCAGATTCGCCACCCACTCGGCGGCCTGCTGCACGCTGGTCGTCTGGGCGATTCGGTTGCGGGCATCATCGGCAAATTCCGGTGGATACAACGCGCTAATGGTCTGCTTCAATGCGTCCAATCCTTGGCGATTCGCGGGCGTGCGATTCAGGTACGCCAAATCGGTCAGCGTACTGGAACTAAGCTCCCTGCCTGATGCGGCACCGGCGAAATCACGGGCGATGACGGCCAATTCGACGAAAGCCTCATGCCGGGGCAGTGTTCCGGATTCATGACGGGCCACCACATCGTCGATGCGGGCACGCCACTCGGCCTTGGAGCTGGCATTGCTATGAGCGCCACGCGCACGGTCGCTGTTCCGAGGTTTGCGTGCGGGGCGAGCCAGCATGATGATCAACGCGATCAGACCTACCGCCAGCAACAGGCATGCGACGATGGCCATCACCAGGGGAGTGGTCAAGGCCAACGACTCCACGGGCCTGAGATCGCCGGGATCAGTGGCGAGCGGGATGATGGGGAACATGCTGTGCATCATAGATCACCCGCCAAAGTCAGTCCGACCAGTTCGGGTGCAGTGCCCAGTCTATTGCGTGTGGTGCGGGCCAATGCCCGGGACACCAGGGCGACGAAACGATCGAACATGGATTCGCTGGACGCGGCTCGAATGATATGGGAACCGGCACGGGTGAGCTCCTGTTCCAAAGCCGCGGCCATATACGCGCGATGAGTATCGACCTCGGCCGCTGCCTTGGCGTTGCACAGGAATGCCGGCACACGCCGTGCACTCAAGCCATCGGTGGGAGCGTGACGGGATGAGACGGCCTTGAACGGATTCATCGTCGCCACATCGATCAGCACCATCGGATGGGTGCGGGTAATACGACGGATCGTGGTGATATGCCGCTCCTCCATCGCATGCTCATCGGTGGCCAATACGATCAATGCCTCGCGATCCTTGATACGGCGCGCATATTCCAGCAGTGCGTCGATATTACGGTGATGATCCCAATCACGGTCAAGCGCCTTGTCCAGCGTGCGTTCGAACTGTGCGAACCCACCGTTGAACGGCACGCGGGTGATGCTGGACTCATCGCCGAACACCAGCGAAATATCGTCCGACCGGCGCAATGACAGGGCGGCGAACATTCGCAGCGCATTGGCGGCAACCTGCCATGCGCGTTCTCCGGAAGGGCATACGCCAGTCATCTCCAGGCCAACGTCCATCAGCAACCAGACCCGTGACGTCGACAGGCGCTCGCGCTCGACCACCATGGGGCGGCCTTGGCGGGCGCTGGTCTTCCAATCGATAAGACGGGATTCGTCACCTGGCTCATAGGCATGCACATCCATCGCATCGCCGCTGCCGCCACGACGCCCGGATGCGTGTTCGCCCTCCAGCACGCCCAAAGCCTTCCTTACTGTAGGCAGGCTCAGCTGAGTGCCAAGGGCCTCGATCTTCTTGCGAACGGAATCGGAACTCACGGAACAGGAACCGTTTCGACGATCTTGTCGGCGATCTGATCGCTGACCACGCCATCGGCCAGTGCCTCGAACGTCAGCATAATACGGTGGCGCAGCACCTCATGAGCGAACGCCTTGAGATCCTCGGGCACCACATAGTCGCGCCCGGACAGCAATGCCTTCGCCTGGCCGATGCGGGTCAAGGCGATGGTGGCGCGCGGCGAGGCACCCAAACGCACC
The DNA here is from genome assembly GCF_000269965.1 of Bifidobacterium longum subsp. infantis ATCC 15697 = JCM 1222 = DSM 20088. Lineage (NCBI taxonomy): Bacteria > Bacillati > Actinomycetota > Actinomycetes > Bifidobacteriales > Bifidobacteriaceae > Bifidobacterium > Bifidobacterium longum. The sequence continues at coordinate 792,867 of NC_017219.1, forward strand.
AAGGATGACAGTCCCTTGATGGGGCGGGAGCCGGCACCTCGTGACGTGGCGGTGATATCGACCGCATAACGCATGATCGCGTCGGAAACATGCACGCGGCGTGCCGCCTTGCGCAAAAAATCAACGTCGGACACGGAAATGCGTTCGCCGGTGATGGTGTCGGGACCGATCATGTCGGAGCCACGGCGGGTGAGCATGGCCAGCATCCGAGCCTCTTCGTCGGGCGAAGGATAGGTCATGACGGCCTTCATCATGAAACGATCCATCTGGGCTTCGGGCAGGTTGAACGTGCCCTCCTCCTCAATCGGATTCTCGGTGGCGATCACCATGAACGGCTTGGGCAAGGCGATACGCTGCCCGCCGACGGTCGTGGCACCCTCGGCCATGGCCTCAAGCATGGCGGACTGGGTTTTGGCATTCGAGCGGTTGATCTCGTCCAGCAGTACGAAATTGGCGTGAATCGGGCCGATCTGCGTGGTGAACTTCTGCGACGCAAAATCGAAGACCTGCGTGCCCACCAGATCGGATGGCATGAGATCAGGAGTGCACTGCACGCGTTTGAACGAGCCGGATACGCAGGTGGCTAGTGTCTGGGCGGCCGTGGTCTTGGCCAAGCCCGGCACGGATTCGATAAGAATATGCCCGCCGGCCACCAAGGTCACGATAAGCGATTCGCGCAGATTATCCTGACCCACCAGTGTCTGGGCGAATCTCGCCCGAATGATGTCGGCCAGGATACGTGCGCGCTTGGCGTCATCGGCACCCAGCTGAGCCGACACGCCGGGCGCGGGAACGGTGACCGGTCGTGCGGCGGTGGTCTGCGAAGGTATGTTCGGTTGCGTGGGGAACAAAGTCATGTCCCCACTGTAACTACTTACAATGACTGTTGGTCTGTCTAAAGAGTCCAATCCACCGGTTCGGCACCCATGGTGACTAGGGCTTGATTGGCTCTGGAGAATGGTTTGGAGCCGAAGAATCCGCGGGAAGCGGACAGCGGACTCGGGTGAGGCGATTTGATAATGAAGGCATTGGTCAGCAATGGCTCGAGGCTTTGCGCATTACGCCCCCAGAGAATCGCCACCAGCGGCTTGGGCTTGCCATCGGCGTCCGTGCGCGCGTTCAACGCACGAATCGCGGCCTCGGTGACTTCCTCCCAGCCTTTGCCCTGATGCGAATTCGGCCGCCCGACGCCGACGGTCAGACATCTGTTGAGCAACATCACCCCACGTTCCGTCCACGGTGTCAGATCGCCATTGGTGGGCATGGGCGCCCCAAGGTCGTCAACCAATTCCTTATAAATATTGACCAGGCTTTTCGGCAGCGGGTGAACATTCGGCGCCACGCAGAAGCTCAAGCCCACCGGGTGACCCGGGGTCGGGTAGGGGTCCTGGCCGACAATCAGCACCTTGATGGAATCGAACGGGATGGTGAACGCGCGCAGAATATTGTGGCTTGCCGGCAGCCACGGGCGTCCGGCGGCGTTTTCCGCACGAAGAAAATCGCCCATATGGTGGATGGTGGGCTCCACGTCGGCCAAGGCATGGGCCCACCCCGGCTCTACCAGTTCGCTCAATGGTTTGATCATGACTCACCACTGTAGTCAAACGTGCATATCCGGTGCACGGGGCGTGGTGTGGTGGACTGATGAGTTGTTTGCCGATTACACTCATGGGTAGTTTTGACAGGAAGAAAGGGCGATTATGGCACGCGACACGATGACCTACGAATCCTATGAACCGGATTCCTTCGACAATCCTCCGAAGGGGCCGGTGGGAGTTCACCGTGGCGCTCGTTCGGTAGTGGCCCGCCTCTGCCCGTTCATCGTCGTTATTCTGGTGGCCGCACTGTGCGGTGTCGGGGCCTGGGCATGGATTTCCGGGGGATACAAGAATGTAATAGGAGGATCGTCCCAGACGGCGACCACGTCCAAGTCCGATTCGTCCAGCAAGGCTGAGACCAAGAACAGCACCAAGGATGATTCCTCGTCCACTTCGGCCGATTCGTCCAAGGACTCGACTTCGGATTCGGCAAAGTCCGATACCGACAGTGACACGACATCCTCGAATGAGAATCAAAACTCCGATCAGCAGTCTCAGCAGTCCGGAGCCACCGCGACTGTGAATAAGGCCACGCAGGTGCGTGTGGTCAACGCCACAGGAATCCAAGGATATGCAGGTCAGCAGGCCGATGTGCTGCAGACCGCCGGTTACACCAGCGTCGAGGCGACCAATCCGCGCGGCACATTGCCGGCTTCTTCCGTGGTATGGTATCAGAATGAAGCCGATAAAGCCACCGCCGAAGATGTGGCGACCACGCTTGGCATTTCGGCTGTGGAGCAGGTGCAAGGACTCGCCGTTCCCATTACGGTGGTGCTGCTCAACTAGCGTTGTTGATGCGCCCCTTATATCGGCGTGAAATACATCGAAAACTGTGAGCGTTCTCGCGTCTATGGAATAATTCGTACCGAAAATGTGCCGCTGCGGTTGGGATTGTTCCCTCGTCGCTGTACAATCGTCATCTAGTCGCGAGGTAGGGGGAGCGCGATGAGGTTCTTTTTACGTTCCCTATAGGTTTTGTGTCGCGACGCCTAAGGGAACAAAGGAAAGACCAGATATGGCACAAGGTACCGTGAAGTTCTTCCTTGCCAAGAAGGGGTTCGGGTTTATCCAGCCGGACGACGGCGGCGAGGACGTTTTCGTGCACTACGCGGAAATCAAGGACGACGGCAGCACCAATAAGTTCAAGATGCTGTACGAAGGCGATCGCGTGGAGTATACGCCCGCTTCGTCCGGCAAAGGCACGCAGGCAAAGGATGTTGTCAAGCTGTCTTCGGGTGAAGCCCGCTCCGAGTGAGCAACACGCACGCAAGGATGTGCATTGAAGGCCCTGACCGTTTCGACGGTTGGGGCTTTTTCATGCCCAAAGCGCAATCGCCGCCGATGATGTTGGCACTCGGCGGTCGCGAGTGCTAATGTCTGGGTTAGCACTCGGAGGTCGAGAGTGATAATCGACAGCTGACGGCTGGTCGTCACGACTCGACGCTTGCGAGTGATAACCGGTATACCTAGCCATTTGGAGGAATACGCAACCATGGCAAAGATCATCTCTTATGATGAGGAAGCCCGTCAGGGCATGCTGGAGGGCCTTGACAAGCTCGCCAACACCGTCAAGGTCACCTTGGGCCCGAAGGGCCGCAACGTCGTGCTCGACAAGACCTACGGCGCTCCGACCATCACCAACGATGGTGTGTCCATCGCCAAGGAAATCGACCTTGAAGACCCGTACGAGCGCATCGGCGCCGAGCTGGTCAAGGAAGTCGCCAAGAAGACCGACGACGTCGCCGGTGACGGCACCACCACTGCGACCGTGCTTGCTCAGTCCCTGGTTCACGAGGGTCTGAAGAACGTGGTCGCCGGCTCCAACCCGATCGCCCTGCGTCGCGGCATCGAGAAGGCCACCGAGGTCATCGTCAAGGAACTCGTCGCTGCCGCCAAGGACGTCGAGACCAAGGACCAGATCGCCGCTACCGCCACCATCTCCGCCGCCGACCCTGAGGTCGGCGAGAAGATCGCTGAGGCTCTGGACAAGGTCGGCCAGGACGGCGTTGTGACCGTTGAAGACAACAACCGCTTCGGCCTGGACCTCGACTTCACCGAGGGCATGCGTTTCGACAAGGGCTACATCGCCCCGTACTTCGTCACCAACGCTGACGACCAGACCGCAGTGCTCGAAGATCCGTACATTCTGCTGACCTCCGGCAAGGTCTCCTCCCAGCAGGACATCGTGCACGTGGCCGAGCTGGTCATGAAGACCGGCAAGCCGCTGCTGATCATCGCTGAGGACGTCGATGGCGAAGCACTGCCGACCCTGATCCTGAACAACATCCGTGGCACCTTCAAGTCCTGCGCCGTCAAGGCCCCGGGCTTTGGCGACCGTCGCAAGGCCATGCTGCAGGATATGGCCATCCTGACCGGTGCTCAGGTTGTCTCCGACGAACTGGGCCTGAAGCTCGAGTCCGTCGACACCTCCGTGCTCGGCCATGCCAAGAAGGTCATCGTCTCCAAGGACGAGACCACCATCGTTCAGGGCGCTGGCTCCAAGGAAGACATCGACGCTCGCGTGGCCCAGATCCGCGCTGAGATCGAGAACACCGACTCCGATTACGACCGTGAGAAGCTGCAGGAGCGTCTGGCCAAGCTGGCCGGCGGCGTGGCTGTCATCAAGGTCGGCGCTGCCACCGAGGTTGAGGCCAAGGAGCGCAAGCACCGCATCGAAGATGCCGTGCGTAACGCCAAGGCCGCCATCGAGGAAGGCCTGCTGCCCGGCGGTGGCGTGGCCCTCGTTCAGGCTGCTGCCAAGGCCGAGAAGGCTGAGGCCGTCACCTCCCTGACCGGCGAAGAGGCTACCGGTGCCGCCATCGTGTTCCGCGCCATCGAGGCCCCGATCAAGCAGATCGCCGAGAACGCCGGCGTGTCCGGTGACGTGGTCATCAACACCGTCCGCTCCCTGCCTGATGGCGAAGGCTTCAACGCCGCCACCGACACCTACGAAGACCTGCTGGCCGCCGGTGTGACCGACCCGGTCAAGGTGACCCGCTCCGCTCTGCAGAACGCCGCCTCCATCGCTGGTCTGTTCCTGACCACCGAGGCCGTCGTTGCCAACAAGCCAGAGCCGAAGCCTGCTGCCCCGGCCGCCGGTGCCGACATGGGCTACTGATCCGCAAACGATCGCTAGCTGATTGAGCTGAAAGGGGATTCCTTCGGGAGTCCCCTTTTTTGTATTCTGGTTCCCCTCTTTGAGGGGAGCTGTCGAACGCAGTGCGACTGAGTGGGGAGCTACGGTGTAGGGATACTCCCCTCAGTCTCGCTTCACGATCCAGCTCACCTCCGGGGGAGAGCCAAGAAACTAGCTGGCAAACAGGCGCGAAGCTTGGATTTCGGCGTCAGCGTACACGGTGGAGGCTTGCGTCAGCGAGCGTTGGATGGACTCGAGTGAGGCCTCCATCTGCTGTTGGGCCGCACGCCACTGTTCGGCTACCGCGGTGAACTGGGTGGCCGCCGAACCTCGCCATGCGTCCTGCAAGGCATTGAGATTGGTGTACATGCCGCCCACGGCCTGCCTGATTTGCGAGATCGAAGTGGCCACTGCGGCCGAGGATGATTGGATTCGCTCGGAATCTACCTGATATTGGGGCATCGTTGCTCCTTTTCTAGAGGGTTAATGGTATGTATGGCGGCCGCTTGCCAATACCGGCCGCTAAGGTGGAGGATATGTCAACAACGAATCGGGCAGACGGAAAAACAACTATTGTGGTCCTAGCTTCGGAGCCGTCCTGTTCGGCCTGCGGGAATATGGTCCGAAAATGGCTTGTTTGCGCCATTTGCGCCCTTGCTGCAGTAGCGATGAACGCAATGTGGATAACCGCAAATGCCTATGGGGATAACTCGGGCGACAGCTCTGACAGCTCCAGCAGCAGCACCGACAGCGGCGTGACCATCACCGAGAACATCACGGATACGGAAAATCTCCTGGGCTCCCATGCGGCCAAAGTCACGGATGCCATCGCCAAAACCGAGAAGGAAACCGGTGTACACGTGCATCTGCTGTATCTTTCCAGTTTCAATAGTCAACAGAAACCGGAAGACTGGGCGGCAACCGTGATGGAGTCCATGAATCCCAAGCCGAACACAGTGATGCTTGCCGTGGCCTCGAATGACGGCAACCTGGTGGTCGTCGTGTCCAAGAACTCCGATAAGTGGCTTCTCGATAACAAAACCGTCGATAAGCTATCCGAAGCCGCACAGCAGCCGTTACTGGAAAACCCACCGAGCTGGTCTGGCGCGGCAACGGCAATGATGGATCAAATCGTGAAATCCAAAAAAGCCTCCACCTCATCGTCCACGGTGACCGTAGGCATAATCATCATGGGTGTGGTGTTGGTGGCGCTGGTCATCATCATCGTGGTCATGGTGGTGATTCGTCGGCGCAAGGAGATCAAGAAGGATTCCAAGGCCGAACTCCAAGATGACATTCAGGAAACGCCCAGAAGAGCACGACACTCTAGAAGGCATGAGTAAGCCTATTGAAGCATCGATTGTTGTTGTCGACGACGAGCCGTCCATCCGAGAACTGCTGGTCGCTTCCCTGCACTTCGCCGGATTCGAGGTAAACACCGCCGCTTCCGGTTCCGAAGCCATTGAGGTTATCGAAAAAGTGCAGCCTGATCTCATCGTGTTGGACGTCATGCTGCCTGACATCGATGGATTCACCGTCACCCGCCGTATCCGCCAGGAAGGCATTACCGCCCCTGTGCTGTTCCTCACCGCTCGTGACGACACCCAAGACAAGATCATGGGCCTGACCGTCGGCGGTGACGATTACGTCACCAAGCCGTTCAGCCTCGAGGAAGTCGTGGCTCGCATCCGCGCCATTCTGCGCCGTACCCGCGAACAGGTGGAAGATGACCCGATTATTCGCGTCGCCGACTTGGAAATCAACGAGGACTCCCACGACGTGACCCGTGCAGGGCAGCCGGTTGACCTGAGCCCTACCGAATACAAGCTGCTGCGCTACCTGATGGACAACGAGGGCCGAGTACTGTCCAAGGCACAGATTCTCGACCATGTCTGGCAATACGACTGGGGCGGCGACGCAGCCATCGTCGAATCGTACATCTCCTACCTGCGCAAGAAAGTCGACGGCATCGAGGTCGACGACGGCGAAGGCGGCAAGCGCAAGGTTACCCCGCTGATTGAAACCAAGCGCGGCATCGGATATATGATTCGCGAACCGAAGAACTAGTCGCCCCATCCATAACGCATCGTAATCTCATGAGTATCCCCGATAAGCAGTCAGGCGGCGTACCGCCGAGCAGCACGCCGAACGCCGCCCCGAACACGAATCCCATGCCTGCAATGCCGCCGTTCGCCGCCCATTTCCAAGAGCGGAACGAACGTAAGAAAAACATGCTGATGCGGCATATCGACCGTATCTCGTTGAGCAGCAAGCTGGTGGCCTGCACCATCGCCGTGCTGCTCATCGGCGTGTCGGTGATTTCCTTCTCCATCCGCGCGTTGGTGAACAACTACATGCTGCAGAAAACCGACACCCAGTTAAGCTCGCAAAGCCAGCTGGTGGTCAACAATATCGATCTGCTGTCAAGAAATGACTCATCGGGGCCGAACTCGTACTTTCTGCAGATTCAATATACCGACGGCACCAAAGACAAAGAGGGCAATCCTCTGGTCGTGACCCCGCTGATGCCGCAGATGCAGGACGGTATCGTATCGGTGCCGATTCTTCCTACCTATGGTGATACCAGTGGCATCACGCTCGGCCAGGCATTCACTACGCAGGCAGTGGCCAAGCAGATCATCACGGTGCAGTCCGACAGTGCGGACAGCCAGAACGATCCGGCCAACGGAAACTCCAATTCCTCTGACACCATCACCAAGGTACTGGCCAACCCCACTGTCAATGCCAACCATGCCGCCATCGTCACGGCGAGGGCGCCATGGCGTATTCTGCCGGTGACCTTCCAGCAAAACGGCAAGGACCGGGCCGTGGTGTACATCGGCTTGTCACTGGCCGACCAGATCGACACCGTCAACACACTCACCCGATACTGCATTGTGGTCGGCATCGCCGTGGTGCTGCTCGGCGGCTCCCTGTCCACGCTGATCATCCAGCACACGATGACGCCGCTGAAGCGCATCGAGAAAACCGCTGCAAAGATTGCCGCCGGCGACCTGAGCCAGCGTATTCCTTCCGCGCCGGAAAACACCGAGGTCGGCTCCCTGGCCGCCTCGCTGAACTCCATGCTCGCCCGAATAGAATCCAGTTTCCATGAGCAGGAGGAGACCACCGACAAGATGAAACGGTTCGTCTCCGACGCCAGCCATGAGCTGCGCACCCCGTTGGCCGCCATCCATGGCTATGCGGAGCTGTATAAGATGCAGCGCGATATGCCTGGTGCCTTGGAGCGTGCGGACGAGTCCATCGAACATATCGAACGGTCCAGCCAGCGCATGACGGTTCTTGTTGAGGATCTGCTGTCTTTGGCCCGTCTCGATGAGGGGCGCGGCATCGATGTGACCGGCACGGTGAAACTCTCGTCGCTGGTCACCGACGCCGTCGATGACTTGCATGCGCTCGACCCGGACCGTGCCGTTCGCCGCATGCAGATTTCCCTCGAACCGGCGCGCGATTTGAACCATCCCGCCGAATTCAACCTTGCCGAAGGCGATTGGCCCGAGGTTGTACTGCCCGGCGACGCCTCTCGACTGCGCCAGGTGGTGACCAACATCGTGGGCAACATCCACCGCTACACGCCTGCCGATTCGCCTGCCGAGGCCGCGCTCGGTGTGATGCCGGCCGCCATCGATCCAAGACAGCTCGCTCGCATGCCCGCCAGCGACGCGTCAATGCGGCGGTTCATCGACGCCGCCGAAGTAGGTGCCTCGATGCAGACCGGCTATCGATATGCCGTATTGCGTTTCGTGGACCATGGCCCCGGCGTGCCGCCTGAATCACGCTCGAAGATTTTCGAACGCTTCTACACCGCGGACCCGTCCCGTGCCCGAGAAAAGGGCGGTACCGGTTTGGGCATGGCCATCGCGCAATCCGTGGTCAAAGCACATCACGGCTTTATCTGCGCCACCGGCACCGATGGGGGAGGCCTGACCTTCACCGTGGTGCTGCCGATTGAGCAGATCGCCGCTCCTGAGCCCAAACAGTCCACCGGAAAAACCAAGGACGCCAAACAGAAGACTTCTTGGTTCAGCTCTGAGCGTAAGACTCAGGCGACTCAGCCCAAAGCGTGAGGTCAAGCCCTGTGAGGTAAACTGTACCTTCGGTTTACTATTTCCATTGAGGATTAAGGAAGGTTCGCAATGCCCACCGGTCGAGTTCGTTGGTTTGACGCAGCCAAGGGTTATGGCTTCATCACCAGTGAGGAAGGCAAGGACGTGTTCCTGCCGGCTCAGGCCCTACCCACTGGCGCCACCACGTTGCGCAAGGGGGCCAAGGTGGAGTATTCCGTGGTGGACGGCCGTCGTGGGCCGCAGGCCATGGATGTTCGCCTGATCGCCTCCGCTCCCAGCTTGGTCAAGGCCACCCGCCCGAAGGCGGATGACATGGCCGCCATCTGCGAGGACCTCATCAAGATGCTTGATGCGGCTGGCAATACGTTGCGCCGTCACCGTTACCCATCTGCTGCCGACAGCAAAAAGCTGGCCACGTTGCTGCGTGCGGTGGCGGATCAATTCGATGTACAGGACTGATCTGATCTATGACTGATACCACCGAAACCATCGTGACACCGGACCCTCACGCCATCGCGCGCGCCGTGCTGCTCGAAGTGGCCGACGAGAGCGATCAGGTGGGGGATTTCGTTACCTCATATGATCTTGAGGATCATGTCACTGACTTCCGCTTCGCCGCGAATATCCGTGGCTACGAAGGATGGCAATGGTCGGTGACGCTGTATCACGACGAGGAGATCGACTCCTGGACCGTCAGCGAATCCTCCTTGATCCCCACTGAGGGCGCGTTGATGCCGCCCAAGTGGATTCCTTGGAAGGATCGCCTTGAGCCCACGGATCTGGCTCCCACCGATTCGATCGGCACCGATCCGGATGACGAGCGCATCGAGGAAGGCGAAGTCGAGGAATCCTCGCTGCAGGATGTCAACGATGCCGTCGAGGCCTTCCGACTGACCCGCCGTCACGTGCTGACCTCGTTGGGGCGTGCGCAGGCTGCCAAGCGCTGGTATGAAGGTCCGCGAGGCCCCAAAGCGTTGAGCACCAAAACCGCCGAAGGCAACCTGTGCTCCACCTGTGGTTTCTTCGTGCCGCTCGCGGGCGAACTCGACCGTATGTTCGGCGTGTGCGCCAATAAGTGGAGTCCGGATGACGGCCGCGTGGTTTCCTTGGACCACGGCTGCGGTGAGCATTCCGAAATCGAACCTCCCGAGCCAAGCCAGCTGTGGGTGCAGTCCAAGCCTGCTTTCGACGATCTGCATATCGACGTGGTGGCCGACCGCCCGCGCAAGCAGGAGCCGGCTGCCCAGGACGAGGCCGAAGGCGAAACCGACAAGACAGGCGAGCCTGCCGGTGATGATATCGAAGCACAGAAGACTGTTGACGGGAACGCCGTCGATACCGAGCCCGCTGAGGAGGCGGCAGGCGATGGGACCTCGCAATCCCAGTCTGCCGGTGATGAGTCCGTTGCACAGAACGCATCCGATTCCGTTGTGGATGTTGATGCAGCTGATTCCAGCGACGAGTCCAAGTCTGATGCTGACGACGAGGCCACCGAAGAGGACATCCTCAACAACACCGTTGCCGATGATGATGAGGATGATGAGATGGACGACGAAGAGGATAACGTTCGTCCTTCAGACGATGTGACTCCTGAACTCGAAACCGTCATCGATCTCATTGAGCAGCTGCGCCAGAACAGGGCGGACGAGGAATAAAATAAACGCCAATCCTGCTCCCCAACAGCAGAATGTACTTTCGGATCAACTTATAGGTCTCAGCGAAGATGTTTCCTAAAAAGTAGATGGTGATGGGGTTGCAGGAATAAAGAATTCCTCCCTGCAAGCCCATCACCGAGGCGTGCGTTAGCACTCCATGCCGATTTCGGTGAATCAGTGCACCACGGTCACCGTGCATTCGGCGAAGTTCATGATCTGGCGGGACACCGATCCCAGGAAGTGCGCGTCCAGGCCGGACAGGCCACGCGAGCCGACCACCAGATGGCTGGCGTACCGCGATGCCGCGATCAGCCCCTTGGACGCGGGAATATGGAAGGCATTCGCGCTGACCTTGACGCCATCGGGAATCCGGGCCTTGGCCATCAGGTCAGAGAGAATCTCCTCGGCGCGGCGCTGACCGACCTTCACCGGTGCCACGGCGTTCTCATAGCCCGGAATAACGCCCAAATCCTTGAGCTGCCAGCAGAACATCACATGCAGCGGCGTGTCGTGCAGTCGTGCCTCTTCCAGCGCGAAGTCGAACGCGCGGCGGGAAGTCTCGGAACCATCCACACCAACCACCACCGGGCGGCGAGCCACCTCGACCACGGGCTGTGGCTGCGTGTAGTGGACCGGCTGGTCTCCTGGCGTCAGGGCATTGGCGATGGCATCGGTCACGGTCTCATCCTCGCTGCCGGCGATGCGCACCACGGTCACCGGCACTTCGGCGGCCTCGGCCAGCGAAGCGGACAGGGACCCCATGAACCAGCGGGCCACACGGCTCAGCGAGCGGCGGCCGACCACGATCTGCTGCGCATCATGGCCGATCTGCAGCAGGGCCGAAGTGCCGGAGGCCTTCACCGAGGTGAGCTTCAGATTCGCCGGATCGAAGTCGATGCCTGCAGCGGCCTTGTCGACCCACACACGCAGCTCGTTGGCAATATCGTGGCGGACCTTGGCCCAGGCCTCGTCGCTGTCCGGTTCGGACCCCATATCCCAGGAATGCGTCCAGCCAAACACGGCGTTGACGCTCTGACCGGTTAACGAAGCCTCCTCAAGCGCCCACTTCAGCGCGGCAAAGGATTCATCGGAACCATCCACGCCGACAACGATGTCGGGCTTGGTTGTCGCTTCACTCATTTCGAGCCTCCTTGTAATCGACTACGGGTGAATCTAGAACCAGCATATCGTTTTCTTATCCTCTTACGGCGCAATTCATGGAATCCGATGAATAAACGTCATCGTGAATCGGTAGAGTAAGACGGAATGTCAATTGAGGAAGGACAAGCATGTTCGAACGGTTTACCGACCGTGCACGGCGCGTGATCGTGTTGGCGCAGGAAGAGGCGAGGGCCCTTCAGCACAACTACATTGGCACCGAACACCTGCTGCTCGGCCTGATCCGCGAAGGTGAGGGCGTGGCCGCCAAGGCGCTCGCCTCGAAGGGCGTGGAGCTGGATGCCACCCGCAAGCAGGTCGAAGAGATGATCGGCAAGGGCAACGCGGCGCCGAACGGGCACATCCCCTTTACCCCGCACGCCAAGCAGGTGCTGGAGTTTTCGCTGCGTGAAGCCCTGCAGCTGGGCCACAGCTACATCGGCACCGAGCACATCCTGCTCGGATTGATCCGCGAAGGTGAGGGCGTGGGCACCCAGGTGCTCATCAAGATGGACGTCGATCTGGGCGAATTGCGCAGCGCGACCATCGATATGATCCGCGGCAACTCCGGCACTGGCGACGGCAAGGGCGAACTGGCCAATGCCGGCGGCGTGGCGGACAAGCAGAACAAGTCCGGTTCCGCCATCCTCGACCAATTCGGACGCAACCTGACCGCCGAAGCCGCCGAAGGCAAGCTGGACCCGGTCATCGGCCGTACCAACGAGATCGAACGCGTCATGGTCGTGCTTTCCCGACGCACCAAGAACAATCCGGTGCTGATCGGCGAACCGGGAGTGGGCAAGACCGCCGTGGTCGAAGGCTTGGCCCAGAAAATCCAAGCCGGCGACGTGCCGGAAACCCTGAAGGGCAAGCAGGTCTACTCGCTGGACCTCGGTTCCATGGTGGCCGGCTCCCGCTACCGTGGTGATTTCGAGGAGCGCCTGAAGAAGGTGCTGAAGGAGATCAAGACCCGCGGCGACATCGTGCTGTTCATCGACGAGATTCACACCATCGTGGGCGCCGGCTCGGCCGACGGCGCGCTGGGTGCCTCCGACATGTTGAAGCCGATGCTGGCCCGTGGCGAGCTCCAGACCATCGGTGCCACTACCACCGACGAGTACCGCAAGTACATCGAGAAGGACGCGGCTCTGGAACGTCGATTCCAGCCGATTCAGGTGCACGAGCCGACCATCGCCGAGACCATCGAGATCCTGAAGGGCCTGCGTTCCCGTTACGAGAACCACCACCACGTGACCATCACCGATGGCGCGCTGCAGTCCGCCGCAGAGCTGTCCAGCCGGTACATCCAGGACCGTAACCTGCCTGACAAGGCCATCGACCTGATCGATGAGGCCGGTGCACGCCTGCGCATCAAGCGCCTGACCGCCCCGCCTGAGCTCAAGGAACTCGACGAGAAGATCGCCAAGATCGCCGCCGACAAGGACGAGGCCATCAAGGGCCAGGACTTCGAGAAGGCCGCCGAACTGCGCGACAAGCAGGAGAAGCTGGAAGCCGATCGCAAGCAGAAGGAAGACTCCTGGCGCGAAGGCGAGTCCGACGTCAAGATGGTTGTGGACGAGGACGTGATCGCCGAGGTCATCAGTTCCACCACCGGTATCCCGGTGTTCAAGCTGACCCAGGCCGAGTCCAAGAAACTGCTCAGCATGGAGACGGAGCTGCACAAGCGCATCATCGGTCAGGATGAAGCGGTTTCCGCTTTGTCACGGTCCATCCGACGCACCCGCGTGGGATTGAAGGACCCGAAGCGCCCGTCCGGCTCGTTCATCTTCGCCGGCCCCACCGGCGTCGGCAAGACCGAGCTGGCCAAGACGCTCGCCGAGTTCCTGTTCGACGATGAGGACGCGCTGATTCGCGTGGACATGTCCGAGTTCTCCGAGAAGTACGCGGCTTCGCGACTCTTCGGCGCGCCTCCGGGATACGTCGGCTACGAGGAGGGCGGCGAGCTCACCGAAAAGGTGCGCCGCAAGCCGTTCTCCGTGGTGCTGTTCGACGAGATCGAAAAGGCTCATCCGGACATCTTCAACACGCTGCTGCAGGTGCTCGATGACGGCCACCTGACCGACGGTCAGGGCCGCAAGGTGGACTTCAAGAACACCATCATCATCCTGACCACCAACCTCGGTACGCGAGACATCGCCAAGGCCGCCAACACGGGCTTCAACCTGGGTGCCAACAACGAGTCCAGCTACCAGCGCATGAAGGACCAGGTCAGCTCCGAATTGAAGCAGCAGTTCCGCCCGGAGTTCCTGAACCGTCTGGACGACATCATCGTCTTCAAGCAGCTCACCGAGCCGCAGGTGCGCCAGATCGTGGATCTGGATGTCAAGCAGCTCAACGACCGCCTGTTCGACCGTCATATGTCGCTCGAACTCACCGACGCCGCCAAGGACCTGCTCGCGCAGAAGGGCTTCGACCCGCTGCTCGGTGCCCGTCCGCTGCGCCGCGTGATTCAGCGTGACATTGAGGACGCCATCTCCGAGAAGATCCTGATGGGAGATCTCGAGGACGGTCAGCGCGTGATGGTGGATGCGGAAGGCGAGGGTATCCTTGGCGAATTCACCTTCAAGGGTGAGAAGTTCGAGGAGCCGGCCGTCGCCGATAAGCCCGCCGAAGCCGGTGCCGCCAACGATGCCGAAACTTCGTCCGAAGCCGCACCCGTGCACGCTGACGATTCTGGCGACGCTGCGCAGGAGTAGCGCATATAAGTAGTTGCGGAGCTCCCCTGTCAAGGGGAGCTGCTGTTTGTGTCGGATTATTGCAGCAGGGCGAGTCCGGTGTCGATGGTCTCCTCGCGGGTAAACAGCGTGCGGCCGTCTGATTGCCGAGGCGTGCGTGGATGCGGTAGCTGAGATCTGCGCCGAGGAATTTGGCGAGTAATCTCCCCTTGCCGACGCATTCGTAGTGACTCGGGTTGCAAAGGCCTGACCCTGATAGTACGGGGTCAGGCCTTTCCCATCCCAAGACGCCGCTAAGAATTCACCTGAGAGTCGCCTTCCTAGGCATGGCCGTTCAATCGACGATCCTAGCGTGACTGGTGTGAGCAGGAATATGAAGAACCGGCGGTGGGCCGGCAAGCGATCGGGGATCGCTTTTGGTGCAGTAGCGCTTATCCTTACGGCTCTGGTGGTTCCTTATGCTTGTGCGGGAACCACGGGAGCCGTTCCTTTTTCCGGCGATAATCCATCTTCCGGCACCCGTACGGTGACCATCGCCGACATCACTGATTTTCACGGGCATATCGAACGTGGTGCGGACAACGCCACCGCCTTCACCGTGGCCGACAGCCATAATCCCGGCAATATGATCCCGGTATCGACCGGCGATTTGGTGGGAGGTTCCCCGTATGAGTCGGCGGTGGAGAAGGACCAACCCACGCTGGACATGGCCAAAGCGTGGGGATTGACGATTTCGGCGGTAGGCAACCATGAGTTCGACCGCGGTGTCGCCGATTTCAACAATCGCATCGCTGATCCCAGCAATGGCATCGACTGGCTGTGCGCCAACACGTCTGCCGCCAGTAAGTCGCCTGACGGACTGCTGAGCCATGTACGTGACTCTACGATTCGAACGGTGAACGGCAAGCGGATCGGTTTCGTGGGTGCCCTTACTGATGCGCTCGGCTCGGTAGCCACTCCGCAGATTACGCGTGATGCCGATCTTGACGAGCGGGCGGTGGACGCGATCAATCGCGTGGCCCGTGAACTCAAGCGCTCCGGAAAGGTGGATGCGGTGGTGGCCTTGCTGCACGCCGATGCCTCAGCCGCCGCCGATATTGGGCGAGATGTTGATGTGGTATACACCGGCCACAGTCATGCGATCAAGCGTGGTACGACCGCTGGTGGCGCGCCTATTTACGAGGCGGGCAGCTTTGGGCGGAACATGGCCGTGCAGGATTTGATCATCACCGGTGCCGGGCGTCGCGCCACGGTGCGAGTGGCCGACGTTGACCTCGGCAATGGCACCAGCCATACGGCGGTTGACGGCGTGCTGGGCGTGGAAGGGCTTAATGCGCATCCGGCGCAAGCCGCTTGGATGTCTGCCGGTGCTGAGGAGAACGATGAGGTATCGCGCGCGCAGCATATTTACCAGGCGGCGGCAACATATTCGAATCATGCCGGCAGCGCGGTGATTGGCACTTTGGCCTCCGGCGTGAATTTCGACAAACAAGGTTCGGATAAGCACGGGAATACGGTCGGTGTGCTGGTGGCGGACGCGAACCGCGAGTCAATCATGAAGCATGTGTATGCCGGAAATCGTTTGCCGGTAATCGGATTTTCGAATAATGGCAGTCTGCGGACTCCACGGCTTGATATGAATGGCGACGGCAAAGTCACCGTGCGCGAGGTGGATAGTCTCATGGCCTTGCAGTTCAAGGCCGCGCATGAGACGCTCACCGGGCGCGATGTGAAGAGAGTGCTCGCCGAGCAATTCCACCGTGACGATGGGCGACTGGAGCGGCGCTGGCTCGGCATCTCCTCGAACGTGACGTATCGGTATGCCGAATGCGGTACGACCGGTGGGAGCGGCAATGCCGATGCCGCCGCTGATACTGATGCCGCCGCTGATACCAACGCTGACGCTGACGAGTGTGCTGCCGACGAACATGCGGCGGTTCGTATCGTGAACCTCGCCGTTGACGGTCGACCGATTGCGGACGATGACCTGGTGATTATCGCATCCAATTCATATCTGCTTCAGGGCGGCGACAGTTACCCCGCCTTCCGTGCCGGAACCAATTACGGCGAGCTGAATATGCCATACAGCCAGCCGTTGCATGAATATCTGGCCGCACATCAAGGGCTCACGGCAATTGTTGCAGCACCGGTAGGGACTCAGGCGTAAGACACCAATTGCTGGGTGACTGAGGAACTATGGGGTGGAGTTATGAGTATAGGGCAGAAGAAAACGGCATAAATATGACGAAGCTCCCCTCGCTGAGGGGAGCTGTCGCCGTAGGCGACTGAGGGGAGCTTGCGGTATAACCGTAAACTCCCCTCAGTCAGCCTTGCTGCCGGCTTCCCTCAGAGGGGAACCTGGCACGAGACCCTTACTTGATGGCGTTCAGCCACTGCTCCTTGGTGGCCTTCTCGGCTTCGAGCTTGGCCTTCTTCTTCGGGTCGGATTCGGCCGCGATCTTGGCGTCGAGCTCGGCGAGCTGGGCGTTGAGCTGCTCCTCGAAGCTGGACTTGCGGGCGTCGGCCTCCGGGTCGGTCTGCTTCCAAGCGGCATCCTCGATGGCCTTGATCTGCTTGTCAACGGCGTCGAGACGGTTCTCGATGCGGCGCATATCGTCACGCGGCACGTAACCGATCTGATCCCACTCTTCCTGAATCTTGGCCAGCTCCTGGCGGGCCTTCTTGGCCTCGGCGTCGGTCTTCACCGGCACCAGAGCCTCGGCCTTGACCAGCAGAGCCTCCTTGGCAGCCAGATTCTCCTTCTCGGAGGAGTTGATCTGATCGCGATCGGCCTGACGAGCGTTGAAGAAGGTGTCGGCGGCTTCGCGGAACTTGGCCCACAGCTCGTCGTCCTCGTTACGGCCAGCGCGGCCGGCCTTCTTCCAACGGTCCATCAGATCGTTGAACTTGCGGGAAGTCTCACCCCAAGCGGTGGAATCCTTGAGCTCATTGGCCTCGGCGATAATCGCTTCCTTGGCTTCCTTGGCGGCTGTACGCTCGTTGTCGCGAGCCTGAGCCCACTTGCGGCGAGCCTGGTTGAAGGTGGTGCGGGCGGCGGAGAAGCGCTTCCACAGCGCCTCGGCCTCCGGCTTGTCGATGCGCACGGTGGTGCGCTGGTGGTTCTGCCACTCGTCGAACAGGTTACGGAACTTGTCGGCGGTGGAGCGCCAGTTGGTGTTGTCGCCCAGGGAGGCCGCCAGAGCTTCGGCCTTCTCGACGATGGTGGTGCGCTCGGCGACGGCCTTGGCCTGAGCGGCCTTGCGCGCTTCGGCGATCTCGGCCTTCTTGGCCTCGCCGGCGGCCTTCAGTTCCGCGTAACGGGCCTTGAGGGCCGCGAGGTCGCCCACCACCGCCGGTTCGGCGGTTTCTTCGCCCAGCAGCTTCACGGACTCGTCGATTTCACGGGTCTTGATGTTGGGGGAGGTCAGGCGCGCGGCCAGCAGATCGAGCTTGGCCTTGAGATCCAGGAAGCGACGGGCGTACAGTGCCAGCGCCTCTTCCTTGGAGGCGTCCGGGAACTGTCCGACCTCACGTTCGCCGTCGCCGTCCTTGACGAAGACGGCGCCGTTGTCATCGACCCGGCCGAAAGCTTCGGCGGCTTTGACGTCGGCCTCGGAATAGGCGGCGGGGGCGGCCGCGGGGGCGGCCGCGGGGGCGGCGGCATGCTGCTTGACCGTGGGAGTCTTCTTGGCGAAGGCGGCGGGGGAGGGCGCGTGCGGTTTCGGCATGGAAGCGGGGGACGGAGTCGGCGCCGGCGTGGCCGCGCTGGCTTCGGGTGCGGGTGTCGTTGCCTGCTCTTCGGGCGCAGCGGTGTTTACGGGTTCGGTGACAGTTTCGTCGGCCATGGCCAGCTCCTTAAAGCGTAGAATGCATAAGCGGGAGCGTCTCCCATCCCGGGCGAACCAGGAAGTTTTGACGCAACCCTCACCTATTATATTGATTTCGTGGCTAAAGGTGCATCAATATCAGGATTCCCGGAGTGGCTCCCCTCCGAACGTGTTGTGGAGCAGCGTGTTATCGATACGCTTCGTAAGGTTTTTGAGCTCAACGGCTTCATCGGCATTGAGACGCGAGCGGTGGAAACCGGCGCTTCTTTGTTGAAAAAAGGCGAGACCAGCAAGGAGATCTACCTGCTGAGCCGTTTGCAGGAGGTCGGTCATGAATCCGACACTCCGATTGAAGAGCGGTTGGGCCTGCATTTCGATCTGACCGTGCCGCTGAGCCGGTATGTGGTCGAGCACTCGGGTGCGTTGGCGTTCCCGTTCAAGCGCTGGCAGATTCAGAAGGTGTGGCGTGGCGAGCGTCCGCAGGAAGGCCGCTTCCGCGAGTTCGTGCAGGCCGATATCGACGTGATCGGTGCCGGCGACCTGCCCGACCACTATGAAGTGGAACTGCCGCTGGTCATGGTCTCCGCGCTGGAAGAGCTGCGCGCGTATGGCCTCCCCAAGGCCACCGTGCACGCCAATAACCGCAAGTTGTCTGAAGGCTTCTACCGCGGCCTTGGCCTGACGGACGTCGAAGGCGTGCTGCGCGAGATCGACAAGCTCGACAAAATCGGTGCCGATGAGGTGGCCCGACTGCTCACCGAGACCTGCGGCGCCACCGAAGCACAGGCACGCGCCTGCCTCGAATTGGCCGAGCTCACCGCCTCCGACGGTGCTGAGCTTGCCGCCAAGTTCGATGCGCTGTGCGAGTCTCACGGCATCGCCAAGGATTCCGAGGCATACACGCTGGCTCGTCAGGGACTTGATACCCTGGCCATGATCGTCGACGAGGCCGCCGCCATCCGCCCCGGTTCCGTCATCGCCGACCTGAAGATCGCCCGCGGTCTCGACTACTACACCGGTTCCGTCTACGAGACCTTCCTCGACGGTGCCGCATCACTCGGTTCCATCTGTTCCGGTGGCCGTTACGACAATCTCGCCTCCCAGGGCAACCGCAAGTACCCGGGCGTGGGCCTGTCCATCGGCCTGAGCCGACTGGTCAGCTACATGCTGCACGCTGCCGGCGCGCACGCCAACCGCGTCAGCCCGGCCGCCGTGCTGGTCGCTGTGTGGAATGAAGAGGACCGCCCGGCCGCCAACCGTATTGCGAACCAACTGCGTGCGCGCGGCATCGCCACCGACGTGGCACCCACCGCGGCCAAGCTCGGCAAGCAGATCAAGTACGCGGACAAACTCGGCATTCCGTACGTGTGGTTCCCGGCCACCGCTGCCGAAGGTGCGGAAGGCGCAGAGCCCGCTGGCGACGAGGTCAAGAACATCGTCACGGGCGAGCAGGTTGCCGCCGATTGCACGTCGTGGGAGCCGGATACTGTGGTTGCCCAGCAAACCGTCGAAATCTGACGTATTCGCGCGAAAAATCGAGGAGAAACAAGACAATGAGCCAGACGGCTTACAGAACACATCATGCCACTGAAGTGACCGAGGCCCTGGTCGGCCAGAAGGTCACCCTTGCCGGTTGGGTTGACCGACGCCGTGATCACGGTGGCGTGGCCTTCATCGACCTTCGTGATTCGACCGGCCTCGTGCAGGTCGTCATTTACGACGAGGATATGGCCCGCCCGCTGCGCAGCGAATTCGTGATTCAGATTACCGGCGAAGTGCGCCTGCGCCCGGATGGCAACGAGAACACCCATCTGGCCACCGGCAAGATCGAGGTTGTGGCCGAGACCATTGAGATCCTCGCCAAGTCCGACGCTCTGCCGTTCCAGGTTTCCACCGCTCTCGAGAATGAGTCCGAGAACAAGCTGCCGGGCGAGGACGTGCGTCTGAAGTACCGTTACCTCGACCTGCGCCGTCCGTCCATGCAGCACAATCTGAAGCTGCGTTCCGACATGGCTAAGGCCGCCCGCCACGCGCTGGAAGACATGGACTTCACCGAGGTCGAGACCCCGACCTTCATTAAGTCCACCCCGGAAGGCGCCCGCGACTTCGTGGTGCCGGCCCGTCTGGTGCCCGGTTCCTGGTACGCCCTGCCGCAGTCCCCGCAGCTCCTCAAGCAGCTGCTCATGGTCTCCGGTGTCGAGCGTTACTACCAGCTCGCCCGCTGCTACCGTGACGAGGACTTCCGCGCCGACCGTCAGCCCGAGTTCACTCAGCTCGATATGGAGATGGCCTACGTGGACCAGGAAGATGTGATGGCCATGACTGAGAAGGTCATCGCCGCCATCTGGAAGTCCGCCGGCTATGAGGTCCAGCTGCCGCTACCGCGCATCACCTGGAAGGATGCGATGGACAAGTACGGCTCCGACAAGCCGGACCTGCGCTTCGGCAACCCGCTGGTGGAACTGACCGAGTACTTCAAGAACACGCCGTTCCGCGTGTTCCAGGCCCCGTACGTGGGTGCCGTGGTCTTCAAGGGCGGTGCCGCCACGCCGCGTCGTCAGTTCGACGCTTGGCAGGATTGGGCTCGTCAGCGTGGCGCCAAGGGCCTTGCCTACGTGGTCTTCGGCGAAAACGGCGAACTCAAGGGCCCCGTCGCCAAGAACCTGTCCGATGAGGAGCGCAACGGCCTGCGCGAGGCCGTCGGTGCCGAGGAAGGCGACGCCGTCTTCTTCGCCGCCGGTTCTCGCGAGTCCGCCCAGCTGCTGCTCGGCGCGGTGCGTGTGGAGCTTGCCTCCCGCGAAGGCCTGCTGGATCCGAAGAAGTTCGCTTTCACTTGGGTCGTGGACTTCCCGCTGTTCAAGCCCACGGATGACCCGGATGATGACGATGTGGCTGTCGGCCACTCCAAGTGGACCTCCATGCACCACCCGTTCACCATGCCCTCCAAGGATTGGATCGACAAGTTCGACAAGGACCCCGAGCACGCCATGTCCGATTCCTACGACATCGTCTGCAACGGTGAGGAGATGGGCGGCGGTTCCGTTCGTATCCATCGTGACGACATCCAAGCCCGTGTGCTCGATGTGCTGGGCATCACCAAGGAAGAGGCCGACGAGAAGTTCGGCTTCCTGCTTGAGGCATTCAAGTATGGCGCTCCGCCTCACGCGGGTTTGGCCCTCGGTTGGGACCGCACCGTGTCCATCCTGGCCGGTGCCGACTCCATCCGCGACGTCATCGCCTTCCCGAAGGCCGGCGGCGGCCGCGACCCGCTGACCGGTGCTCCGGCCCCGATTTCCGACGAGCAGCGCGCCGAGACTGGCGTCGACTACGACCCGGACGCCGACGAAAACTAATCTACGGAGCGTATACCGCCTTTCCTCAGCACTCGACGCACCTTAGTGCGCCTTCGGCTTCGAACGGCGGTCTCCGCATGCGTAGATTAATTTTCGAGGAGTAATGCTCCGGTGCTATTAGCCGCAAATGGCCCTTGGAATAATTCCAAGGGCCACTTGCTTTTTGCGGGTGGGGCCCAATGTGCCAAATACCTGCCAAGGGGTGCCAAATACTCCGCCCGATGGCACCTCCGCCATGCGGCAAACCTCGCACCATGCGGTGTCCCCTTTGGCGTTTGCCGATTATCCCCCCCCCATGGGGCGGTAACTTCCTCATGGGGCGGTAAACAACCCATGGGGCGGTGAAAACCCCATGGGGCGGTAGGTCAAAATGGCTTAATTCCGCGGTTTCACAATTTCTTCAAACCGCCCCATGGGCAAATTACCGCCTCATGGGGGAATTGCCGCCCCATGAGAAGTAATCGCAACTCCGTATTTGATCAATGTTGTGAGGCTTTGTTGTGTTTTGCTTGTTTCCGCCTCCTGTATTCCCCTTTGCGCGCATTGATGGTAAGGCTGCCGTCTATTAATACCCGGCATGAAGGTTGAGGACGGCCAGGAAGCGGTATTTGCATCGCGGTGGCAACCTCTTGTGCGAAGGCACGTTGTTTGGCGGTATTCCACAGGTCATCGGCGAACACCTCGATGACGGTCCAGCCCAATTGCCGCAGACGTCGACGTTTTTGCTGGTCCCGCACATATTGTTTGCGGAAGCGACGGTGATGATCGCCATCATATTCAATAGCGACTTTGTATTGTGGATAAGCCATGTCAACGGTGTAGGTGTATCCGTTCTCTGAATCGGTAATGCCGTATTGTGTTTGCGGTATGGGCAGGCCGAAAAGCATAAGCGCCAAGCGTGTACGAGTTTCCTGAACGGAATCCGATGGTTTTACGAGCTTCAGCGCCGCCTCACAACGCGCACGACCAATAACGCGGTGAAAGGCCGTTAGTCGTTGAGTGAATTGTTCAATGGCATATCCATAACGTCTGATGAGCGCTTCAGCCAGCACCACTAATTCAGTGAGGTTGAGATATTGGGCAAACTGTATCCACGCATCCATGGGATGCATGCAGGTTACGCCGTTTGAAAAAGCGATACTGTTGAACTTTGCATTCCATATGCGATAGTCGACATTGTCCAATGAAGAGCGGGTCCCCTTGCTCCTCACCGTCACATAAAAGTCCTTCTGTGGCAACGTGCTGTGCCTCGGCAACTCCACGCCGCATAATTCCAATGCGGTATACAGCGAGAAACACAACGTGCGTTTCGTGCGCACTTTGCCCAGCAGATTCCAACAGGCCGTGTTCTTGGCCGTGGCTTTGGCGTCAAGATCTTTGCGCAGATAGTTGTTGATTTCGCCATTGTGCGGCGCTTCGCTGTATCCGTTCATGCGCCGAGCGTAGCGCATTCCACGGTGGCACAGGGGCAAAACCGAAAAATGGGGATAACTTAAGCGGCGCGAACCGGTTATCCACCGGCATATCGTGTGCCGCGCCCGGTTATCCACCGCGCTTCGGGAGTGTCATCCACCGTATAACACCTTCATCGCGTGCTAACAGCTAGCCACGCTCAAAATGCCTAGCGCATTTATACGAATACGACATGGGAAACGGCGAGACCAGCCCCACACAATACAAAGTGACCGCCAGCCATGCGCCCGACTGCGGCATGAATGGCAACAACACCAACGACACCAAGGCCAAACATGGAATCAGCAGATAGGACAACACGTGCCCGCTCTGCCATCGCAGCAACGTCTCGGCCACCACGCAGCAGGCAATCAGCGCACAGCAGACGCCGAGCGATGCGCGATTCAGCGCGAATGTATGCCGATGCCCAATGCCGTTTTCCCCAGTGAGACGCATGCCACCATCGTCCCACTGCTGGCCCCAACTCAGCCTGGGGCAAAAGTCGGTCGGCCTCCCGCGATGTTTCCGGAAACGGGAGACATGCCGAAGTCGCTTATGCCGCCATCACGATGTCTGATGCGAAAATGAGACATCGACTGAGCAACTGTGTGGACATACTGTGTACACATTGGAAACGTCGGTGTGCTATCCTCCCACTCATGTCTGAAACGAACAATGAAACAGCAGTGCGTTCGCGCACGACAAGCACAACATCACCAAGCAAGGCCAAATTGACCCCGCTGGTTCCCGACAAAGAGGACCTGAACCGTCCGCTAGTCGAACTGACCCACGTCGAAAAGCACTTCGGTGCTTTGCACGTCCTCAAGGACATCAACCTGACTGTCACCAAGGGCGAGGTGCTGGTGGTCGTGGGCCCGTCCGGCTCAGGCAAGTCCACGATGTGCCGCACCATTAATCGCCTCGAGACCATCGATTCCGGCGACATCCGCATCGACGGCAAGCCCCTGCCACAGGAAGGCAAGGAGCTCGCGAACCTCAGGGCCGAAGTTGGCATGGTGTTCCAGTCGTTCAACCTGTTTGCCAACAAAACCATTCTTGAAAACGTGACGCTGGCCCTCATCAAGGTGCGTCACATGGACAAGAAGGAAGCCGAGCAACTGGCCATGGATCTGCTCGCCCGCGTGGGCGTCGACTCCCAGGCCAGCAAGATGCCCTCCCAGCTCTCCGGCGGCCAGCAGCAGCGTGTGGCCATCGCCCGCGCGCTCGCCATGCGCCCCAAGGTCATGCTGTTCGACGAGCCCACCTCCGCACTCGACCCGGAAATGGTCAACGAAGTGCTCGACGTGATGGTCGAACTCGCGCATGAAGGCATGACGATGATCTGCGTGACCCACGAGATGGGCTTCGCGCGCAAGGCCGCCGACCGCATCGTCTTCATGGCGGACGGCCAGATTCTCGAAGAGAACACGCCCGACGAGTTCTTCGAGCATCCGCAGACCGACCGTGCCAAGGACTTCCTCTCGAAGATCCTCACCCACTGAAAGACGGGTACGCAATCCAATGACATTCACCAATACGTTCAAGCGGAAGGCTTGCCGCGTGATCGCCGCGCTCGCCGCCGTGGCCTGCACAATGTCGCTGGCCGCCTGCGGCGCGGACGAAACCGGCAAGATCCGCATCGGCATCAAATTCGACCAGCCCGGCCTGGGCTTCAAGAAGTCCGGCACCTACGTGGGCTTCGACGTGGACGTGGCCAAGTACATCGCCAAGAAACTCGGCTATTCCGAAGACCAGATCATCTGGAAGGAAGCCCCCTCCAAGCAGCGTGAGGCCATGATTCAGAACGGCGACGTGGACATGATCCTCGCCACCTACTCCATCACCGACGAGCGCAAGAAGGCAGTCTCCTTCGCCGGCCCGTACTTCGTGGCCGGACAGGATCTGCTCGTGCGCAAGGACGACAACTCCATCAACGGCCCCGAAGACCTGAACGGTAAGCGCCTATGCTCCGTCACCGGTTCGACCTCCGCCGCCACCGTCAAGGAGAAGTTCGCCTCCGAAGTCCAGCTTATGGAACAGCCCGGTTACGCCGAATGCGCCACCGCCCTGTTCTCCGGCATCGTGGACGCGGTAACCACCGACGACATCATCCTGGCCGGCCTGGCCTCTGCCTCGCGCGGCAAGCTCAAGGTGGTCGGCAAACCGTTCACGCAGGAACACTACGGCGTGGGCATCAAGAAGGGCGACACGCAGCTGGCCACCAAAATCAACAACGCCATCGTGGACATGATTCAGGACGGCTCGTGGGAGAACGCCATCAGCGATAACACCAAGGGCGTCGACTACACGCCCGACGTACGCTACAACCCGCCCACCCCGAACGAAGGAGAGGACCGATGAACGGATTCATGGAACTTCTCGGCCACTATGACGTGTTCGGCGCCTTTCTGGTCAACCTCGAGCTGACCTTGTGGTCGGCCTTGTTCTCCACGGTCATCGGCGTGGTTCTCGTGGTCATGCGCATCTCGCCGATCTCCTCGTTGCGCGCCGTCGCCGGCGCATATGTGGAACTGTTCAAGAACCTGCCGCTGACCATCATCATGGTGTTCATGGTGCTGGGTGCCTACGCGCAGCTGAAGCTCAGCTTCTCCGACACCTTCACCACGAACTTCTTCTGGCTCGCGGTCACCGGCCTGAGCCTGTACACGGCGGCGTTCGTGTGCGAATCGCTGCGTTCGGGCATCAACACCGTGCCGATTGGCCAGGCCGAGGCCGCACGAGCGCTGGGCTTGGGCTTCATGCAGTCCGCCACCGAGATCATCCTGCCGCAGGCCTTCCGAGGCTCCGTGGCGCCGCTCGGCAACACGCTGATCGCACTGCTCAAGAACTCCACCGTGGCCGCCGCCGCATCCGTGGCCACCGAAACATCCTCGCTGATGAGCGAGATGATCGAATTCCGCCCCGACGTGATCATCCAGATCTTCCTGATCTTCGCGCTCGGCTACGTGATCCTGATCATCCCTATCGGCATGCTCACCACGTACCTGTCCAACAAGCTCGCCGTAAGGAGGTGACGGATATGGCCGATACTTCGAATTCCGTGCTGTTCGACGCGCCCGGTCCCAAGGGCCGGCGCACCATTCGCATCGTCAACTGGATCGCAGGCATTCTGTTCGCGGTGGTGCTCGTGCTTATCCTCATGCGCCTGCACAACCCGCCGGATGGCGAGAATCAGCTCAGCTGGGAGCTGTGGAAGCCAGCCATCGAACGTGAAGCGTGGACCGACTTCTACCTGCCAGGACTGTGGATGACCATCAAGGCCACCGTCGTGGCCGTGGTGGGTGCTGTGGTGTTCGGCCTGGTGTTCGGCGTGGGCCGACTGCTGCCGAACCCGCTGGTACGTGGCGTTTCCGCCGTGATCGTCGAGTTCTGCCGTGCGGTGCCGGTGCTGCTGCTCATGATCTTCTTCTGGCGATGGTTCGCGTTCGCGGGCCTGCCCAGCCCGTCCTATTGGGCCGTGGTGCTGGCCTTGGTGCTGTACAACGGTTCGGTGGTCGCCGAACTCGTGCGCTCCGGCGTCGGCAATCTGCCGGGCGGCCAGCGCGAGGCCTCGCTCGCTTTGGGCCTGACCGAAACACAGTCGCTCATGGAGATCGAGGTGCCGCAGGCCGTCTACGCCATGCTGCCGGCCGCCGTCACCCAGCTGGTCGTGGTGTTGAAGGATACCGCTCTGGGCTCGATCATCATGTATACCGACCTGCTGCAGGAATCGCGCCGACTCGGCTCGATGTACTTCAACATCCTGCAGACGCTGGTGATGGCTGCGGTGATCTACTTCGTCGCCTGCTGGCTGCTGTCGAGGCTCGCCGAATGGCTGCCCTCGCGCATGCAGCAGCGTACGGCCGCACCCGCCGAGCCCGAGCCGCTGGCGCCGATCGCCGCCGGAGACCCGTCCAATGTCAACCAGATCGCTGTGGCCAAGGAAGTCGAAGAGCTGCCGTTTGGTGGTGCGCCGCGCAAATACCATGTGCATCACCGCGGCACCAACGCCTCGATTCGCAACTGGCAGCGCACCCGCTACGAACAGGGATATGACGCCACCCAGCCCGAGTCACAGGTTGACCCGGAAACCGGCGAATTCCAGGAGTCTCAAAAGCCTGAGGACAAGCCAGAGGCCTGACGGTCAGCCCAATCGCCGCTAAGCCGGCACGAAGAATTTACTGAGTGTTTGACTGGGGTCCGGCTACGTAGATTTCACGGAGGATAGGTTGGAACATATGAAGATGTTCCGGCGCCTATCCTCCGTTTTTGCTATTGCGACCATTGCGCCGCTGGCGTTGGCGGCCACGCTAGCCGCGACGCCCGCAATCGCACAGGCCGACCAGTTGCCCAACCCGGATTGGGTGGCATTGCTCTCCGACTACGAAAAGAACTATTGGCAGGCCCCCACCGATGCCGAACACGGTGGCAAGGTGCTCCACGCCGATACCATGAAGCTCGACGAAGATTTGGCCGTGGCCATTAACCACAAAGCCGCCGAAAATCTCGATAAGGATGGCCTGAACGTCCAACGCAAGCGTGCACTCGTCGACTCCGATCTGCAAGCCGAGGAAACCATGCCGGACGCGCTCGGTCCAGTGCTTGGCAAATATATGAGCGAAGGGCTCAAATCCGGGAAACTCAACGCCGTCGCCGATATCTTCTCCTTTAACGTGGCCTCCACCTACGCCTCAAAACGTGCGGCCATGCATCCGCGCCCCTATCTGAACCGTGCGGAAAGCAGCTACGGCGGCACTAACGATCTCGCCGGACTGCCCGCCACGCTCGATATCAAACAATCGCCCTCATGGCTCGAACACATGCCCGGCTACTCGAACTTGCAGAAAAACAGTTCCTACCCCTCCGGCCACACTACCGGCGCCTATTCGTGGGGTATCGCGCTGGCCGGAATGATTCCCGAACTTGCGCCGCAAATCATGGCCCGCACTTCGGAGGCCGGCAACAACCGCATCGTGCTCGGCGTGCATTATCCGCTTGACATCATGGGCGGGCGCATTGGCGCATCCGCCCAGAACGGGCAGTACTGGCATAACGAATTCGCTTCGTCCATCGTGCCCGCGTCCCGGCAGCTGCGCGACTATCTGGTGTCCCGCTGTGCCGCGGACGGCCACGGCACTACCCTCGCCGCCTGCATCGCCAACACCAAGGCCTCCGGTTCGGGCGGCTACACCAACGATTTTCTGGACCCAGTGGCCACCGAGCCGGTCGTGGACCAAGCCTCGGCCGTGCGCGTCTACACCGCACGCCTGACCTACACCTTCCCGCAAGACGCCGCCCATTCCGGCGCTGATCTCGTGGCCCCGCGCGGGGCGGCGGACGTGCTGCGACTGGCCTATCCCGAACTGCACGCCGATCAGCGCAACGCGATTTTGAAAGCCACTGCCTTGGATTCCGGATACCCCCTATGGCAATCGAGCGACGGCTGGCAGCGTATCAACTGGGCCAAAGCCCTGTGCGCCCGCGTCACCTTGGATAAGCACGGCGATGTGGCCAAGGTCGAGACCGCCGACCAGGTGGCGCTTACCGGCCCGAGTGTGGTCAATGCCCAGTACGCCGACGCGGGCAATCACCCGGCGTCTGATAGCTCGGCGGGTGAGAACAGCGCCATTGCGGCCGGGCCGGATCTCGCCACCCTCCATGCCGCGCAACGACCGGCGTTGATCAGCGTAGCCATCGGTACCGCTGTAATCGCGATTGTCGGCGGAATACGGACGGTTCGACGCAAATCCAAGAACCAGCTTCAGCAGTAATTCAGCCAAAGTTCAGTTTGGAGATTTACCGAGTTTGCCTTCATACGGTGTCGGCTTCATCTCCCTCCCATACCCTCGGGATTGCCGACGGTGCCAGGTATTGGCGCAAAGCCAACAATTACGGTCCGAACGACTGCATGCCTATAGATTTGCAGTAACAAGTGAAATGTGAATGTCGCTACGTTGCTAGGTCTCCTGAGTTACAAGACGTACAATCGGGAGCATGGCCAAGGACGACGACAGAACCAACAAGCCTGAAGAGGCCGGCAAGTGGGGTACAGCCGGAAAATCCTCAGGAAAAAACAACAAGAACGGCAAGGGAAAGGAATCCAAAACCGATCGACGGATCGACAAGGTATTACAGCTCGCGGCGGATAGCATAGACACCATCGACTCCAGTGCCAGCGTGCCTGAACGACTGGCACGTGCGGCGAAATCCAGTGAACTGCTCAGCGCCGTATGGTCGTTGCCGCCTGCTCAACGTCTTATGTTCCACCACGGCATGCAGGTCACTGATGTCGAAGGCGATTCCACTCCCGGATTCGACGGCAATAAAGAGGACGCCGAGAAGTTCATTTCGATCAGCGCCTCCGAAATCGCCCGATACCAGCGGCTCATGTACGCGAATGGCGTCAAAGGCTCGACACGGCGGCTGCTCATCGTGCTGCAAGGCATGGATGCCTCCGGCAAGGGCGGCATTGTGCGTCACGTGTTCAGCCAAGGCGACCCGATGGGCATCCATTACCATGGCTTCGGCAAGCCTACGGCCGAGGAGCTCGACCACGACTTCCTCTGGCGTGTGAAGCGTGAATTGCCCAAGCCGGGGTGGATTGCCGTATTCGACCGCTCCCATTATGAAGATGTGGTCATGCCGCACGTCTATGGCACCTATCCCGAAGACGTATGGCGTGCCCGCTACGACCAGATCAACGATTTCGAACGTGAACTGGCCGCCAGCGGATGCGCCATCCTCAAGATCTTCCTCGTGGTAAGCCAGGAAGAACAGAAAAAACACTTTCTTGGGAGGCTGGATGATCCCACCAAGTTCTGGAAATTCGATATCTCCGACCTCGAGGCCCGCGACCGATGGGATGAGTACATGTTCGCTTGGCAGGAAGTGTTCGAGAAAACCAGCACGGCCGCCGCACCGTGGTACCTCGTTCCGGCCGATAACCGCTGGTATTCGCGAGCCGTGGTCTCCGAACTGCTGCGCACCACCTTGAAGAACATGAACATGACCTGGCCTCCCCTCGAACCCGAGGTGGACCCCGACGAGGTGCGCCGCCGGTTGGCGGGAGGCGCCGCATAGCGACGGAGGGTGGCTCGTGCCGCCGGAATAGGCCACTAGGTAGACTGAGCATTATGACTGACGAGAAGGAATACGGATCCCTGGGGCGGCTGGCCCCCGAATGGGACGGTAACGAGCGCGAACGGAATCTTACGGCCGATGACATCTACGAACGATTCTTCGGCTGGGTGGAAGACGTCAAAGGCATCGAACCATGGCCGCATCAGGAAGAGGCCATTATGGACCTCTTGGCCGGCGACCATGTGATTTTGAACACCCCGACCG
This sequence comes from Bifidobacterium longum subsp. infantis ATCC 15697 = JCM 1222 = DSM 20088, assembly GCF_000269965.1. Taxonomy (NCBI): domain Bacteria; kingdom Bacillati; phylum Actinomycetota; class Actinomycetes; order Bifidobacteriales; family Bifidobacteriaceae; genus Bifidobacterium; species Bifidobacterium longum. The sequence continues at coordinate 823,174 of NC_017219.1, forward strand.
GTTCGGGCAAATCGCTGGTGGCGCTTGGCATGCACTTCGCCGCCCTGTGCACTGGCCGCCGCTCCTATTACACCGCTCCGATCAAGGCGCTGGTGTCGGAGAAATTCTTCGACTTGGTCGAAGTGTTCGGCCGCGACAACGTCGGCATGATCACCGGCGACAGCCACATCAACGCGGACGCGCCGATCATCTGCTGCACCGCCGAAATCCTCGCCAATCAGGCTTTGCGCGAAGGCGCCCATGCCGACGTGGGCCTCGTGGCGATGGACGAATTCCATTATTACGGTGATCCGGAGCGCGGTTGGGCGTGGCAGGTGCCACTGCTCACGCTGCCGCAAACCCAGTTCCTGCTGATGAGCGCCACGCTCGGCAATGTGGACGCCATTGCCGACAAGCTCTCGGATCTGAACGACACCCCGGACGTGGATGTAATCGCCGACGCGCCGCGACCGGTGCCGTTAAGCTACGAATACACGCTCGATCCGATGGAAAAAACCGTGGAACTCGCCTTCCGCAACGGCGAAACCCCGATTTATGTGGTCCATTTCTCACAGGACGCCGCGCTGGAGACCGCGCAGGCGCTCGCCTCCACTGGCGTGTCCAGCAAGGAACAGCGCCAAGCCATCGCAGAAGCCATCAAAGGCGTCAAATTCACCACAGCCTTCGGCAAGATTCTGCAGCGGCTGCTGCGCACCGGTGTCGGCATCCATCATGCCGGAATGCTGCCTCGCTACCGCCGCCTGGTCGAACAGCTCGCCCAGCAGGGTCTGCTGCCCGTGATCTGCGGCACCGATACATTGGGCGTCGGCATCAATGTGCCGATTCACTCCGTGGTGCTCACGGCCCTGACCAAGTTCGACGGCACCAAGATGCGCCGCCTGCGCGCCCGTGAATTCCACCAGATCGCCGGACGCGCCGGTCGTATGGGATTCGATACCGAGGGACTGGTGATCGCCGAGGCTCCCGAATACGAAATCGAAAACCAGAAGGCCATCGCCAAGGCCGGGGGAGACCCGAAGAAGCTCAAGAAGGTCAAGCGCAAGAAGGCTCCGGAAGGTTTTGTGACCTGGAATCAGAGCACGTTTGACAAGCTCATCGACGCCGAACCGGAAACCCTGGTCCCGCACCTGAAAATCACGCATTCGATGGTGCTCAACGAAGTGGCGCAGGGCGGCGACGCCCGTGCCCGTATCGACGATCTCATCGACGATTCCGCGCAGACCCCCGACCAAAAGGAGCATCTGCACCAGCGGGCCGACGAGATCTTCCAAACCCTGTTCGATACCGAAGTCATCGAAACCGAGGACCGCAAGGACGGCGGCAAGGACTACTACATAACCCTTGATATGCCGGACGACTTCGCCCTCGACCAGCCGCTCTCCCCGTTCCTGCTGGCCGCGCTCGAACTGCTGGACCCCGAGTCCGACACCTATGCGCTGGACGTGATCTCCATGGCCGAGGCCACGCTCGAAGACCCCAAGCAGGTGCTACGTGCCCAGGAGCGTCAGGCCCGAGACAAGGCGATGGCCGATATGAAGGCCGACGGACTCGACTATGACGAGCGTATGGATAAGCTGCAGGAGATTACGTATCCGAAGCCACTGGAAGACATGCTCGAAGCCGCGTTCGACCAGTACCGCCACGATGTGCCGTGGGCCAACGACTACTGGCTATCGCCGAAATCCGTGGTGCGCGACATGGTGGAAACCGCCTCCGACTTCACCGGATACATCACCCGATACAACATCGCCCGCTCCGAAGGTACCCTGTTGCGCTACCTCTCGGACGCCTACCGCACGCTGGCGCGTACCGTGCCGCCCGAAAAACGTGACGAGCAACTCGAAGACATCATCTCCTGGCTGCGCGTGCTCGTGCGCTCCATCGACTCCTCGCTGGTGGATGAATGGGAGAACGCCGGCGATTCCGCCGACCAGTCCGAGGCGGCGGCCTCCTTGGCGGCGCCGGGCAAGAAGAACGCGGTGGTCGAGGACCGACGAGGCCTTATCGTGCTGATCAGAAACGCCATGTTCCGCCGTGTGCAGCTTATGGACCTCGACCAGCCGGACAAGCTCGGCGCGCTCGACAAAGACTGGGGCTACGGCGTGCACGAATGGGAAGATGTGCTCGACGACTACTACGACGAGCACGAGTACGTGGGCATCGGCGCCGAAGCGCGCTCGCCCGAACTGTTCATGTTGGATGACAAGCATGAGAACGACGAGCATACGTGGAAGGTGCGTCAGATTATCGATGATTCCGATGGCGATCACAACTGGGCCATCGAAGGCATCGTGGACCTCGACGCCACCCAAGACACCGGCGAAGTAGTCTTCCACGACTACAAGGTGAGTAACTGATTCCTTTCCTGGCTCCCCTCTCTGAGGGAAGCCAAGGTGTAGCTCGAACGTCTGTTCGAACACTGAGGTACTATAGGACTTTATGAGTGAGAACGATTTGTTTGGGGTGGCTGATGCGCCGGAGTCGATGACACGGCCGTTGGCGGTGCGCATGCGTCCACGCACTTTGGACGAGGTGATTGGCCAAACGCAGGTGTTGGGCCAGGGCTCGCCGCTGCGCCGCCTCGCCAATCCGGCCAGCAAAGGCAGTCTCACCGCGCCGAGCTCCGTAATCCTGTTCGGCCCTCCAGGCGTCGGCAAAACCACGCTCGCCACCATCGTGGCCGGCCAATCCGGCCGCGTGTTTGAGGAACTCTCCGCCGTGACATCCGGCGTCAAAGACGTGCGCGACGTACTCACCCGCGCTCACGAACGGCTCGTGTCACGCGGCCAGGAAACCGTACTGTTCATCGACGAGGTGCATCGCTTCTCCAAATCCCAGCAGGATGCGCTGCTTCCCGCCGTCGAAAACCGCGACGTGACCTTTATCGGCGCCACCACCGAGAACCCGAGCTTTTCCATCATCAAACCGTTGCTCTCCCGTTCGGTGGTCGTCAAGCTTGAGTCATTGGAGCCTGATCAGCTCACCGAACTGGTGCAGCGCGCGCTGACTGATGACCGCGGTCTCAAGGGCGAGGTCAAAGCCACGGACGAAGCCATCGCCGATATCGTGCGCATGGCCGGTGGCGACGCACGCAAGAGTCTCACGATTCTGGAGGCCGCGGCTGGCGCGGTCACCGGCGACGAAGCCCGCAAAAAGGGCGCACGCCGACCCATCATCACCCCCGAAATCGTGGCTACGGTAATGGACACCGCCACCGTGCGCTACGACAAAGACGGCGATGACCATTACGACGTGATTTCCGCATTCATCAAATCCATGCGGGGCTCCGATCCGGATGCCGCCATCCATTATCTGGCGCGCATGCTGAAAGCGGGTGAAGATCCGCGCTTCATCGCCCGTCGCATCATGATTGCCGCCAGCGAGGAAGTCGGCATGGCCGCCCCGCAGATTTTGCAGGTCACCGTGGCCGCGGCGCAGGCCGTGGCGCTGGTCGGCATGCCTGAGGCACGTATTATTTTGGCCGAAGCCACGATTGCCGTGGCCACCGCGCCCAAATCAAACGCCAGCTATAACGCCATCAACCAGGCGCTCGCGGACGTGGATGCCGGCAAGATCGGCGCTGTTCCGCTGTATTTGAGGAACGCCCCCACCAAGCTTATGAAAGAGTGGGGCAACCACGAGGGCTACAAGTATGCGCACGATTGGCCCGGTGCCGTGGCACCGCAGGAATATATGCCCGAAGAGCTGCGTGGCACCGAGTACTACCATCCCAACGATCGCGGCTACGAACACGAAGTCAGCCAGCGTCTCGTCCGAATCCGCACGATACTGCACGGTGACGAATCCGGGCGGGAGGCGTCGCGGGCCGCGGACTGACGGTCTTAGGCGCGCCGGCGTGAGGCGCGAATGCGGAACGCGGTGGCCAGACAGCACCAGCCAATCAGGCAGATAACCGTCATCGTGGCAAACGTCCATGTGCCGCCGACGGCAGTGGCATGAGCAAACTCAGCGGTGCCTTCTTCTCCTGCGCCGGCCTGAGCCACGGAAAGAATCGTGGAGAACAGTGCGGTACCGGCAGCGCCGCCAAACTGAAGACACGTGTTGAAAATGGCGTTGCCGTCCGGCTTGAACTCGGGAGAGACCTCCGACAGGCCACTGGTCATCACATTCGCATTGCCGATGGAATAGAACAGACCGAAAATGAAATAGAATCCGGCGAGCAGCACGGGCGTAAGCTGCATCGAGAACACCAGCATAAGCACTGGGCCCAAAATAGCGATGCCGATCGGAATCAGAATCGGCTTGACCGCGCCGAACTTATCGTAGAACCAGCCGCCAAGCGGGGCACAGACAGCGCCGACCAGTGCTCCGGGCAGCACCAGAGAGCCGGCCACAAATGCCGTGGTGCCGAGCGAGAGCTGTGCCACATTGGTGATGACATAGCCGTAGCCGATGGCGACCAATGGCAGCAGCAGATATGCGCAGGCGTGTAACAGTACGGCGGGATCCTTGAGAATGCCAAGGCGCAGCAGCGGGGAGAAGGCACGCTTGGAACTCATGGCGAACACGATCAGCAAGGCGAGGCCCACAATCAGACTGACAATGGCGATAATGCCGGAGCGTGTGGCTGACTTGCCGGACACCGCCGCACTGATGGACACGCCACCTTGGTTCAGCGCCAGCACCAGACCGACCAGCGCGACAACAATGGACCAAAGCTGAATCGGGTCAAGATAGGCAGCTTCGGTCGGTGTCTTCTGCTCAATGCACTTCATGCCGATGAATGCTGCGATTAGCACCAGCGGAATGGCGATGACGAAGATCGCGCGCCACGGCAGCACTGTGGTCACCGCGCCGCCGACGGTCGGGCCGATGGCCGGAGCCACGGTAATGACCAGCGATCCTACGCCCATCAATCGGCCGATCTTCGAACGAGGAGACTGCTCCAGAATGATGTTGATCATCAACGGCGTGGCCACGCCTGAGCCAATGCCCTGAATAATGCGGGCGACAATCAGCAGCGGGAAGGCTTGGGCGACGATCATGATCAGCGAGCCAACGATGGCCAGAATCACAGCCGCAAGAAAAATGGTTTTCAGTGCGAGCCGGCGCTTCAAAAACGAGCTGATGGGCATGGTGGCGGCCACCGCCAACAGATAAATCGTGGTAATCCATTGCACAGTGGCCGTGTCGACATGGAATTCGCGCATCAGTGCGGGGAAAAGCACGGTCATCACGGTTTCGGTCAGAATGCCAATGAAGGCAAGTGAGCCGACAGCCACAATCGCGCCGATAAGACGTGTGGGAATCTTCTCGTTATCAATATGCTGCTCAGGCATACATGCTCCTAAACGTTCGGTTGCAATGTATGGAATGTAAGGTTTACCAACCGGCGTAGGTACCTGTGCGTGCGGATAAACCGGCAATCGTACTGCCTTGGCTGCACGCTATGGAATCACAAAACCACCTGTGAGTGTACGGTTCGGGGCGGACGCTACGGTCGATGCGCAATGGGCTGTCCCTTGGTTGGGTGGGGTTTGATGGGGCGGGTTCGGCATTGGTCCGGCGGGGCGGGTTCGGCATTGGTTCAGCATGAGGAAACACGCGATAATATCCGCCCTGCCGCCTAGTTTGGTGAGCCATGGGTATTGAGAACACGCATAAGCTGATTGTCAACTGCCTGCCTCTCAACGAAGGAGAACGGCGGGCTTTCGCCAAGGCGGCCCGCGATGTGCCGCAGGAATTCGTGGGCGACGAAGCGCACATCGGCGACATGGTCTGGTCGGCCGCTGTTCCCGAGGAGCTTCGCTCCCGAGCTACCGCAGTCATCGGCAACTTCCCGGTCTCGCAGGCTTCCCAATACACCCGTCTTGAATGGTTGCAGACCTTCAGCGCCGGTGTGGATGCGTACATCCGCCCGGGTGTGCTGCCTCGCGGCACCATGGTCACCAATGCGAGCGGCGCGTATGGCCAAAGCGTGTCGGAACACATGTTCGCCACCATGTGGGCATTGATGAAGAACCTCAACCGGTATGCCTCCAATCAGCGTGATCATCAGTGGCGGGATGAAGGCCCGGTATTGAGCCCGGAAGGTGGCATCGCGCTGATTATCGGCGTCGGCGACATCGGGTCGCATTTCGCTCAGCTTGCCCAATCCGTAGGTATGCGTACCTTCGGCGTGCGCCGTCATGCGGATGTGCCGGCCAAGGGCATTGAAAAGATGTATGGCTTCGAGCGGCTGGAAGCACTGCTGCCATTGGCGGACGTGGTGGCGATGGCGGTGCCGCGCTCGCCGCAGACCCATCATCTGCTGAATGCGGATCGTCTGGGTCGTCTGAAATCCACGGCCATCGTGATCAATGCCGGGCGTGGCGACGCCATCGATCACGAGGCCTTGGCCGACGCCTTGCACAATGGACGGCTCCACGGTGCCGGGTTGGACGTCACCGAGCCTGAGCCGTTGCCGGCGGAAAGTCCGTTGTGGGATGAGCCGCATTGCCTGATCACCCCGCATGTGGCCGGCGGCAATCATTTGGAAAAGACTTCCGAACACATCATCCGCATCGCCCTCACCAACGTTTCCCGCTATGCCAAACAGCAGGAACTGTTGAATCTCGTGCGATACTGATTCGCCTGTATCAGGTGTACATGAACTCATGTACACGGCCGGCGTGTCGCATCCCACGGCGGCTGCGGCATCGAGATAATACCTGCGGAGGCGTGGTTGATCAGAGGCCCAATGAACGTGGCCCGAGGTCAGTCTCAGTCTGATAGTTCGTAGCCGTTGGCGTCTTTATGCCACGGCGAGCCGGGCTTGCTGCACAGGATGATGATGCCTTCAACAAAGCCCCAGATGGCGGCTGCGATTGGGCCAAGTCCGAGCAGAATCCAGCCGACAAGCGTCAGCAGCAGCTGGGCCACGGCCTTGCCGGTGTTGCCGAGATAGAAGTTGTGCACACCAAGTCCGCCGAGGAAGATGCCCAACAGGCCGGCAGCCAACTTGGACTTGGATGATTGCCACACCGGGGCGGCGGCATACGGAGCGGCGGTGTATTGCGGCTGTGCGTAGGCATTCGGCTGCTGGTAGGCCTGTCCATAGCCGGGCTGCTGGCCGTAGCCCGCTACGGGCTGTGCGGGCTGGCCGTACTGAGGCTGGCCGTACTGAGGCTGAGCGTACTGAGGCTGAGCGTATGCGCCGGCGGGCTGGCCGTATTGCGGCTGCTGCTGGCCGTAGCTTTCGGCGGCGGGTTGAGCGTATGCGGCGGGCTGTGGGGCGCCATAGCCCTGCGGCTGCTGTGCGGCATCTTGGCAGTACGACGGCTGTGCGGGCTGTGGAACACTGTCCGAACCGTACGGTTGTTGTTGATCATCAGTCATGTGGATCGGTCCCTTCTCAATCGGGAACGGCAGTACCTTCTTACCGTTTCTGCACAACATCATCTCACGTTTTGCACAATAGTAGAACCTGCCGCGCTACGATTGGGCCATGAAAAGTTTCCTGACCAGCTGGTTGATTATGACTATCGCCGCCGCCGTCATGGTCGCGGTGACTCCCGGCATGACCCCGGTGGGGGAGCCTCCGATTCTCGGCATCGCCGTGTTCGCTTTGTTCATGGCGCTGATTAATGCGTCAATCAAGCCGATTGTGCATCTGATCGCACTGCCGTTTGCGATTCTGTCTCTCGGGCTGGTCACCTTGATTATCAATTGGCTGTTCATGCGACTCGCCAGCTGGCTGGCGGTCAGTTTGTTCGGCGTGGGCGTCTTCGTACACGGTTTCTGGTGGTCGGTACTGGGGTCCTTGGTTCTGACCATTGTTGCGGGAATCGTCGGGTCCATCTTGGATCAGTGACGGTGCTCGCTGGGCGAATATGAGTAATGGCGGTTGGAATCGGACTGATTCCAACCGCCATTACTCATATCAAGCTACGGGATCGAGCAGAGCGAACATTACTCGCGCACCAAGCGGATATGCTCCACATCGTCGCGCCGGGAGCGACGGAACAGCACGAAACGATTGCCGATGGACTGCACCACTTCGGCGTTCAGCTGCTCGGCAAGCCCGGCGGCGGCTTCCTTGGCGGTCATGCCCGAACCGTCCTGTACCGCGCACTTGATGAGCTCGTGCTTCTCAATGGTCTCATCGGCCTGATTGACGGCCGACTCGGTCAAATCGTTCTTGCCCACATAGAACAGGGGCTTCAGCGAGTTCGCCATCGCGCGCAGCTGCTTGATTTGCTTCTTGGTCAATGCCATGGGAATTTCCTTACATCTTTCGTATAACCACACCAGCATAGCAACCGGTGCTGTCTGTGCTGTTTGCCGCCCTACAGCGCGATGATGGCCGCGATGTAGACGATGACGGCAGCGGCGAATACGAGATCTCGCGCGGCGATGGTCAGGGCACGCCAGTGGGTGCGGCGGATGCCCTCCTCATAGCAGCGGGCGTCAAGTGCGAGGCTCAGGTTGTCCGCGTGACGCAACGTGCCGGCGAAAATCGGCACGATAATCGCGCTCATCGCCTTGATACGCTGGGCCAGCGAACCGGTTTCGATGGAACCGCCACGCGCGGATTGGGCATCGACGATGGCGCGGGTTTCATCGGTCAGCGTTGGAATGAATCGCAATGCCAGACTCATGACCAGCGCGATTTCTTGGGCATGGATACCGAGCCGGTTGAGCGGACTGATCAAGGTGTCGAAGGCGTCGGTCATGGCGGTAGGCGTGGTGGTAGTGAGGAACACCGCGCCCAGAATGATTACCAATGCGAAACGGCAGGCGTACAGCACGGCTATGGTCACGCCCTGATCGGTGATGCTTAGCGGTCCAAGCACCACCACCGGCGTGCCGGTGCGTACCACAAACAGATTGACCACGCCCATCAGCCCCAGCAGGATCAGAATCGGATGAATGGATTCAAGCACCCGTAACGGGTTCAGGCGTGCCGCCGCGATAACGGCCAGGGTGATGGCAATGCCCAGTGCAAGCTGGAGGGGTGTGTTCACCGCGAACATCGTGAACATGGCGGCCAGGAAACCCACCATCTTCACGCGCGGGTCAAGTCGGTGTATCACTGAGTGCACAGGGCCGTTGGAGGATACGGCCGTGGCGGTGACGGTGGCCGTGACGGGGCCGCCGGATGCGGGGGCGGCAATCGGCATACGGACCACGCGGTCGGCGATTTGCTTGGCCTCCTCCCAGTCATGGGTGATGATGAGCACGGTCACGCCACGTGATTTGAGCATGCGCAACAGCTCATGGATGCGCTCCTTGGCCTGGACGTCCAGGCTCGCGGTCGGCTCGTCCATGATGAGCACGTCAGGATTGCAGGCCAGCACGCCGGCGATGGCCACCAATCGCTGCTGTCCGCCGGACAGGTCGAAAGGGGAGCGGTCGGCAAGATGCCCGATATGCAACAGGTCCAGTGATTCGCGCACACGGTCGGCCACCTCGGCCTCGGCGAGCCCCTGGTTGCGCGGGCCGTACGCCACGTCCTCGGCCACCGTGTCCGCGAACAACTGGTGCTCCGGATGCTGCATCACGTAACCCACATGCCGGCGCAATTGCGCCAATTGCCTGCGATTCGCCGGCTTCGGCCGTGCGTTGCTACCGCGTTTGCCGGTCGAGGCCACCGGAACGCCGGCCACCTCGATGCTGCCGGCGGTCGGCGCGGCCAGCGCGCACAACATGCGCACCAGCGTCGACTTGCCCGAACCATTCACGCCCATCAGTGCCACGGTTTCACCGCGCGCGATGGTGAACGACAGGTCATCGATAACCGCCCGTTTGGCCGAAGGATAGCGATAGGTCAGATGCGAGACGCGAATAATGGGGTCCGTCATATCACCGATGCCATCGGAGAGCAGCGGCAGTTCGGAGCCGTCTTCGCGCTCCCGCTGGCGGGGGCTGTCGTTCGTAGGACGACTGGGGGCGGCTTCTGTGCCGATGCCACCCTCGGTCTCGCTTTGCGAGACAGCCTCCGCCAGCGGGGGTCGATTATCGACGGCTGCAGTGACACCAACGATTCGCCCGGCCTCCATGCGCACGATGCGATCGGCATGAACGGTCTCATCCGGATGATGCGTGACATGCACGATTGTGGTGCCGCGCGCCTGCAAATCATCCAAAATGCGCATAACTTCGGCGCGTGCGGATTCGTCCAGCATGGCGGTCGGCTCATCCAATACCAGCATCGCCGGGTTCATGGCCAGCATGCCGGCGATGGCGGCGCGTTGCTGCTGCCCCCCGCTCATACGGGTCGGGTCGGACTGGCGTAAGTTCGCCAACCCCACGGCCTGCAATGAATCAACGATACGCTCGCTGATGAGCCCGCGCTCCAGCCCGAGATTCTCCGGGCCAAAGGCCACGTCATCCTCCAACACGGTGGTGACCAGCTGATCCTCGGGATTCTGGAACACCATACCGATGCCGCGGCGGGCAGCACGATAGGCATCGGCATTCGGGCCAGCTTCGTGCACGCGTTGCCCCAGTAACGTCACTTCACCACCGTCCGGCGCGGTCAATCCCGCAATCAGACGGGCCAACGTGGACTTGCCCGACCCGTTCGGACCGACCAAGCATAGGCGCTCGCCGGCATGGACCGTGAGCGAAACACCATCCAAAGCCCATGAGGTGCCGCGGTCATAGCTGAAACGAATGTCCTTGAGTACGGCGGCGGGGGAGACAGACTCGGCGGAAGCGTGAGGTTCGGCAGAATCGTGGAACTCGTCGGCGTCGAAGGAATGGGGTGCAACGGTCATGAAACAGTAATCCGTAACTGATAGGCGAAAACGCAGAATCCCGGCAAAGGCCGGAGTTCTGCGTTCTTGTTCTTTGAGTGGTCGTTGAGTGATCGTTAGTCGTGGCGGGCATAGGCCCGTCTCAGGCCAGTCACTGCTGCTTGGACAGCAGGTTGGAGACCGGCTTGTAGATCAGGAAGGTGATCACGGCGTGAATCGCCATCTTAGCCACGTTGAACGGTAGCAGAATCGGCAGAATCATCGCGGCCACAGCCTGGTAGGTCATGTGCGCGTAAATCGGCGTGACGATGAGGTTGCCCACCAGCGCCACCACGATGGCCAGCACCGCACCCACCAGAATGCCGATGGCGGCACCCTTGCGCGTACGGATCTTACGGTAGATGAACGCGGCCGGCACAGACAGGAACAGCGCCACCAGCACAGCCATCAGCGAACCCCACGGGTCGGCGAACATGTGCGGCACAAAGCCGAGCACAGACACGATTGCGGCGGCGGCCGGACCGTACGCAAAGCCGGCGATCAGGCAGACGATGCCGGACGGGTCGTACTTCAGCCAAGTGACCGGCGTAATCGGGAATTCAATGAAGCTGGTGACCATCGCCAGCGCCACGAACAGTGCATACATGGCGATACGGCGCGTGGACCAGCGGCCGGAATCGGCCACGCCAGTGGTGTGTGAGCCAAGTTTGGCGTTGGTGCTGGCGGTGGACGCGCTGGCCGAACCCTCGGCCTCGGGCGCCACAGAACGAACAACTTGCATGCGGATACGCGAAGATACGCTCATAATGAGCCCTCGTTTCTTTCATCCGGACTATACCGTTGGCTCCGGAATCTCACCGGATCAGCCGCTTGCGCGGGTCGCGGGCTTCCCGCCATCCCCGTTATGAAACCCGGGGTACAGGTTACCGCCAGTAAGGAATTGCACCTTCCCTGAAACTGACAGGCTTATTCATACGCCATGCGCCGGACGTACGCAACCCGCGTTTCACTGTGCAGAAATTCGTCTTGTGCCGGTCAAGTGCAACAATGGGAGCCATGGCTGAAGTGAAGAAACCCAACAACACCATCGACAAGCTTGCCCTGATCGTCACCACCTACAAACGTCAGCAGCTGCTCGAGGTACTGTTCGATTCGATTCTGGCGCTTGAGCAGGCACCGTGGCGCATCGTCATCGTGGACAACGAGCAGTCCGATCAGACGGCGGACATGGTCGCTGCGTTTGCCGGCAAGGTGACCGGCCAATGGGGCACCACCGTGGCCGACCAGTCCGGCAACGAAGAACGTGTGGTCTATGCGCCGCAGACCGAGAACCTGGGTGGTGCGGGCGGTTTCTCCGCCGGCGTGGCCAAAGCCTACGAGCTGGGTGCCGCATGGTTCTGGGTGATGGACGACGATGTGGCCGTGCTGCCGGACGCCATTGCCAAGCTGTCCAAGTGGACCGACAGGCACGAGGTGATTCAGGGATCCCGATTCGATTACGATGGCGGCCCGTTCTACTGGCAGTACGACTTCATTGTGCCGCTGGGCATTCCGAACCCGATTGCGCCCGCCGCATTCGGCCCGGCCGGGTATCGAGTGATGGACACGCTGTGCTTCGAAGGCGGCCTGTTCAACCGCCGTGTGGTCACGGAAATCGGTCTGCCGGACCCGCGCTTCTTCATCTACTGGGATGACACGATGTATGGCTACCGCGCCAGCAAGGTCACCAACCCGATTGTGGTGCCCGACGTGATCCTGCGCCGTACGCGCGAAATCGGCAATTGGGATATCGCCGGTGTGCGCCAGCTCAACTCCACATCCGACATGAACCGGTATCACATCATGCGCAACCGCGGATACATGGCCCGGTACTTCATGACCTATGGTGACTTCCGTCCGCTGGTGTTTGGACTGGGTACCGTGCTCACCGCGGCCAAGGAAGTCATTCGCCTGGTGATGGTGGATCGCGAGCACCTCAAGACCGGTTTGGTGCAGATTGCCAAGGGCTGGTGGGCCTCGCGCAAGCTGATGCACGACCCCACCTGGAAGCCCATGCCGTCGCTTGAGTGACGGCCATGCCCCGGCCCGTCCGGCGCGTCCGCGTGATGGTCGCGTTAGACTTGGGCGAAATCGTGGATCGATGACATATAAGGAAAGGAAGTCAACGATGATTGAGACCGCACAGGCTTTTGGCGTCGACATCGGAGGATCCGGCATCAAGGCCGCGCCCGTCGACCTCACCAAGGGCGACTTCGCCGAACCGCGACTGAAGATTCTCACTCCCGAGGTCTCCACTCCTCAGGCCGTGGCCAAAATCGTCAAGCAGCAGCTCGACCACTTCGAAGTGCCTGAATCCGCACCCGTTGGCATCGCCTTCCCCGCGCCGATCAAGCCCGGCCAGAAGCTCGACTTCATGGCCAACCTCGACCAGTCTTGGATTGGCGTGGACGTTACTGAGGTGTTCTCCGAAGCCTGCGGACGCCCGGTCGTCGTGGTGAACGACGCCGACGCCGCCGGCCTGGCCGAAGTCCAGTTCGGTGCCGCCAAGGGCCAGGATGGTCTGGTCATCGCCACCACACTGGGCACCGGCATCGGCACCGCCTTGATCTACAACGGCGCGCTCATCCCGAACACCGAACTCGGACACATCATCCTGAGCGCCAAGCATCTGGACGCCGAGAAGTACGCCTCCTCCGCGATTCGCGAGAACGAGGAACTGGGCTACAAGAAGTGGGCCAAGCGTCTGACCAAGTACTACGGCCTTATGGAGAAGTACTTCAACCCGGACCTGTTCACCGTCGGCGGCGGCGTGAGCCGTCAGAGCGAAAAGTTCCTGCCGTACGTGGATATCAAGACCCCGATTGTGCCCGCCAAGCTGCGTAACCAGGCTGGCATCGTCGGTGCCGCCTACTACGCCAGCACCAAGCAGCAGTGAGCTGAGTTATTTCTGCTGGCGCAGGAGCCGTATTGACCATATGTAAGGCCGTCCAAGTATTTCGGGCGGCCTTTTTTAATGAGTAATTCGTTCATTAGGTCGATTTTGTGTTCATTAGGTCACTCCCATTCCAGACCTGAATTGCAATGGGCTCGGAATGGCGGCGTTTCAAGCATCAACAATTGTGAGGCTCGACTAGCAGTGACCTAATGAGCGCGAAAATGACCTAATGAATGTAGCTAGGCCGTTATTCGATGTGGATTGAAGTCATAGTATGTCTGACGACTCCGCTGCCGTGCCGCACGATTGTCGTAGTGCTGGATGCTGGTGGATATGAGGCCTCGATATACCTGGCTCGGCAGGGGTGGTTTTATCGTGGGAAGGTATGAGCGTGCATTTCTCTTCTCGTGTGGATATTTCTGCGCCGAATCCCATTGCGGCGGCCGAGGCGGCAGCCAAGGCAAACGGCATCGCACTCAGCAAACTCAACGATTCCAATCCGACCCGCCACGGGTTGGCACCCGAATTGGTGCCGAGCGTGTATACGGCCGACCCGCGTGGACCGCGTGCGGCACGAGAATCATTGGCCGCATTCCTCAATACGGCAAACGTGGTAGACGCAAGCAGCCCTCAGTTGGCTTCGCCCGCCGCCGGCGAGGGCAGGAACGAGCGCCATGCCGTTTTCGTCAATGCGAATACCGCCATCGAGGGCGTTGACCCGGACGCCCTGTACCTGCTGAGCTCCACGTCCGAGGCGTATTCATGGCTGATTAAGTTACTTTGCAACGCCGGCGACGCGGTGCTGGCACCCAAACCCGGCTATCCGCTGATCGAGTCGATTGCACGGCTTGAATGCGTCGACACGGTCGAATACCAGTTGCAATTCGACGGCTCCTGGTTCATCGACATCGCCGAACTCGAGCGGCTACTCAGCGAGCCCGGTGGCGAACTCATCAGAGCATTGGTGCTCATCAACCCGAACAATCCGACCGGTTCGTACGTAAAACCAACCGAGCGTGCACATATCGTGACATTGTGCCGTGAACATGGCATCGCCCTTATCGCCGATGAAGTGTTCTTCGATTACTCTCTCGAACCTTTCCCCGGCGACGCACGGCTCGCGGGGGAGCGTGGCGTGCTCACCTTCGCCTTAGACGGATTCTCCAAGATGCTGGCCGCGCCGCACGCCAAAGTCGGATGGATTCAGGTGTCCGGACCCGACGAGGACGTTGCCGAGGCCCAGCGTCGACTGGACGTCATCGCCGATGATTATCTGCCGATGAGTGACATCATCGCCGAACGGATTCCCGCATTATTGAACGCCGCGCCTGCACAGACCAGACGGGTGGGGGAGCGCGTGCGCGATAATCTTGCCAAGCTGCATACGCTGCTCAATGCCGATCCCAACGGGCTGGTCAGCGTGCTACGGGCCGAAGGCGGTTGGAACGTGCTGCTACGAGTGCCCTCAGTCATCGATGAGAACGAAATGGTGTTGCGGCTGATTGACGAGCACCAACTCACCGGACAGCCCGGCTACTTCTTCGACATGACCTCCAATGGATACCTGGCCGTTTCCCTGCTGCCCGAACCGGACGAATTCGAGCGTGGCATCCGCGCCGTGCTCAATACCGTCGCCGCTTTGCTGCGATAGGCCGGTGTTTGCCGTCACCGCACCTGTACTCCACGTACAATAGCGGCATGGGATTCTTGTTTAGACCGAAAGAACTGCCACGCCCGGCATCGCTGACGTTCACTTTGAATCAGGCCGGGCATACGTATGATGATGGGCACGTGGGACTTGCTCCCACGGACATCACCATCAGCGAGCGGCGGGTGGCCGTGATCGGACTGAACGGCGCAGGCAAATCCACATTGCTGGGTCTGCTGGACGGTTCGTTGAAGGCCAACGCCGGTACGGTGACCATTGCGGGCGGTGAGGAACGTCTTGACCCGGCTGTGAAGAAGGACGCGAAGCGCATCGATAATCTGGTCGGCAAAGTTCGCCGCGAGGAGATTCCGAACAGTTTCTACCAAGCGGCGAATATTTCCGAGGCTGTTTCCGAAGCGCTGAAAAAGCACAAGGTGCCCGAGTCAGAACGTCATGCGCGCATCGGCAATCTGTTTGCGCATTTTGATCTGGCGCAGGTATCCAAGGCCAAGGCCAGCGAACTGGATTCCGAGAAACGGCACCTGCTGGCCATTGCGGCCGCGCTGAGCTTTGAGCCGAGTGCGATTGTGGCGGATGAGCCGAGCAAGGGATTGGATGAGATTGGCACCGCGCATGTGGCCAAGGCGTTGTTCAGCTACAACAAGCAGGTGATTTTCGCCACGCATGACACGGATATGATCCGCCGGCCCGAATACGCCATCGACCGCGTACTGGTACTGGACGAGCACGCGGTCGTGTTTGACGGAGCGCCGGCTGAGGCTGTGGCGTTTTATGAGGATCTGATTCGCCTCCGATACGAGACTAGAGCATCGTGAACCATGCTTGAACCTGATGCCATAGCGTCGGATCGTTGACGATCATGGCGTCGTCGCGCGCCTGCACGAAGCAACCCAGCACGGCTATGCCCAGCGCCCACAATACGGCCAGCACCACGACCCAGCGCATCAGCCAACGCCACGGAGTGACGCGGGCGATGCCATCGTCTGAAGCGGCGTCGTTGGCCCCCGCCAATGAACGTCCCGGCTCGCGCCCGTTGACCAGCCACAGTAGCCCCGGTATGGACGCCAGTGAGATCAGCCAGCCGAAATCGGCGGAATACCGCCATCCCAGACCGCCGACACGGCTGTCGAACACGATCAGCACCGCCGCCACGGCCAAGCAAGACATCAGCCATGGCCGCATGCCGTGCGTCTCCAATCTGCGCAGCAGGGGCAGCGCCAAAGCCATCACGGTCAGTGGCGTGGCCGTGAAAATCGCGCCGACCATCACCTCGTAATAGCCCCATTGCGGCATCGGGGCGGGAGAGCCCGCCAGCCACGGGAAACGATCCATGAAGCGCAGCGGCAGGAACAGGTAATACCAGATGTTGGCGGGCATATCCGCGGACGGGGTGGTATACCGGGTCATATCGGATACGGAGAACTGATACGCATTACCGAAATTGAACGGGGAATCGAACCGAACCATGTTCCACGCCATCAGAGGCGTCACGACGAGAATGGCGGGGATGATTACCGCAAGCGGCGCGCGCAACGCCTGCAACGGCTTGATACGGCGTGTGCGCAGACCGTTGCCCAGCGCGCGAATCTGCGGCCAGAACAGGGGGAACGCAAGCAATGCGGCCAAGGTGAACGTCGGTCGGCATCCGAAATTCGCCGCAATGCACAAGGCGCCCAAGGCCAGTCGTGGCAGGGAGAGAGGTTTGGCATCGCCCGCCTGCCATCGGTCCGATGGTCTCAGCGGGCGGCGGGACGTGTCCGCGCCGAGCCATAGCCATAGTCCCAGCGACGTCAACGTCAGCGATGCGGCGAACGGTATCTGATAGAAGTTCGTGCGATACAGCAAATACCCCACTTGCGCGCTCACCAACGATGAGACCACTACTAACGACGCGGCCGCCACCGAAGTCTTCGGCATCAAGCGATGGATGACGCGCAGCAACAGCAAGGAGAAGAAGATGATGAACAGCAGCACGAGAATATACTCGGCGACGGATGTCGGCAGATTATGACCGGTCAGCAGACGATAGGGGATGAACAGCAGCACTGCGGGCAACACGCCAAAATAGGAATACCAGTGACCGTCATAATACGCGTAATCCCAGTAGAGCGGACTGGCTCCATTGGCGAGTAGCTGGGCACGTGTGGCTACGTCATAGGGGTGCTCGGTGGCGGCCAGTTGTTCGGGAACCGGCAAGTCGAGCCAGGGCCGGCCGGCGACCAGCGCATCGGCCACATGCCCATACTGGTCGAAATCATAGGTGTAATCGCCGGAAACGTGGAAGACGAGCGGAGACGCGTACCACAGTTCGCGGATGATGGATGCGCCGATAAGTAGGGTAGGAATCGCCATAAGCCCCACGAAAGCAAGTCGTTGCCGAGTGCTGGACGGGTCAAGCGTGATACGCCACAGGCGCGATCCCGGCCTCCAGACGGCAATCATCAGCAACACCAAGGCCATGGCGAGCACGCGCATCCAATTGATGGCGAACGGTACGCGCACGTTGGCGCGGGCGTCGGTGACCGGTACGATCGCGCCGCGCTCTTCCTGAATCCAAATACGCACGATGCCGGCACCTGGCGCCTTGACATAATGGCTGCGAATAGCGTCGGGATTCATCGACTGGGCCCGGCCGGTGATGCCATCGACATCCGCGCGCACATGAATGGTCGCCAGCGGTTTGAAGACTTCCTTATCGTCGTTCGCTTCGGATTCGGCCTCGGCCTGCTCGCGGGCCTTATCGATGACCTTGCCGCTCGCGGTATCGATGCGTAGGTAATCCGACGTGCCGTCCGCGGTCAGTTCAAGATAGGCCTTGGTCGGATCGGTGACGGTCAACATGCCATCATTGCGGCGCGTGAGACCCGAACCCAGCGTGTTATGCACGGCGTTCGTATCCGTGCTCGCTCCGAGCGTACGCCAGAACGGCAGGTTGAACACGATGCACTCCATGGCGGCGACGGCGGCCAGCAAGGCGATCAGCAGGCGCGCCAAACGCAGCCGGTGTCGGGTATCCGGACGGCTGGTCATATGCCGTTCATGTTTCGACGGCATTGGACGGTCTGCGCGAGTGTGGTCTATGGAATGCACGCATTTATTCTATAGGCTTTATTCGGGCTTGATGTCGGGCAAACAAGAGACAATGTGAATCATGCCAAAACGTACATCGGACCATGGGAAGCACAACCGCGCGCCACTGCTGGGCGGGCTGAAGGATTCGATGAACGCGCTCGCGGCCGATCTGGGACTGTCCAAGCCGAAGAAGCACGATACGAATCCGTTCGGCGATGCCTTGCAGGAGACCAGTGAGCGTAAAGGCGGCATTATCGACGAACTGACTCGCCATGCAGTGGCGCTGAGTCCTGTAATCAAGCGACGCACCTTCCCTGAATTGGAGAACGTGCCGGAAGGGCTGGTGCTTGGATGGGCGCAGCTGCCCTCCACCAGAGGCCGTGGCTTTTCGCTTGGCATTTTCCCCGACCGCGATCATTTTGCGCAGGTGGCGTTCGCCGATACGCATGGCCGCGTATTCGTGGGCGCCGACCCCAACATGGACGTGCAGGATATGCAGGCGCGATTCATGTTCGGCAAGGAAAAAGAAGTGACTTTGCCGGACGGTGAGCGGCTGGGCGAAAGCGACGAGCCGCGTTCGCGTTCCGGTTTCTCCCGTGCAGGCCGTGGCCTGGGAAATGCGCTGCATCATGGGCGTGGTTTGGGGCGCGGCCTTGGTCATGGTGCTGACGGTGTGAAGGCCATTACCGGTGGCGTGGTGGGACGTGACGACACCGGACGCATGACATGGCTCGCCTCATGGCTCAAGGCCGGCAACCGGTACACGCTTGAGCAGATGCGTGCCAATCTGCCGCCTGCGATGCGTCATGATTTGGAATACCGCGATGCCATTACCATCGCGTTCTTCGCCACGTATATGTTGCCGCAGATCAATGGTCTGCTCATCGGATTCGGTTCCGGCAATATCTTCCGCCGTCTCAACCGCGAGGCGCCGATCGGTGCGATTCGCCGTTCGGTGCGTGACACTTTGGCGGCACGTGCCCACGGCATGCGGGCCTCCGGTCTGGAGGATCATTTCGCCGATCTGATGCGCGAAGCCGGCGCCCTCGACACCACGCCGGGGCTGGAAGCGGTGCATGGCGCCGAACCGTTGCACCTGTACACCTCGACGTATTCGAGCGGCTATTTCTTTACGTGGGATAAGTCCTTGGCATTCGGGCAGGCGCTGAAATCCTTGAAGATCGAAGGCAACCTCAACCGATTCGCTGCGGTGAGCGCTTGGCTGGAGCGCAACGCTTCCTTGGGGCGCAACCCTACGGAAGATACGGTGACCCGTGCCGAGGCCGCGCAAATTGACATGAAACTCATCGAAAACCCTGCGATTATGGCGCTTGACCCGTATGATGGCGAGCAGGAGCGTCGGGCCGTGCTGAGCCTGGTCGATATCGCCGCCCGCACGGCTGGACAGATTCGCAGTGAATTCCCCGATCCTCGAGATGTGCTGACCCAGCAGAACGTGCCGGATTCGGGTGTGACGAATGCTGCGGGCGCTGGAAGTACTGAGGGCGCTGTAGAGCGGGCTGATAGGAGCGACACCAACACTCAAGCCGCTCGGCCTTCGTATTCGCCGGCGAGGAGCGACGAATGGGTGTATCGTCAGACCCTCTCTTCACTGTTGCGCCGGTTACGGTTGCCGTATCGGTTTGATGTGGAGTTCCGGTCGTGCTTGGATTCGGGTGAAGTGGCCATTGGCTTCACCACCGCCGGCACCTCGATGATGCCCGATAGCCGGTATGACACCACTCGACGTACGTGGCGTGCGCTGAGCAGCGCCGAACGCGCGTCGATGAGCGCCGCCTACAACCTGCGTGTCGGCCTGATGATGGCCGCGCTAAGTTTCGGCACCAGCGAATCCGTACGCCAGGTGTCGTTGCACATCGATTCCATTGGTCTTGAAGAGGCGATTGCCGAACAGGATTCCGCCATCGAGGCGATGATGAGCGAGGCTTTAAGCGCTTTTGAACATCTGCGCAGTGGCGATTTGGGGCGTGTGGGTTCCAAAGCCGACCCCAAAGATGGTGATTTCCATGGCGACCCGACCCGCCCCATCACCCATGAGGAGACGTTCGGGCAGATGGCGTCCGGTGACGAACGCGGCACGACCGGGGGAACCGGCAACGGTACCGGACCGTCTGCGGATGCTACGGATCAGGCCTCGGTCGAATCCGCTGACGCCGATGGCGCCGCGTCCATCGATTCGCAGTTCGAAGATCTGATGAAGGGCGTCGATATCGACGAAATGGCGTTCGGCATGCCGGACGATACCGGCGCAGGTGACGACCTGGGCGGTATCGGCGGCGAGGGCGTCGGCACTGACGGTGCTGATGGGGCCGCCGGCGTGGACGATGATCCGATGAGCGTGCTGCGCCGCAATCCCACCGTGCGTAATATGGTCACCGTCACCTTCACCCGTGATGCCTTCCTCAAGCGACTGGACACCGCTGGGCTCGACAATCCCGAGGAAACCTACCGCATGTTCGGTGCCGTGATGGACGTGGACGGCGAAGGTGGTCTGAAACCCATCAGCGCCGACTTCGACTTGGCGGACAGCCGGTTCTCTCCCACCGGATCCCAGGAGGAGCCCGAACTGGCCGACCGTCAATTCAGCCCGGCGACCGCTCACGTGCTGGGCGCACAGAATAGTGCCGGACTGGCTATCCAGCGAGTGGGCCTACTGCAGCATGGCGTCAACGAATTCCACGATATCGCCAGGAACACGTCGCTCGGCTCCGTGGAAAAGGCCCAGCGAGCCATGCAGGTCATCGAATCGATATGCGATCCCGAACTGACCGGCTTGGCCTCACAGGTCACCAGTGCGTTGATCGATGGCAAGGACACACCGGACTTCACGTTCACGCTTGCTGACGATCTTGACAAGGAGCGTCTGCGCGCCCGAGACATGCTGTTCTCGGGCCAAGCCGATCAGGCCATCGAAGCGGCCGAAGCGGCCGTGTCCCATCTGGATCAGGTGTATGCGGCAGGCCATGGCGTACCTCGATACTTCAACTCCTATGCCGAGCGCGTGGTCTACAATCGACTGTTCGCCACATTGGACGAGCGTACGGTGCTCATCCCGGACAATCTGTTCTACGCACACATGGAGCTGGCTGACGTGTTGAGCCAGATCAAGGGTGCCGAGGCGGCCATCCCGCACCTCAACCGTATGGTGGCGTACGCGCCCGCCTACCCGCTCTCACATCTGAAGCTCGCCATCCAACTGGCCCGCAATGAGGATTGGGATTCGGCACGCGCCGCCTGCCTGAATGCTCTGCGCGTGGCCTTGGACCGCGACGATGCCGCGTTCGCCTACTACCGGTTCGCGTACGCCGAATGGATGCTTGACCGGTTCGACACAGCCGCCGCGGCCTACATTATGAGCGATCACATCGCTCCCGGGGCCATTGGTTCGCTGGAAAGCGAACTGCAGGAACTGGTTTCCCGTGCGGACTCGCAGTGCATGCCGGTGCCTGAATCGGTGGAGACGGCCGCCCATGTGCTTGCCATACATGGTCTGCCGGTCTGGCCGCATATCGAAGTGGCTGACATCGTGCGTGACGCCGCCCGCGTGTGCGTGGATGAAGGCATGTTCGTGCCGGCCCGCACGCTCTCGGTGGCCGTGGCCCGCATGAATGACGGTGAAGGCGACAACATCGACATCATCCAAGCCCAGTTCCTGCGCTCGCTATCCGCGTAGCCGCCTGAGGGGAGTTGACGGTATAGCCGGCCGAGGGGAGCCGAGCCCGCTAGGATAGACAACCATGAGCACGAACGAACAACTGGCATGGGATTTCGACGATGGGGATGTGGCCGAGGTCCGGCCTGATACCGGTATTGCACGTTTTGCCCCTGGCTCCGAACAATGGATAGCCGCACTGCAGCCCACTGACGACGACGCGATACGCCTCGACCGTTTCGACGTGAACACGATGACCGCTGAGGCCGCCGCCCGCCTGTGGGCTCGCGTGGCCGCATGGGTGGAATCCGATCAGATCGCCTACTACATCGACGACTCACCCGTCAGCTCCGACGCCGCCTACGACGCGCGCATGCGTTGCCTCGAACGACTCGAAGCGGCGTTCCCCTCATTGGACAATCCGCAGTCGCCCACCCATCGCGTCGGCGGCTCCTTCTCCAACGACTTCGTCTCCGTGCGCCACCCCAGCCGCATGATGAGCCTTGATGACGTCTTCTCCATCGAAGAGCTCAAGGATTGGTACGATTCGGTGATTCGCGACCTCGATTGGCCCGAATCCAAGCCCCTGCCCATGAGCTGCGAGGTCAAAATCGACGGCCTCGCCCTGAACCTCATCTATCGCAACGGCGTGCTTGAACAGGGCTTGACGCGCGGCGACGGCGTTACCGGCGAAGACATCACCCTGAATGTGCGAACCATCGGCTCCATTCCCGCCAACCTCGGCGGCCCCAAGGAAGACGTTCCGGACTTCGTGGAAATCCGAGGCGAAGTGTTCATGCGCTGGGATGACTTCCACACCCTGAACAACGAGCAGGAGGACGCCGGACGAGCGCCCTTTGCCAACCCGCGCAACGCCGCCGCCGGCTCGCTGCGTCAAAAAGACCCTCGCATCACCGCCACCCGTCGCCTGAGCTTCTATGCGCATGGTCTGGGGCAGCTCACCTGGGGGGCGGACCATCCGCGCGGCACCCATGATGTGGTCGCCGACCAGTCGCAGGCCTACGATCTATACACCAGGTGGGGCGTGCCGGTCTCCCCGCATAATCGTGCGGTGACCTCATTCCAGGAGATCTTGGACATGATCGAGTACTACGGCGAGCATCGCGGCGACATCGAGCACGCGCTCGACGGCATTGTCGTCAAGGTCGATGACCTGGGCCTGCAGCGCACCCTCGGTGCCACCTCGCGCGCGCCGCGCTGGGCCATCGCCTACAAATACCCGCCCGAAGAGGTCAACACCGAACTGCTCAACATCACCGTGCAGGTGGGGCGTACCGGCCGTGTGACGCCGGTCGCCGTGCTCAAACCTGTCTACGTGGCCGGCTCCACCGTGGCTCGTACCACGCTGCACAACGGATTTGAAGTCAAACGCAAGGGCGTTCTGATCGGCGACACCGTGGTGGTGCGCAAGGCCGGCGATGTGATTCCCGAACTGGTCGGCCCGGTGCTTGAACGGCGCAAAGGGCGTGAGGACCAGCTGCGCGAATTCGTTATGCCCGAGTTCTGCCCTTCATGCGGCGCGAAACTGGCACCCGCCAAGGAGGGTGACAAGGACATTCGCTGCCCGAATGTGGAAAGCTGCCCGGCCCAGTTGACCGAGCGTGTGATTTCGCTGGCCTCACGCAAGGCGTTCGACATCGAGCACTTGGGCGAACAATCGGCCATCGCTCTGACCAACCCGGAGGAGAACCGGCCTGATTCGGTGGCGACCTACGCGCCGAACATCACCGAGGTGCTGGTCGCCCCCGGCGAAGAGCCTGACCCGTATGAGCCGGTGGAGGGGCTGGAATTGCCGGCCGCGCAGAAGCCGGTGTTGTCCAACGAATCCGGGTTGTTCGACCTGACCGCCGCCGATCTGCGCGACGTGCGCGTGTGGCGTGAAGCCGCAATCGTCGAGGTGCATGAGACGGTCGGTGCGAACGGTAAGAAGAAAAAGGTGCGTAAGCGTGTCGGCGGCTCTGGCCTGTGGCATCAGGTGCCCGCCTTCTGGACCGCGCCCACGCCGGCCAAAAAGCTCACGGCCAAGCAGCTGGCCGAACGCGCGCAAAGGGAGGCCGCAATCGAATCTGCCGAAACACAGGGAGGTGCCGCCAGCGAGACGACCGGCGCACCTACCGGGGCTGAGGCTCCACTTGGTACCATGCCGGGCTTTGCCGCAGCCTCCTATCCCGAGTATGACGTGCCGGCCGACGCGGTCATCGTGCGCGTGGATCACAAGACCACGCGCACTGGCGTCACGGATGTACCGGTGATCATTCGGCCCGGCGAAAACACGCGCAAGATGTTCGACGAAATGGACAAGGCCCGTCACGCCGACCTGTGGCGTGTGCTGGTCGCATTGTCGATTCGCCGGCTCGGTCCGCCTACCGCACGCCTGATCGCCTCGGCGATGGGCTCGCTGGCAGCCATCGAAAAGGCCACGATTGAAGATCTGACGGCCATCGACGGGGTGGGCCCGGAAATCGCCGAATCGGTGGTGAACTGGTTCGCCGCCACCCGCGAACCCGGCGACTGGCGCGGCGCGACTTTGCGTGCTTGGCAGGCTGCCGGCGTGGGTGTCGACGAGGCCGAGACCAGTTCGTTGCCGCAGACGCTGGCCGGCAAAACCGTGGTGGTCACCGGTTCGTTGGAAGGCTATTCGCGCGACTCCGCCAAAGAGGCGATTATCGAGCGCGGCGGCAAGGCGGCCGGTTCGGTGAGCAAGAAGACCGATTACGTGGTGATTGGCGCAAACGCCGGCTCCAAGGCCATCAAGGCCGAGGAACTCGGCATCCCCATGCTGGGCGAAATCCAATTCGCCCAGCTCCTAGAAACCGGTAGCATCGACTGACTTGGCTCCCCTCTCTGAGGGGAGCTGTCGCCTTGTGCGACTGAGGGAAGTAGTCGTCCGCAAAACGGATGCGGGAATGGGAGAGGTACATCCGCAGCGCGTGCGCAGTGTGACTTACTCCACTCCCTCTGGCATGCCGCCGCATCACACGCTAGGGTAGAACAGGCCCTAAAGGAGGATACGGATTTATGAGCGACGCACGTCAGATCGAAGCCGACATCTACGAACGCCTGAGCAAGGTCATCGACCCCGAGCTCGGTCGTTCGGTCACCGACCTCGGCATGATCGCCGCCATCGAAGCCGCGCCCGCATCGTCGGACGCCGGCACTTACGACATCACCGTGCACGTTGAGCTGACGGTTCCCGGATGCCCACTGAGCGAGACCATCACCAACCAGATCAATGGCGCGGTCAGCTCCTATCCGGGCGCACAGCTGCTGCCTCATATCGAAGTCGGTTCGATGAGCCGTGACAAGCTGGCCGATCTGGTCGCCAACCTCAAGGCCGAACGCAAGCGGAACCCCTTCAGCAAACCGGGTGTCAAGACCCGCATCTTCGCCATCGCCTCCGGTAAGGGCGGCGTCGGCAAGTCCTCGGTTACCGCGAACCTGGCCGCCACGTTTGCGGCCCTCGGCTTCGACACGGCCGTCATCGACGCGGACATTTACGGCTTCTCACTGCCGCGCCTGTTCGGCGTGCATACACAGCCCACCAATCTGAATGGCATGCTCATGCCGGTCACCGCGTGGGGCGTGAAACTGATCTCCATCGGCATGTTCGCCGGTGCTGACCGGGCGATTCTGTGGCGCGGGCCGCGACTGCAGCGCTCCTTGGAACAGTTCCTGTCTGACGTATGGTGGGGCGAGCCGGACGTCCTCTTGCTCGACTTGGCTCCCGGCACCGGCGACATGGCGATTTCCGTGGCCCAGGCGCTGCCCAACGCCGAACTCGTGGTGGTCACCACCCCGCAGCCCTCCGCCTCTGACATCGCCGTGCGCTCCGGACTCGTGGCCCTGCAGGTGCCGATGAAGGTGCGTGGCGTGGTGGAGAACATGAGCTACTACGAGCACAAGGGCGAGAAGCTGGAGATTTTCGGTGCCGGCGGCGGTCAGCGCGTGTCTGAACAGTTAAGCGCGGCGCTTGGCTATGACGTGCCGCTGATGGCCCAACTGCCGCTGGATCCCGAAGTGCGCGAGACCGGCGAGGCGGGTCGTCCCGCGGTGCTGGATGTCGATGGCGCCTTGCGCACGGATGGCGTCGGTCAGGTCTTTCGGGGACTGGCCGAGCGTCTGCTGGAGCGGTGCTAAGGGGTGATGGTCCAGGAGCGGTGCCAATCGGCCAATAGAGAACGGTTCTCTTCGCGCCTATTCGCCGGTGTCGTACAATATCCCCTGGCGTGCTAACGAAAACCACATGAAAGGAGTAGCTGTGCCCACTTCCGAACATAAGGCCGACGACGCAACGCGGCATCTTACCCTGATTCCCGCTCCGGTGACATTGGAGTACACCCATGGTACGGCTTTGATCGGTCCTCTGGTGACGATCGAGGATGCCGATCAGTCTTGGGAGACGTTGCCGATCGAGCAGCTGTCCGACGAACTTCGGCACCGCTACGGCGTCACCGTCCTGAGGCGCCGCACACACGGCACCGTCATATCCCTGGGCCTGGATTCACGGCTGGCCCATGACGAATACACGTTGGATGTGTCCGAATCGGAGGGCATCCGTGTGCGTGGCGGCGGCGAAAGCGGGCTGCGGTACGGTCTGCAGACGCTGCGGCAGATCATCGGGCAGACCTCGCGTGCCATTCCCTGCCTGCATATCCAAGACAAGCCCGCGTTCGCGGTGCGCGCCTACAGTCTCGACGTGACACGCGGACGAGTGCCGACGATGGAGTTCCTCACCTGGTTCGTCGACCAGCTGGCCTTATATAAATACAATCAGTTCCAGCTGTATGTCGAGCATGCCTTCGCGTTCGTCGAGCTCAGCGAGGCGTGGCGCGGCACCGATCCGCTCACGGCCGCCGACATCACGTATCTGGACGAGTACTGCGCGCGTCGCGGCATCGAGTTGGTGCCGTCGTTGGCCACGTTCGGGCACATGTACATGAATCTGCGCACCCGTGAGCATCGCGGGCTGGGTGAGTTTCCCGAAGACGCCGACCGCCCGTTCAGCTTCATCGAACGCATGGAGCATCACACGCTGAACGCCGCCGATCCCAAGGCCCATGATTTCGCCTCGCGCCTGATTGAGGAATACGCGCCGCTGTTCCGTTCGAAGTCCTTCAATATCGGCGGCGATGAGACGTTCGACTTGGGACGTGGCAGGTCCGCGCAGGACGCGCCGGAAGCCGGCCGCGATGAACTGTATGCCGGTTTCGTCAGGGATTTGTGCGAAACGCTTGCCCGTCATGGTCGGCAACCGATGTTGTGGGCGGACATCGCGCTCGAAAGCCCGCGCACGATGGATCTGCTGCCCGGCGACATCACGATGCTCAACTGGATGTACGAGCCGCAGATCGACGAGAGCAAGATCCAGACCATCGCCACGCAGGGCCGTCGACAGTTCGTGTGCCCCGCGGTGCGGGCTTGGAGCCGGTTCTTCCCCGATTATGCGGGTGCCTGGCTGAACACGTATCACATGGCGTTGGCGGGGACCAAGTACGATGCGGAAGGCATGGTGGTCACCGATTGGGGTGATTATGGCCATGTCAACGATCCGCGTCTGAGCGTGCCGGGCCTGTGCTATGGCGCTCAGAACGCTTGGAATCCGATCGAGATCGATGCGCATGAGATGAACCGTCGAATCTCCGCTCTGGTGTATGGCGACGAATCCGGTCGCATCATGGATTGCCTCGCCCGCATCGACTCCGATGGGGTGTCATTCCCCTGGGACCTTGCCGTGCAGGTGCTGGAGCTGGAATACGGTTCCGGCACCGGCGCGCTGAACATGGATGTGGCGGCGTGCATGGAACGTTCGAGCGGCGGAAAGCTCACGCTGGACCGCACATTGGGATGCGATGACGCGCGCCGGCGGATGCTCCAGTGGAACCGCGAGCGTATCGAACGGCGTCGGGATTGCGATCAGGTGCTGCGTGACTGCGGCGACGCGTTCGCCGGTCTAGACAAGGGAGGCCTGACCGCGGAGTTCCTGTCGGTGATGCTGGACGGGCAGCGACTGTTCAACGAACTTGGCGAGGAACTGCTGGCGTTGGCCGACGGCAAGGACGTCGGCAGCGGGGCGAATCGTCTCGCCGCCGATCTGGAGTTGTGGTTCGAGCGGTATCGCGCACAGTGGCTGTCGGTCGGACGGCATGCCGAGCTCGCACGTATCGCCCACGTGGTGTGGTCTCTCGCGGACATTCTGCGTAGGGGCGCTCTGTAAGGAGCATGACCGAAGGCGGGGTCCATGCCCCGCCTTCGCTATCGCGCGTACTGGTCCTCGGTGGTGAAGCAGGTGCGATAGACCATGGCCATGATCAGACCGTCGGCCAGCAAGGTCAGCGCGGCGATGGCGCCGAAGACCACGAACTGGTATTTGGCGGCGTTCAGCGGATCTCCGCCGGCTATCACCTGGCCCGCCATCATGCCCGGGATGGTCACGATGCCGCTGGAGGCCAGCGAAGCGGTGGTGGGCAGCAGTCCCAGCCGAATCGACGAGATGACGGATGGGCGGGCGGACTCCCATGCCGTCGCCCCCAAGGCCAGCATCATATCCACCTCGTCGCGGCGTTCCTCCATGCTTTCATAGAATCGGCTCAGCCCGACAGCGAGCGCGGAAACGGTGTTGCCCAGCAGCATGCCGGTCAGGGGCACCACCAGCTGGGGCGCATACCATGGATGCGGGCGCACGATGAGTTCGGTGACCAACGCCAGCATGAGCAGCATCGTGATGACCAGGCTCAGGAAGATCGGTCCGGCAAGACCTTTGGGGATGCCGTGCGCGCGGGATATCACGATCTGCACCGCCGCGACCAGCATGACCGTCATCAGAGCGAACACCATCCACACGCTGTTCGAACGAATCACATAGCCGATGATGAATCCCATGGCGCACAGCTGCACGAGGGCGCGGCATGCCGACCACATCAGGGTCCTGCCGATGCCCATGTGCATGAGTTCGCTGATGATGGCCGCCACGGCCACCATGCCCAACGCGATGAGCAGACCCCAGATATCGATGTTGTAGGAATTGCCCAGATCGCCGCTCATGACTGCGTCTCCTCATTCTCATCGGCGCCGGCAGGCACCGCGTTCGCGTCCTGCGCCGCCGAATCCGTCATCTCGCGTCCGGTCAGCCGCCCCTTGTCCAGCATCAGCGTGCGGGTGGCCCGTCCGTCCGGCGGACGGTGACGGATGCGGATGATCGCCATGCCGCGTGTGGCGGCATCCGCCATGATCGTAGCCACCTTGGCCGCGTTGTCGTCGTCGAGTCCGGCGTCCACCTCATCGGCCAGCAGCACCTTCGGATCGGTGAGCAGCGTGCGGGCCAGGGCCACGCGGGCCGCCTGACCGCCCGACAGGTCGTGCGGGGCGCGCTCCAGATCGATGTCCTCGCAGCCCATCGCGTCCAACGTCGTGCGGATGCGCTCGTCGGGCAGCAGCTGCTCGGCCTTGCCGCCCTTGCCGCGAATCGCGAGCGTCCAGGGCAGGCGGATCGCCTCGGCCACGTTCTTGCCCGTCAGAATCGGCTTCTGCGGCAGGTAGGCGACATCCCGCCGCCACTGCTGCGGCGTGAACTCGCCGCTGCGCTTGCCTTCAAGGGCGAACGTGCCGTGCGCATGCGGGTTGAGTCGGGCGCATGCGGTCAGCAGACTCGATTTGCCGGAGCCGGACGGTCCCACCAGATCGACGATCTCGCCACGTTCCATGCTGAAGGACAGGTTGTCGAACACCGTGCGTTCGTTGTCCGCCGGCGATTGCGCGGGAACGACGCAGGACACGGATATGGCTTCGAAGAAGGATCGCATATTCATCCAGTCTAGTCGGGGCCACGTGGGAAACCCCAGCGTTCACTTCCTGTATACCCGGTGTGGCATAATAGCCAAGGCAATTTTTGGGCTTTGCCTAAGCTAGTTTGAATTTGAAATAGGTGAATAACGTGGCACAGACTACTAACGACATCAAGAACGGATCCGTCCTGAACCTGGACGGCCAGCTGTGGACCGTCATGAAGTTCCAGCACGTCAAGCCGGGCAAGGGCCCCGCCTTCGTACGCACCACCATCAAGAACGTGCTCTCAGGCAAGATCGTCGACAAGACCTTCAACGCAGGCATGAAGATGGAATTCGAGACCGTCGACAACCGCACCCTCCAGTACTCCTACGAGGACGGCGACAACTTCGTGTTCATGGACATGACCACCTACGATCAGATCATGGTTCCGAAGACCCTTCTGGGCGACAAGGCCAAGTTCCTGCTCGAAGGCACCGACTGCCTGGTCTCCTTCCACGACGGCACCCCGCTGAGCGTTGACCTGCCGGGCTCCGTGGTCCTGACCATCACCCACACCGAGCCGGGCCTGCAGGGCAACCGCTCCAACGCCGGCACCAAGCCGGCCACCGTTGAGACCGGAGCCGAGATTCAGGTCCCGCTGTTCATCAATGAGGGCGACCGCGTCAAGATCAACACCGAGGATGGTTCCTACACCGGCCGCGAGAACAACTGATCTCCGCATCCTCAACAGACGACCGACCGTATAAAGGACTAGGACAGCAGCAGTATGGCACGTTCCACCGCGCGCAAAAGGGCTCTGAACACCCTGTACGAAGCCGACGAAAAAAACCAGGATATTCTCTCCCTGCTTGACGAACGCATCGCACATCCCGGTGCCCAGACCCCGCTTCCCGACTATGCCATTGAAATCGTCAAGGGCGTGGCCGAGCACCGTCGTCAGATAGACATGACCCTGGACGAACACTCCACGGGTTGGAAGGTCCGCCGTATGGGCGTGGTCGATCGCAACATTCTGCGTATCGCCGCTTGGGAGATTCTGTTCAACGATGATGTGCCGGACAAGGTCGCTATCGACGAGGCTCTGGCATTGGCCAAGACCCTGTGCGATGACGATTCGCCCGCTTTCATCCATGGCCTGCTGTCTGCGGTGTGCACCGCCAAGAACGCAGCACCGGCACCGGAGTCCGTGGCGGAAGAGGCCGATGAGGAATCGTCCGATTCCGATGCCGCCGCATCCGATCCGACCGATGAGGGCGATGTTTCCGATTCGTCCGGTGCATCCGACGAGCCCGCTGCCCCGTCCGCTGAGATTCAGCCGACGGTCGATTAGTCATTTGTTGTTCAGCCTCCCCATTCGGGAGGCTTTTTCATGGGCGGACACTTGTGTCGCCGTACATTCTCAAGTCGGCACCTTGCCGACAGCCCCGCCAGCGGGGTGAGACTTTGCGCCCAACGGCGTGTGAGTCTGCGCTGGCCGTTAACCTTGGTACGAATACCCGAAAAACATAAGGGGGTTTTGGTGAGCCAGAACGAGTCCGGGACCATCGCAATTCCGATGTATGACAAGGACGATGCAGTCCTCGTTTTGGAAGATGGACAGGTATATGTGGGGGAGCCGTATGGCGCCCTCGGTGAGACGACCGGTGAGATCGTCTTCGCCACCGGTATGACCGGATACCAGGAGACGCTCACCGATCCGAGCTACGATCGCCAGATCGTTGTGCAGACGTTCCCGCACATCGGCGATACCGGCGTCAACAGCGAAGACCCTGAGTCCTCCCGCATCTGGGTTGCCGGATACATCGTGCGTGATCCCTCTCCGAACGTGAGCAACTGGCGTGCCGAAGGCAGCCTTGATGACGACCTCACCAAGAACGGCATCGTCGGCCTGAGCCACATCGACACCCGCAAGCTGGTGCGTCACCTGCGTTCCGCAGGCGTGATGCGCGCCGGTATCTTCTCCGGCGACGCCCTGACCGACCAGGCCACCGGCGCGCTCAAGACCATCGAGCAGCTGCTCGAAGACGTCAGGAACACCCCGCAGATGCAGGGCCTGAGCCTGTACGACGAGGTGTCCACCAAGGAGACCTACACCATCGAGCCATGCGGCGAGTACGAAGGCAAGGAGCCGCTGTACACCGTGGCCGCCGTGGACCTCGGCATCAAGGGCATGACCCCGCACCGCATGGCCGAACGCGGCTGCCGCGTGCACGTGGTGCCCTCCACCATCACCTTCGCCGAAATCGAGAGCCTGAACCCGGACGGCGTCTTCTTCTCCAACGGCCCGGGCGACCCGGAACAGGCCGGCCCCGAAATCGAGCTGCTGCGCCAGGTGCTCGACGCCGGCTACCCGTTCTTCGGCATCTGCTTCGGCAACCAGCTGCTTGGCCGCGCGCTCGGCTTCGGCACCTTCAAGCTCAAGTTCGGTCACCGTGGCATCAACCAGCCGGTCAAGGATCTGACCACCGGCAAGGTCGAGGTCACCGCCCACAACCACGGCTTCGCGGTCGACGCTCCGATCGGCAAGCAGGTCGACGCGCCGTTTGAAAACGGCAAGTACGGCAAGGTGTTCGTCTCCCACATCGATCTGAACGACGACGTGGTCGAAGGCCTGCAGTGCGTGGACATCCCCGCATTCTCCGTGCAGTACCACCCGGAGGCCGCAGCAGGCCCGCACGATGCGGCCTACCTGTTCGACCGTTTCTGCGAACTTATGAAGAACAACTCCAAGGAAGGTAAGTGATATGCCGAAGCGCACCGACATCAAATCCGTGATGGTCATCGGCTCCGGCCCGATCGTGATCGGTCAGGCTGCGGAGTTCGATTACTCGGGCACCCAGGCATGCCGCGTCCTTCGTGAGGAAGGCATCCGCGTCATCCTCGTCAACTCCAACCCTGCCACCATCATGACCGACCCGGAGATGGCCGACGCCACCTACATCGAGCCGATCGCCACTCCGATCCTCGAGCAGATCATCGCCAAGGAACGCCCCGACGCGCTTCTGCCCACCTTGGGCGGCCAGACCGCACTCAACGCCGCCATGGCGCTGGGCGAGGCCGGCGTCCTGAAGAAGTACAACGTCGAACTGATCGGTGCCTCCCTGGAAGCCATCGACCGTGGCGAGGACCGTGAACTGTTCAAGAAGGTCGTTGACGAGGCCGGCGCCGAATCCGCCCGCTCCGACATCGCCCACAGCATCGAGGAAGTCGACAAGATCGCCGAGAAGTTCGGCTACCCGCTGGTTGTGCGCCCGAGCTTCACCATGGGCGGCCTGGGATCCGGCATCGCCCACAACGAGGAGGAGCTGCACCGCATCGCCGGCGCCGGCATCCATTACTCGCCCACCGACGAAGTCCTGATCGAAGAGGGCATCGAGGGCTGGAAGGAATTCGAGCTCGAGCTTATGCGCGACCGCAACGACAACGTCGTGGTCGTCTGCCCGATCGAGAACGTCGACCCGGTCGGCGTGCACACCGGTGACTCCATCACCGTGGCCCCCTGCTTCACTCTGACCGACCGCGAATACCAGAAGCTGCGTGACATCGGCATCGCCATCATCCGCGGCGTGGGCGTGGACACCGGCGGCTGCAACATCCAGTTCGCCGTCCATCCGAAGACCGGCCGCATCATCGTCATCGAGATGAACCCGCGCGTCTCCCGTTCCTCCGCACTGGCCTCCAAGGCCACCGGCTTCCCGATCGCCAAGATCGCCACCAAGCTGGCCCTCGGCTACACGCTCGACGAGATTCGCAACGACATCACCCAGTCCACGCCGGCCTCATTCGAGCCGACCATCGACTATGTGGTCACCAAGGTGCCGCGCTTCGCCTTCGAGAAGTTCCCGGGCGCCGACCCCACCCTGACCACCTCCATGAAGTCCGTCGGCGAAGCCATGGCCCTGGCCGGCAACTTCCAGGAGTCCCTCGGCAAGGCCATGCGTTCCATCGACAAGCGCCACATGGGCTTCAACTGGGATGGCGAAAAGCCGTCCGCCGAGGAAGTGGCCGAACTGCTTGAGGCCATCCATACGCCGACCGAACACCGTTACCTGCAGCTCATGCGCGCCATCTGGGGCGGCGCCACGCTGGAGCAGGTGTTCGCGGCCACCAAGATCGACCCGTGGTTCCTGAAGCAGATCTTCCTCATCAACGAGACCGCCATGACGGTGCGCGAGGCCGAGACCCTGACCCCGAAGCTGCTCAAGAAGGCCAAGCTCGCCGGTCTGTCCGACGTGCAGGTGGCCCACCTGCGTGGCTTGGGCGACGAAGGCGAGAACACCATCCGCGAGCTGCGCTGGACCTACGGCCTGCGCCCGGTCTACAAGACCGTCGACACCTGCGCCGCCGAGTTCGACGCCGCCACGCCGTACTACTACAGCTGCTACGCCGACGAAACCGAGCTGCGCCCGCGCGAGCGCGAGGCCGTGATCATCCTCGGCTCCGGCCCGAACCGCATCGGCCAGGGCATCGAGTTCGACTACACGTGCGTGCACGCCGTGCAGGAGCTTGGCAAGGACTATGACACCATCATGGTCAACTGCAACCCGGAGACCGTGTCCACTGATTACGACATGTCCGACCGCCTCTACTTCGAGCCGCTCACCTTCGAAGACGTGCTCGAGATCTACGAGGCCGAGAAGAAGATGGGCCCGGTCAAGGGCATCATCGTCCAGCTCGGCGGCCAGACCCCGCTGTCCTTGGCCGCGCGTCTGAAGGCCGCCGGCGTGCCGATTCTCGGCACCACCCCGGAATCCATCGATTTGGCCGAGAATCGTGAGCTGTTCGGCGAGGTGCTCAAGAAGGCGGAGATGAACGCCCCGCGTTACGGCACCGCCCTGAGCCTCGAAGAGGCCATGGACGCTGCCCACCGCATCGGATACCCGGTGCTCGTGCGCCCGAGCTACGTGCTTGGCGGCCGCGGCATGGAAATCGTCTACGACGACAAGCAGCTCACCAAGTACGTGGACCGCGCGCTTGCCGAGGCCAAGGCCGATACCGTGGTCTCCGGCCGCCTGCCCTCCCCGCTGCTCATCGACAAGTTCCTGCAGGACGCCATCGAAATCGACGTCGACGCCCTGTTCGACGGCGAGGAACTGTACATCGGCGGCATTATGGAGCACGTCGAGGAGGCTGGCGTCCACTCCGGTGACGCCGCCTGCACCCTGCCCCCGTCCACCCTGTCCGACGACCAGATCCGCCGCCTGCGCGAAGGCACCTACGCCATCGCCAAGGGCTGCCACGTGCAGGGCCTGATCAACGTGCAGTACGCCTTCATGGCCAACACGCTGTATGTGATCGAAGCCAACCCGCGTGCCTCCCGTACCGTGCCGTTCGCCTCCAAGGCCACCGGCGTGGCGTTGGCCAAGGCCGCCGCCCGCATCATGGCCGGCGAGACCATCGCCGACCAGCGCGCCAACGGTCTGCTGCTGCCCAAGGGCGACGGCGGCGACATCCACCCCGGCCAGCAGGTCGCGGTCAAGGAATCCGTGCTGCCGTTCAAGCGCTTCCGCACCCCGGTGGGCAAGACCGTCGACATCCTGCTCGGACCTGAGATGCGTTCCACCGGCGAGGTCATGGGCTTCGACCGTGACTTCCCGCACGCCTTCGCCAAGAGCCAGCTCGCCGCCTATGACGGTGGCCTGCCGACCCACGGCAACGTGTTCATCTCCGTGAACGACACCGACAAGCGTCAGCTGCCGTTGATTGCCGTGCGTCTTGAGGAACTCGGCTTCAAGATCTGGGCCACCGAGGGCACCGCCTCCGTGCTCAGCCGGTACGGCATCGAGTCGAACATCGTGGATAAGATCAGCACCCGCGTGGACACCGATCCGGAGGCGCCGGTCGAAGTGCATCACGCCGCCGGATCCGTGGGCAAGAACGTGGTCGATCTCATCGAGGAGGGCAAGATCGACATGATCCTCAACACGCCGAACTCGCGCGGCTCCCGTTCCGACGGGTATTCCATCCGCGCCGCCGCCATTGCCGCCGATCTGCCGCAGTTCACCACCATCACCGAGTTCCAGGCCGCACTGCTCGCTATCGAGGCCGTGAAGCATAATGATTATCAGATCATGAGCATTCAGGAGCATTCGAAGCAGTTGTTCGAATTGGAGCGACGGGAGTTCTGATGACTACACCCAGCAGTGAGGAATTGCAGGCACAACGTTCGGATTTCGGTCTGCGATTAAGCAATTCAATGGCCAAATACGGGCCGCTGTGTGTGGGCATTGACCCGCATCGCAAGCTCCTCACCGACTGGGGATACAACGTCGACGCCGAAGGCGCCGAACTCTTCTCCATGCGTATGCTGCAGGCCGCCAACGGGCGCGCCGCAGCAGTCAAATTCCAGACGCCGATGTTCGAGCGTTACGGGGCCAAGGGCTTCGAAGCGCTCGAACGCGTGCTGTACGCGGCACGCCAGATGGGCGTCATCACCATCGTGGATTGCCTGCATGGAGGCCTGTCCACCACGATTTCCGCCATCGCGGACGCCTACTTCAAGCCCGGCGCCCCGATGCTGGCCGACGCCATCACCCTGCTGCCGTACTATGGCGCGCGCTCGTTGAACGGCCTGATTACCGAAGCGTTGGAAAACGGACGCGGTGTGTTCATCGCCTCCCTGACTTCCAATCCGGAAGGCATGAGTCTGCAGACCGCGCTGCGCCAGAGCGGCGACTACAAGGGGCGCACTGTGGCCTACGGCATCGCCTCCACCGCACAGAAGCACAACGTGGATATCGGAGGCATGGGCTCGGTGGGCCTTATCATCGGCGCCACCATCGGCCAATGGACGCAGGATTCCGGCGTGGACCCCTCCAAGTTCACCGGCCCGATTCTTTCCCCTGGCTACGGCTGGCAGGGCGCCGAGGCCAAGGACCTGAAAACCGTGTTCCGCGGTACGCGCGGCAACGTGTTGGTCACCGTGTCCCGCTTCATCGCCTCGCACGGGCCGGATATCGCCGCATTGAGCCAGGCCACCGAGTCGATTGCGCTCGACGTGCGCCAGGCCCTGATGGAGGCCACCGCCGAAGGCGCGGAGAATCAGTGATCAGAACGGAATCAGATGTCGCGGCATGCGTACGTGTGTATCTCATCGCGTACGTCGCATCACGATTCATATTCTTCCCTGTTCGTCGGGGCTGTAACAGTTACCGGTCATCTCGCCGGTGAGCCGTTACCACATTGGATTCATAATCGCTGCACACCACATCATCTCCGGAGGAACCCATGACTGAAAACACCCATGCCGGCCGTCTAATCGTCCTGACTGGCCCCACCGCAGTAGGTAAAGGCACTGTGGAGGCCAAGCTGCGCGCCGACCACCCCGAAGTGTGGGTGTCCGTTTCCGCCACCACGCGCGCTCCGCGCCCCGGCGAGGTTGATGGCGTCAACTACTGGTTCCTCGCTGAAGACGAGTTCCTGGCCCGCGAAGCGGCGGGGGAGTTCCTGGAAACCGCCGTGGTGCACGGCATGGCCCACTACGGTACATTGCTGGCTCCGGTGGAGGAGCATCTGGCTGCCGGCGTGCCAACAATTCTGGAAATCGATTTGCAGGGCGCCCGCCGCGTCAAGCAGCGCGCCGCCGAACTCGACTTGGAAGTGGTGTACGTGTTCATCGCGCCGCCGAGCTTTGAAGAGCTCGAGCGCCGTCTGATCGGCCGCGGCACCGAAACCGCCGAACAGCAGGCCCGTCGCCTGGAAACCGCCAAAGTGGAGCTCGCCGCCGAAAACGAATTCGACGTCACCATCGTCAACGAAACCGTCGATCAGGCCGCCGCCGACCTCTGGTCCGTCATCGCCAAGGAATACGGGCTGTAACGTGTGCGAATAGGTTCTGTTCGTACTGAGATGTCCATGCTTGGCATGGTGTGCTCATGTGATTATGCGTGTTCAGTCCCTGCCAGTCGGCCCTCACAATAGGGGGAGAGCCTGACGGCAGGGACTGATTCATACCGATACAAAGGGGCATGCGCCACCATTTGTGCGTCAACCGTTTGATATGCAAATGGGGGCACATGCATGTGTGCGCCATCTTCCAAAAACGTCGAATTATGCAAATGGGGGCACGAATAGGTGTCGGCGTGATGTGGTGTGGTGCGATGCTGCAGGTGCGGTGTGACATGGTGTGGGATGCCAGCGGATTTCGGGTGTTTTTCCTCTGGCGTCCCACAGAACCTGATGTACGGTGCCGTCGCCGGTTTGTGGGATTGGCAGAATTCCAATGGTTCTGTGGAATGGGGTGCGGGATGCCAGCCGTGTGCATCGTTTGACGTGCGTGGCGTCCCGCACGGTTGCGGGACGCCGGCCCCAAATTGGCCGCTAACCGTGTGGTATCCCGCATTTCTCCGATATGCGAGAGGAATCCGTCCACTATAAGGTCTCTAGCCCAGCGACTAATAGTTTTTCCTCTATGTGCGAATAATACGGGCTGTAACTACCGCTTTACCACCAACTGCTGGTGGAGAATTTCGGTGCTGTTTCTGGCCGGCGCCTGCTTCCAACGGATCGCTTCGGATTCGTGATGCTCGGTGACATAATGCCGCATCCATTCGAAGCACTGCTGGGTTTGGATGGCATCGCTTAATGCGCGGTGCTCCTCATTGTCCGCGATGCCGAAGCGTACGATCAGGTCGGCCAGACGGTGATGCCGCTGCGCGGGGAACAGGGCGCGGCTGATCTGCATCGTGTCATAATCCGCGCAGGCAAAGCCGCAGCCGGCGATATGCCGGGTGTTGTAATCCAGGAATCGCAGATCGAAGCTGACGTTATGACCGACAATCGGCTCAACGGCGGGACTGGCAGCCGGGGTAGCGAGCCATGCGATGAATCGGGGAAGCACCTTGTCAATCGGATCGAGGTCGGCCACCATCGCATCGGTGATGCCGGTCAGCGTGGTGATCTGACGCGGAATCGGCCGCAAGGGATTCACCAGCTGCTGGAATTGATCGACGATATGCCCCTTCCGTACGCGCACGGCACCGATTTCCGTGATGGCGCAACTGTTCGGGTAAAAGCCGGTGGTCTCCAGATCCAGCGCCACATAATCGGTGGGGAAGACGGCATCGTCCATGGC
The DNA here is from genome assembly GCF_000269965.1 of Bifidobacterium longum subsp. infantis ATCC 15697 = JCM 1222 = DSM 20088. Lineage (NCBI taxonomy): Bacteria > Bacillati > Actinomycetota > Actinomycetes > Bifidobacteriales > Bifidobacteriaceae > Bifidobacterium > Bifidobacterium longum. The sequence continues at coordinate 862,102 of NC_017219.1, forward strand.
GATTCGCCCGCCGGCACCATGATTGGGCTGGGATGGTTGGCCGAAAACGGTAATGCCGGAAGTGGTCACGGAGGCTCCTCATATCAGTCGGTGTTCGGTGACTTATTGTACCGGCAGCCCGGTCTGACGGTACAATTTTCCCCTCCCGGATTTTCTCGGATATATTGGTTAGGCGGCCGGCAATTGCGCGGCGCATCGGGAAGGGAGCACAGCTGATGAAACAGATAGTGGCAGGCATCGTGGCGCATGTGGACGCGGGCAAGACCACGCTGTCCGAGGCGCTGCTCTACCGCACCGGTGAGATCCGCAAATTGGGGCGAGTGGATCACGGCGATGCGTTTCTGGACACCAATTCCTTGGAGAAGGCGCGAGGCATCACGATCTTCGCGCACCAAGCGTTGGTTGAACACGGCGACCTGCGACTGACCTTGCTGGATACGCCGGGGCACGTGGACTTCGCAGCCGAAACCGAACGGGTGCTGCGCGTGCTTGATTACGCGATTCTTGTGGTCTCCGGCACGGATGGCGTGCAAGGCCATACCGAGACACTGTGGCGTCTGCTGGCCAGATACGGTGTGCCGACGTTCATCTTCGTCAACAAGTGCGACGCCGCCGGATTCGCCCGCGAGGCCATTCTGGCACAGTTGCGCAAACGCCTGAGCGATGCGATATATCCGTTGCCGGCAATGGAACAGTTCACTGAGGGCAGCGCGGTACCGTTGGACGCGTTCGCCGAAGACATCGCCACCCTGGACGAGGAGGCGATGAACGACTATCTGGAACATGGCGTGCTGTCCGTGGGCAGATTGCGATCGATGATCGCCGTACGTGAGCTGTTCCCCGTATATTTCGGCTCGGCATTGAAACTCGAAGGGGTCGAGGAATTCCTGGACGGGCTGGAGACGTTCACCCGCGAACGTGAATGGCCGGCCGCCTTCGCCGCACGCGTGTTCAAGATCGCCCACGACGGCCAGCACAACCGTATGACGTGGCTGCGCGTCACCGGCGGTGCGCTCAAAGCCAAGGAGATCGTCTCCTCATCCTCGTGCGCCGCGGCGTCGACACCGTCGCCAGCGCAGGAGGATGATGGCATGGCGTGGTCCGAGAAAGTCGATCAGGTGCGCATCTACAATGGCGCCAAATTCGAGACGGTCACCGAAGTGCCGGCCGGCTCGGTATGCGCGGTGACCGGACTGACGCGGACCTTCCCCGGCGAAGGGCTGGGAGCGGAACCGGACGCCGAATCGCCGTCGCTGCAGCCCGTGTTGACCTACACGGTGTTGCCCGCCGGAGCTGAATCCGATACGGCCGGCACCTCGGGAGCGGCCAAACGCGGTGGCACCGGCCATGACAGCGTGAATCGGGACGATGCCGAGCATGATGCCGCCAAGTCGGAAACCGGCCGCAATGAGGAGAACGACACTGCCGGCCAAGACGCAGAGACGGACAATAGCTCGCCGGCCCTTCCCCAGTTCGATGATCTGACCTTGCATAAGGTCATCACCGCATTGCGTGAGCTGGAAGACGAAGACCCGTTGTTGCATGTGGTGTGGGTGGAACGGCTGGCCGAGATTCATGTGCAATTGATGGGCACAGTCCAGCTGGAAATCATCCAGCAGACCCTGCACGACCGGTTCGGTCTGGATGTGTCCTTTGGCCCCGGCTCCATCCTGTACCGTGAGACCATCACTGCGCCGGTCGAAGGCGCAGGTCATTTCGAGCCGCTCCGTCATTATGCCGAAGCGCATATCCTGCTGGAACCAGGGGAGCCGGGCAGCGGAGTCACTGTGGGCTCGGCCCTGTCCGAAAATGATTTGGACCGCAATTGGCAACGGCTGATTCTGACCCACCTGACCGAGCGTGAGCATCTCGGTGTGCTCGTTGGCGCGCCGCTCACCGATATCAAGATGACTTTGGTGGCTGGCCGCGCGCATCTGAAGCATACCGAAGGCGGCGACTTCCGCCAAGCCACCTATCGTGCAATTCGTCAGGGGCTCATGGAAGCCAGAGCTGGAGTCAGTGGCCGGCCCGAGACGCCGGTCGAGAGCCGGCCGGACACCACAGGGGAGGGCAACTGCCGACTGCTGGAACCGTGGTACCGGTTCCGGCTCGAAGTGCCCGCAGACATGATCGGCCGTGCCATGAGCGACATCCAGCGCATGGCCGGCACCTTCGAATCCCCGGTCACCGATGGCGAATACGCCGTGATCGAAGGCGAGGCGCCGGTGTCCGAAATGCGCGACTATGCGATGGATGTGAACCAGTACACGCACGGCCATGGCCATTTCTCCGCCACCTTCGGCGGCTACAAGCCATGCCATGACGCCAAACAGGTCATCGCAGCCGCCGCCTACGATCCCGAAGCTGATCTGGACAACACCCCCGACTCGGTCTTCTGCGCCCACGGTGCTGGCTACCCCGTCAAATGGTACAAAGTCCCCGAATTCGCCCACGTAGACTACGTCATGTGAGGTGGTGACTACCAAATCTACGGACGAATGAATCCGCTGGCCTCCAAGAATCGCTGAATATCGCGCATCTCCGGCATATTGATCGAATGGGCCATGCCCGGATACACCTGTTCGGTCAACGTGCCGTGCTCGCGCCAGAACTCACCCATCGCCGCCACCTGCGCGGCAGGGAAAATATCATCGATGGCACCATGCCCGTAGAACACGGGCGGCTTCAACGAAGCCAATTCGGCATCGCCCGCAACGGACCCCGGTGCCAGCCATCCAGAACAGGAGACGGCTGCGGCATATCGTTTCGGATTGAAACGCAGCAGATGCGCGGCCAAGAGGCCGCCCTGCGAGAATCCCATGGCAACCACCGGCCGAGTGGCGGGAATATGCTCCGCAACCCATGCATCAATGGCTTGGGCGGCCTCAGCCGCCTGCTTGTCCAATGATCCGCCCTCCGGCACACCCTCATGCGCCCACGAGCCGAACCACGTATATCCCATGCCATAGGCGATGGGTGCCTGCAAACTGGCGTAATCAGCCGAACCGGCACCGCAATAGTTCAGCAAATCGGGCAGATCGTATTCATTGGATCCCCAGCCGTGCAGCAGCACGAACACCGGGGCGGTTTCAGGACCGGTCAAACGGGTCAGAGCTTTGGTAATCTTCATAGCCTCAGTGTATCCACCGTTTAGGCGACAATATTGCCCTGATGTTCGCCCATCGAGTAACGTCCCATAAGTAATGCATATAGCGCAGCGGCCATGCCACGTGTTCTGATACTCTACGATGACACGGCAAGGGGGTCGTGGCAGGTATGTTCGGCCCCCGAAATCGTACATGGGCGGCTAAGACCGTTTATGCGCAGGAGAAGAAACGAGAAGCAAAGGAAGGAGCGCGCCCGATGACATTCGATTGGTCGTTCGTGCAGCGTTACGCGCCTTTCTTCGTCAATGGCACATTGATGACCTTATTCATATCCGTGTTTGGCATACTGCTTGCCGTCGCGGTGGGTCTGGTCTGCGCCGGCGTGGAAATCGCGCGTATCCCGGTCGCCCGGCAAATCGTAAGAATCTATATCGAACTCAGCCGCAATACGCCATTGCTGGTACAGCTGTACTTTCTGTACTTCGGCCTGCCCAAACTCGGCGTAGTATGGTCCGCCGAAACCTGCGCGATAGTCGGCCTCGGATTCCTGGGCGGTTCCTACATGGCCGAGGCGATGCGCGGCGGATTGGAAGCGGTGCCCAACGTGCAGCGCGAAACCGCATACGTACTGGGACTGACCTCCACGCAAACCATCACCCGGGTCATTCTGCCGCAGGCGGTGTCCACCGCCATTCCAGGCGTAGTGGCCAATGTGATCTTCCTGTTCAAGGAATCGAGCGTCGTCTCCGCCATTGCGCTCGCCGACGTGATGTATATGGCCAAAGATCTGATCGGCATGTACTACAGCACCTATGAGTCGCTGTTCATGCTGATTGTGGCGTATCTGGTGATTCTGCTGCCGATTTCCATCTTTGGCACATGGCTGGAGAGGAGGTTCGATTATGGACGGCGCTGAAATACTGCTCCAGCCGGGCGTATTCCCACGTCTGTTGCAAGGCCTATGGGTCACCGTGTGGATAGCCGGCGTATCCGTAGGCGCGTCCATCCCGGTCGGCCTGTTGGTGGGCTGGCTGATGACGCTGAAGAACCCCGTGATCCGGGCCGCGATGCGCATCTACCTCGACTTCATCCGCATTATGCCTCAGCTGGCGTTGCTGTTCCTTGCCTACTACGGTTTTGCTCGATGGTTCGATTGGAATCTCGATGCCACCGGTGCCTGCGTGCTGGTGTTCATCCTGTGGGGAGGCGCCGAGCTGGGCGATCTGGTGCGTGGCGCATTGCAGTCGATTCCCAAAGTGCAGTACGAATCGAGCTACGTACTGGGGTTGAGCCCGTGGCAGGCTTTCTCCCGGGTGATTCTGCCGCAGGCAGTTCGCCGTATGCTGCCGGCATCCGTGAACTTGGCGACACGTATCGTCAAAACAACATCGTTGGCCGTGCTGCTCGGTGTGGTTGAGGTCATCAAGGTCGGCCAGCAGATTATCGACGCGAACCGATTCCAATTCCCGACCGGAACCTTGTGGATTTATGGCGTGATTTTCTTTATGTACTTCATCGTGTGCTGGCCGCTGTCCATTGTGGCCCGCCGACTGGAAAAGAGGTGGTCGAATGACTGAACCCGAAACGACCTGCAAGGGTTTCGAGGTGGATCATCTGATCAAACAGTATGCGAATGCCGACAAGCCGGTGCTGGACGACATCTCCTTCAAGGTGGAGCATGGTTCGGTGCTCGTGGTGCTGGGTCCTTCCGGCTCGGGCAAGTCGACGCTGCTGCGCACCATCGCCGGTCTGGAACCGATTCAGGGCGGCACGATTTCCATCAACGATCAGGTGATCGATACCGGAAAACCCGGCACGGAACGAGCCGGACGATCCGACCGGTCCAGTGAACTGCGCACCCGTATCGGCATGGTGTTCCAAAGCTACGATTTGTTCCCGAACAAAACGGTGCTCGGCAACATCACCATGGCGCCGGTGCTCGTGCAGAAGCGAGACAAGGCCGAGGTGGAGGCTGAAGCAATCCGGTTGCTTGGCCGTGTGGGACTTGCCGATCGCAAGGACTCCTGGCCGCACGAATTGTCCGGCGGTCAGCGCCAGCGTGTGGCCATTTGCCGTGCGCTGGTTCTGCATCCGGAAGTACTGCTGCTCGATGAGATCACGGCGGCTCTCGACCCCGAAATGGTGCGTGAAGTGCTCGACGTGGTGCTCGAACTGGCCAAGTCCGGGCAGACGATGCTTATCGTCACCCACGAGATGCAGTTCGCGCGAGCCATCGCCGACCACATCATCTTGCTGGATGGCGGGCACATCGTCGAGGAATCGTATGATGCGCAGGCGTTCTTCGAACACCCGCAAACCGAACGTGCGCAGCAGTTCCTGCACACCTTCGAATTCGAGTGATTCGATTGTGCCATATCGACGTATTTGAGAAGAAATATCAATAACAACAAGAGAAGGAGAACTCAATGAGTATCAAGGTTGGGAGATCATTCAAAGCACTGATTGCCGCAGGTGCGGCATTGGTAATGGCGGCATCCATGGCCGCATGCGGTCCGTCCGCAGGCACCCCGAGCGAAGCGAAGTCCTCTGACACAGGCACCAGCTCCGGCGCCAACGCCAAGGCCCGCAGCCTCGACGAGATCAAGAAGAGCGGCAAGATCAAGATTGCCGTCTTCTCCGACAAGGCACCATTCGGCTACGTGGACAAGGACGGCAAGTACCAGGGCTATGACGTCTACTTCGCCGAACGACTGGCCAAGGATCTGGGCGTGAAGCCGGAATACACGTCGGTCGATCCGGCCGCCCGCGTGGATGTGCTCACCTCCAACAAGGTCGATCTGGTGCTCGCCAACTTCACCGTCACCGAGGAGCGCAAGGAGAAGGTCGACTTCGCCAAGCCGTACATGAAGGTGGCGCTCGGCGTGGTCTCCCCGCAGAACGCGCCGATCACCGATGTCGGCCAGCTCGACGGCAAGACCCTGATCATCGCCAAGGGCACCACCGCCGAAACCTGGTTCGAGAAGAACGCGCCGAACGTCAAGCTGCAGAAGTACGACCAGTACGCCGATGCCTACAACGCACTGCTGGACGGCCGTGGTGACGCCTTCTCCACCGACAACACCGAGGTGCTCGCCTGGGCCAAGTCCAACAAGGGATTCAAGGTCGGCATCACCCACCTTGGTGACGACGACACCATCGCCCCAGCGGTGCAGAAGGGCAACAAGGAACTGCTGGACTTCGTGAACGATGAGATCGTCAAACTCGGCAAGGACGACTTCTTCCACAAGGATTACCAGGAGACCCTGGCACCGGTGTACGGCGACGAGGTCAATCCCGACGAGATCGTGGTCGAAGGCGGTGAGGTCTGACGGACGGGTTCCGTCCAGCCGTTTGAACCGGATGGGGAACTGGATTATATCGCTTCATAACCAACGCATATAGCAACGCCGGCCTTCGGGCCGGCGTTCTGCATTACAGTCATATATGTGGCGCGGGGGAGTCCCGTGCACGGATGACGCGACACGTAAGGGGGTGCGCAATGACCAGATTCAATACTCAGCTCGTTCACGGACTGCCGGTTGACGACAATGACACCGGAGCAGTGAATCCGCCGATCTACAATTCGACGACATATGCCTTTGAGAGGGTCGATGCGATGCCCCGCTACGATTACGCGCGCAGCGGCAACCCCACGCGTGATTTCCTGGAGCGGCAGATCGCCCAGCTTGAACAGGGAAAGCGTGGTTTTGCGTTCGCCTCCGGTCTGGCTGCGATCCATGCGGTGCTCAGTACCTTCAAGCCCGGCGACCGTATCGTCGTGGGAGACAATATCTACGGTGGAACGTACTCGCAGCTCAATGAGTTCTTCACCCGTTGGGGGCTTGTGGTCGAATCGGTCAATACCAGGGATGACGCCGCTTTGGAGTCCGCAGTGCGGGGCGATCGCGCGAACGGCGTCGCGCCCGCCCGGGCCGTCTATTTCGAGACCCTGACCAATCCGCTGCTCAAGGTCAATGACGTGCGCGCCATCTCCGCGACGGCGCATCGTCACGGCGCATTGTCCATCGTGGACAACACGTTCGCGACCCCGTACCTGCAGCAGCCGCTTTCCCTCGGCGCGGATGTGGTGATTCATTCCGCCACCAAGTACTTGGCCGGCCACTCCGACGTCAATGCCGGTCTTGTGGTCGTATCCAGTGAGGATCTGGCCAATCGCGTGTACTTCGCGCAGAATCGTCTCGGTGGGGTCCTGGCGCCCGCCGAATGTGATTCGGTGCGTCGCGGCATACAGACGTTGGCCTTGCGTATGGATCGTCAGCAGGAAAACGCGAACGCCCTCGCCCGGTATCTGCTCGCTCACCCATTGGTCAAATCCGTTCACTATCCAGGATTGCCCGGTGCCGGCGATCAGCGGCTCGCAGCCAAGGGGTTGAAGGGCGCCGGCGGCGTGCTGAGCTTCGAAGTGGTGCCTGGCGTGGACCCTGCGGATGTGCTCAACAACCTGCACATCTTCCGATTGGCTGTGTCCCTTGGTGCCGTGGAATCGCTTGCGGAACTGCCTTGCCGCATGACGCATTTCGAACTGCCCCGGGAGGAGCGTCTGAAGGTCGGCATCACCGATGAGCTGGTGCGTCTCGCCGTCGGCATCGAGGATGCGAACGATCTGATCGAAGACCTCGGACAGGCTTTCGATATCGCCTATGCCCGATACAGGGAACGCCACATCGACTCCGATGTACTTGGCGCATTGACTCCGAAGGTGTTCGCTTGACGTGATATGGCCGTATGTGCCGTTACGATGGATGCGATGGGAAGCCGCGGACGAAGCGCGGCGCGCAGAAAGGACATGGCATGGCCATTGATGTGTACGGCGCCACATGGTGTGGTGATTGCCGTCAGGCGAAGAACACGTTGGATGAGCTGGGTGCGGCGTATATCTGGCATAACATCGAAGAGGAGGACGGTGCCGCCGATCGTGCCGTGGCCATCAGCGGCCAGCAGCATATTCCGGTGGTGCTGTACGATGATGGCTCCTTCCAGGTGGAGCCCTCCGCCAAGGACATCAGGAACAAGCTGCGGGAGTTGAATCTGCTGACTGACTGATTGGCAGGGCCCTCTTACGGCATGAGGCGTGTGCCACCATTGGATTGGTGGCACACGCCTCATGCGTTGTTGCGGTTGTGTGTGGACCGTACTTACAGGCTTCTGAATCGCGCCTGGCCGATGGTCACATCGAAGGATTTGCCGGCGGGGGCGTCGTACTGCAGTTCGGTGATGGCGTTGCATTGACCCTGGACGAAGCGCCAGACACGATGCCCTCCCACATCGAGATCGAAATAGTGCTCATCGGGCCGGTCGGCGTCCCCGCCTTCCGTGAGACCCAAACCAAACACGTCGGACCAGTGCGCGGCCACCGCCGCGGGGTCGGGCACCGCGAAAATCGCGCGACGGGTGTCCACTTCGCCTATGGCATGCCGGTGCAGCAGTCCGCCGCTCTCGTAGCGGGCCAGTTGCTCGGATTCGCTCGCACCCCAATCGATGACGAACGGATAGCGCAGGCCCCGATCATCGCCCTTGATCCAGAGCAACCGCCAGCGTATCTCCTCACCGGCGGCCGTCGTGCGATTGCCCGGAACGATATGGCCAAGATCAAGGCCTTTGGCCGTGAGCCGTTCGGCCGCCTGTTCGATGCCATGCACGTGCAATGCCGGACGATAGAATCCCACATACTCGGGCAGCAGCTCCCCGGCTTCATGGAATATCAGCCCATGGTCCGGCGTCTCCGACAAGGCTTCCTCGCGGTCGTACAATGCCAGGAACTCCAGATAGTTATCGGCGAAGTAGGCCAAGGAGTTCTCCGTGCCATGCCCCACGTGCTTGCCGCCGTATTGGGAAGTCAGCCCTGCGTCGGCGAACGTCCGTTCGGCGGACTTGAGGTCATTCACGAATTCGACCGTATGGTCCCAGGTGAATTGTTGCGTCATGATCGGCTCCCGTCTTTACTTTGCATCGCCGCCGAGCGCCGTGGTGCGCTCGACCGCCGCCAGCACCGCGGATTGTATGGATGCCGCGAATCCGGTTTTGTTCAGGGTATATGCCTCGGTGATTCCCACTCCGCCGGGGGAGTTGTTGATATTGAGCAGCACTTGAGGCAGCACGTCTTTCTGTTTGAGGAATTCGGTGCCGCCGATGATGGTGTCGAGCGCGATGGCTCTGGCCGCGTCCCGGGGCAGACCGGCCAGCACACCGGCATCCACGTAGGCGTCGATGAAATGGTAGACGATGTTCGGCGGGTAAAAACCGGTGATTACGTCGATAAGTCGTTCCTCGACATACAGTACTTTGCCGAAAGTGTTGAGGAACGCATCCACGTCCTCGCGTGCCGCGGCCCCATTCAGCGCCACGCCGCTGTAACCGTAATCCACGGTGGTGAGTGTGTTCGGGATGATGCGGGCCACACGCCACCCATGGCCGAGCCCTTGCTCAAGCTTGGCGATGGTATAGCCGGCTACGATGGAGATCACCGTGGTCTTCGCCGGGTCGAAACGTCGCGCCACTGAAGCGGCCACGCCGGCGACATCGTCTTGCGGGCGCACCGCGATTACCACGATGTCGGCATCCGGGGCGTCCGTCGGTGACGCCGTCTCGGTGTTGTACGTGGATGCCAGATATTCGGCGCGTTCCCGTGAGATTTCCTCAACCCAGATGTGGTCGACCGGATATGCGGCGGCCTTACGTCGCACCGCTTCTATGATGGCGCTCGGCATATTGCCTCCGCCGATGAAATACAGGTTCGCTCCCATCGGTTCACCTCTTCTGATGATGGATACGGATGTATGTCAGTTCCCGTAATACCGCATGGATTCCCGAACCGTCGTCGTTCCTTCCGAAATGGCATATAGGTGTTCTTGATAGGCGCTTCAAGGATGCAATGATTTCGCGGATGGATAAGACGCTATAAGAAATGCCTGTAATACGTGGGCGGCATTCCGCTTGACATCGGCATCGCCGATGCGCTTCGATGACGGATAACGTTGCGAATCAGGAGAAGGGACCCCAATATGGTCAATCGTCGCGCCGACTTCCACGCCATCGTCAATCATCAGTCCCGGACGCCGTATCTGGTTAGCGCCTGGCAGCATCTTGTCGGTCATGAATACGGTGCCGAGGAATTCGCCAAGGCCACCATCGATTTCGTCAATCGCTGGGATTGGGAATGGGTGAAGATCAATCCGCGCGCCATATACTATGCCGAGGCTTGGGGCTCTCGGTACGATCGCAACGATTATGCCGGATTCGTGCTGCCGAAGAAGATCGGCGCCGCAATCACCGAACCGGATGATGTGCGTGGAGTCAAGGAACTCGACGTTCGTGACAATGAGTATTTCGCCGAGGCTCTGGCCGCCGCCGCCCTTATCCGGCATGGCCTTGAGGATCGTGCCGTGCTGCAGACCGTCTTTTCGCCATTGTCCGTCCTGCTGCAGATCGCCGATCTGCCGCTGTACCCGGGTGACGATTACGCCACCGCGACGCTCCGCGTCGAAGATCTGATCTTCAATCAGCCTGGTGTCGCCAAGCTGGCGCTCGCCAACATCGCCCGCACACTCGCCTCCTATGCGCGTGCGTTGGTTCGTCCCGAGTCCGAAGGCGGAGCGGGACTCGACGGCGTGTTCTACGCGCTCACCGGCACGGTGAGCGAGGGTTATTTCGACGCGCAACGCTATCTTGAATTCTCCGAACCATACGATCGCATCGTGATTGACGCGGTGCATCGCGCCAACCCGGACGCCGTGGTGCTGCTGCACACCTGTCGTGCTGAATCCCACCCGAATTGGTTCGACGTGAAGGGTGTGGACCTGCTGCAGTGGGATCAGTATCAACCGGGAAACCCGCAGGTGGATGCCGACCTGACGGCTGTGCCGGTCGCCGGTGCCCCGTACGACCTGTTCGCGCCGGACGGTGACGTCGAACAGGTGCGCCGCGAATTGGCCAAGACCAGCGCGCTTCGTACGGGCAAACCGTTTTTGCTGGCACCAAGCTGCACGGTTCCGACCCCGGCGGGCGACGAGGCGCTGCAGGCATTGAGCGACATCCGCGTGGGCTGAGCCGGTCCCCATTTACGCTTCATGATTATTCGAATAGAGAAGGGAACATCATGACCATCAAGACAATCATCCGTACGGCGATCGCATCCGTGGTCACTGCGGGAACACTGATTGGCGTCTCCGCATGCGGCCTTGGCGGGGATGCCGCCAGCGGTTCCAGCGACGACACCGTGAACATCGGAGTCATCTATCCGAAGACCGGGCAATATGCGCAATACGGCAAACTGTTCCAGCAAGGCTTCGATCTGGCGGTTGCCAAGGTGAACAAGGATGGCGGCGTCAAGGGTAAGAAGCTTGGTCTTCGATACTATGACACGCAGTCCGATGCCAAGCAAGACGCCGCGGTGGCTCCCAAGATCGTGTCGGACAAGTCGATCATCGCCGTGGTGGGTGACTATGCCTCGCCCGCATCCTCGGCCGCGTCGCCCATCTTCCAGCAGGCCGGCCTCGTGCATTACGGTTTCAATAATTCGGCACCCACCTTTACCGATACCGGGGACCACGTATGGACTCCCCAGATCGGTCAGGACAAGTATCAGAAGACCAACGCGGATATAGTGGCCAAAAAAGCCAAGAAGATCGCGGTGGTCTACATCGAGAACGACTGGGGCAAACAGGCCTATCGGTACTTCAAGCAGGAGGCCGAGAAAAACGGTACCCAGATTGTGTACGAGTCCAGCTATCTGCCCGACTCCACCGACTTGTCGCCGATTCTGATTCCGGCGCGCGATGCCAAGCCTGACGCGGTGGTCGACATCGGCTACGGGCCGGACGGCGCTCTGGTGATCAATACCCTGCGCGACAAGCTGGGGTACGACGGCCTGTACTTCGGTGGTCAGGAAACCAAGGAGTTCCTCGATCTCGCCGGCAAAAACGCCGAGGGTTCGATCATCACCGGATCCTTCTCCGCCACCGGCACCAAGGACGCCAAGGCCCAGCAGTTCGTCAAGGACTTCAAGGCCAAGTACGGCAACAACCCGGGCAATTTCGAAGTGACCGCCTACGAGGCGATCATCGATCTGGCCTATGCCGCCAACAAGACCGAACCGACCCGTGAAGGCATACAGAAGGCGCTGCAGACCGTGACGGATTTCCCGCTCTACCAGGGCAATGGCGGCACGTTCAAATTCGATCGGCAGAGTCGTCGCGCCGATAACATCGATCCGATTCTGCTCATCGTCAAAGATGGCAAGTTCGAACAATACGAAGGTTGATTCTCCGGGCTTTCCCATACACCACGAACGAGGTAACGCACACAATGTTTGATGTTCTTTTCGCCGGACTGATACACGGCAGCGCCTATGCGCTGGTCGCAGTCGGCATGTCGCTGATCTTCGGCGTCACCAACGTGGCCAACTTCGCCCAAGGTTCCATCGTGGCCGTGGGCATGATGATCGCCTGGTGGCTCGGTTCGTCATGGGGATGGGGAATCGTGCCCACATTCGTGGCGGTGCTCGTGGTTACCGCACTGCTGGGGCTGATCATGAACGTGGCGATCATCGCTCCGCTTGAAGGCCGTAAACCGATTGCGGCGCTGCTCGCCACCATTGGCGTCGGCCAGGTGCTCGACAATGGTCTGCAGGTCGTCTTCGGGCCACAGACCCGACCGTTCCCGAAACTGCTGCAGACCTATAACCTGCAAGTCGCCGGCGTGCGTTTCGGCACTTCGGACATCGTGATGGTGACGCTTGCCGTCCTCTCGATGCTTGGCTTATGGGCATTCCTCAAGTTCGGCAAAGCGGGACAGGCCATTCGCGCCACTTCCCAGGATCCCGAAGCCGCCATGCAGATGGGCATCCCGGTGAAGGCCATCCGTAACCTCTCCTTTGTGATCGGTGCCGTACTCGCCGGCGTTTCCGGCATCTTCGTGGGCTTGTTCAACGGCAACATCAATCCGATGAATGGCGGCACCATTGGTATGACGGCGTTCGTGGCGGCCACGATCGGCGGTCTAGGCTCCATCCCGGGAGCCGTGGTCGGCGGTCTTGTGCTCGGTGTGGTGGAAGCGTTCGGCATCTCTCTGTTCGGAGACGGTGCACATGACCTCATCACCTTCGGCGCGTTGATCATCATCCTCATCGTGAAGCCGCAGGGTCTGCTTGGGCCGAAGACCGATGTCAAATCCGAGCCGCTGACCGGCACGTTCCTGGGAGGCGGCAGGGCGATCACGCTGCCCTGGTGGGGTAATCTCATCGGTGCCGTGGCACTCGTATCCACCCCGTTCTTCTTCAATGACTACCTGTCCGGCGTGGGCACTCAGGTCGCCATCTATGCCATCGCCGCCGTGGGACTGACGTTGATTTCCGGCTCCGCGGGCCAAACGATTCTGGGCATGGCAGGACCGTTCGCCGTGGGTGCCTATGCCTCCGCGATTCTGGCCACGCAGGCGCATTGGCCCTTCCTGGTGGCGTTGCCCGCCGCAGGTGTGATCGCGGCGCTTGTCGCCTCGGTGCTCACCTTCCCCGTATGGAGGTTTTCCGGCCATTATGTCGCCATCGCCACCATCGGCGTAGGTGCGGTGATGGTGGCGATCATTCGCCTCGCCGAGCCGTTGACCAAGGGTTCTCTTGGCATTCAGGGCATTCCGTTCCCGAAGGTGTTCGGCGTCACGCTGTACACGCAGCAGATGATGTATCTGCTTGACGTGATCGTGCTGCTTGTCACGCTGGTCATCGTCATGCGTATCCGAACCGCTCATCTGGGGCGCGTGTTCGAGGCCGTGGGATCGGATCGCGAGGCTTCGGAGGCGCTGTCCATCCGCACTGGCGCCTATAAGGCGCTCGCGTATGCGCTTGCCGCGTTTTTCGCAGGTCTCGCCGGTTCGTTGCTCGCGCACCAGTACACGTACATTGATCCGACGATCTTCAACTCGAACATGTCGATTCTCATCCTGACCATCATCGTGCTTGGTGGTATGAACTCTCCGCTCGGCGCGGTGCTTGGCTCCATAGTGCTGATCGGAGCGCCCGAGTTGCTGCGTTTCGCTTCCGACGCGCGCATCCTGCTGTATGGCGTGCTGCTGGTGCTTGTCATCTTGTTCCGTCCCCAGGGCCTGTTCGCCCGGAAAGGCTGAGTCGCCATGACCGATTCCGAGACCGTATTTTCCACCGTAGACGCCGTGACCGGCATCGATATCGACAACGAACGCCTCGATAACGCGGATGATCTGGCTGAATATTCCGAAAGACACCGCCAGGCCGTCCTTGACGCGCCGGTGATGCTGCGCGTGCGCGAGCTCGACAAGTCCTTCGAGGGGCTGCACGCCGTCAACAAGGTCTCTTTCGACCTGCATCAAGGTGAGGTCATTTCCATCATCGGCCCGAACGGTTCGGGAAAATCGACCACAATCAACCTGATCTCCGGTTTTCTGCAGCCTGATTCCGGGCTCATCGATCTTGCCGACGAGCCGGTTGCCGGTCTGAGCCCTGCGGACATGTCTGAACGGGGACTGCTGCGCACCTTCCAGAACGGTCGTGTGTTCGGCGGTCTTACCGTCGAAGAAAACATCAATCTCGGATATCACCGGCGACTCGTCGCGGCACGCCCGTTCAAAAGCCTGCAAAGGTATCCGATCGCGCGTTGGCTGTCGTTGCTCGCCGAGACCGGCGTGGCGCTGGTTCCCGGACCGCGGACTCGGCGCGAAGCCGATGAGGTGAACATCCGCGTGGATCGGGAAATCGACCGTTTCCGTGAACGACTGAGCGCGCGTCGACGGGATTGCACCTACACGTTGTCGTACGCGAATCGTCGTCGTACCGAAATCGCCCGTGCCCACATCAGCGAACCGAAGATCCTGCTGCTCGATGAGCCGACCGCCGGCATGAACCAGTCGGAGACCGCCGAAGTGCTTCGTCAACTGCAGTATCTGAAAGCGCAGGGACATACCATCCTATTGGTCGAGCACAAGATCGATCTGGTCACTGCATTGTCCGACCGTGTGCTTGCGATGGATGGCGGCCGCGTCATCGCGCAAGGCGCCCCGGATGATGTGCGCAATGCCCCGCAGGTGGTCGAGGCGTATCTCGGCAAGCGGCGTGAAATGAACCATACCCGGGTCGCCGGGCAGTCGCATGTGCTTGCGATGCAGAACTCCATTGGCGCCGTCGTCGAAGTCGAGGACACCGGTGCCGGTACCGGACGAGATGAAACCGGGACGTTGGATGATGGCGGGGATGCCCTGCTTGCGCTCGATGGAGTGAATGTGTATTACGGGCAGGTCCACGCGTTGCAGAACGTGTCGATCTGCGTACCCAAAGGGGCCATCGTCTCTCTGCTGGGAGGCAACGCTTCCGGCAAGTCGACCACGATGAAGACGATTTTGGGCATCAATCATCCGAAGACCGGTTCGCTGTGGTTCCAAGGCGAGGATGTGACCGGACTGTCCACGCGCAGACGGGTCCAAGCCGGTATCGCCGCCGTGCCCGAGGCGAGGCGCGTGTTTCCGCAGATGACGGTGGAGGAGAATCTGTTGTCTGGCGCCTATACGCGACACGACAGGGAGGGTGTGGCCGGCGATCTGGAAGCCATGTACGATCGCTTCCCTCGTTTGAAGGAACGTCGTATGCAGCAGGCCGGCACGATGTCCGGCGGCGAGCAGCAGATGCTGGCGTTCGCGCGAGCCCTGATGAGTCGCCCGAAAATCATCTGCATGGACGAGCCGACGATGGGCTTGTCTCCCAAACTCGTCGAAGACGTACTCGAACAGATAGCGCGACTGCGTGACGAATTGGGCGTTTCCGTGCTCATGGTCGAACAGCAGGCCGAGCTGGCTCTCTCGATCGCCGACTATGGTTATGTGCTGCAGAACGGACGTATCCGGCTGCATGGCAAAGCCGGCGACCTGCTCGGCAACGAGCGGGTGCAGGAGGCGTATTTGGGAGGAGTGAAACAATGAGCGAAGCCGAAGGGATTGAGACGTCCTCGCATCCGTCCGTCATCGCCGTCACGCAAAGGAGGTTCCGGTGACCGCAGCAACAACCCAATCGGGCGCATCCCCGACGGCGTTCGTAGCACTTCCCGATGCTCTGAACGCTGATGTGCAGGAATGGTACCGCTGGTTCCATCGTCATCCTGAACTCTCCTATGAAGAGTTCGGCACCACGGCGCGCATCCTTGAGATTCTGGAATCGCATGGCGTTGAAATCCTCGAATCGGGACTCAGGACCGGCGTGGTGGCCATCGTGCGCGGCGCAAGCGCCAAGCCCGTCATCGCCCTGCGCGGTGACATCGATGGGCTGCCCATCACTGAGAATACCGGACTTGACTACGCTTCGGATAATGCCGGAGTGATGCACGGCTGCGGTCATGACTTCAACCTCACCGTGGCGTTGGGCGCGGCGATTCTGCTCAATGAACGGCGTGCCTCATTGCCTGGTACCGTCAAGATCATCTTCCAGCCGGCAGAGGAAGGTCGTGCTACCGCGGAGCGCCCCACGGGTTCCGTGCAGGTGCTGAACACGGGTGTGCTGGACGATGTCGAGGCGTTTTTCGGCACGCACGATGCAGCCGGACCGGTTGGGTCCATACTCATACGTGAGGGTGGCATCACCGGCGCGGTCGACAAATTCCAGGTTGCCATTCACGGCAAGGGCGCGCATGCAGCCGAACCGGAGGATGGCATCGACCCGATCACCGTGCTGACGAACGTGGTGCAGGGGTTGCAGGCGGTCATTGGGCGCAATCTCGACCCTAGCCATCCGCGGGTGTTGTCCGTCACCCATATAGAAGCCGGCAATTCGTGGAATGTGATTCCGCAGGATGCCTTCTTCGAGGGCACGGTGCGCACTACCGAGCCGCAGGATCGGGTTCTCGCCAAGAAGCGCGCCATCGCCATCATCAACAACACGGCCGCCGCCTACGGTGCCACTGCCGATGTCTCGTGGTTCTTCGGATCGCCTTCCGTGTTCAACGACGCCGGATGGACCCGCATCGGACGAGAAGTCATCGCCGAGCAGGGGCTTCACGCGGATGATGATCATCCTCAACTGGGAGGAGAGGATTTCTCATATTACCTTGATCGCAAGCCCGGCCTGTTCGTGCACATCGGTGCCGGTGAGACCGGTGCCGCGCATGGGCCGACGTTCCGGCCGAATCCGGCCGCCATCGGCTACGGCATACGCTTTCTCACGGCCATCGCGCAGAAAGCGCTCAACGAGTTACGATGAACGCACCCCTCCTATCATTCCGGTTGATACCGAACGATAAGAAATGCCTGTACCCGCAAGCACGTGTTACGGTGCTTCGCTTCCTACACTGGTGCCGTATCAGTATGGGCGTCCGTCGGTGTTCCCCTAAGGGACGGCGGCATGACATTGAGGGGATAATTCATGGCGAGGGATTTCGTTACCGCGGCTATTCACGGCGGCTATGACCGGGCGGCTCACGGTGAGGCGGCGAACCCGCCGATTTACGCCAGTGCGGCGTTTGACATGGTCAGCGCCGCGCATGGTGACGCGCTGGGTGCCGGCGAAGCTGAGGGCTTCTCGTACTCGCGTGTGGCGAATCCCACTGTGGATGTGTTCGAGCGTCGTTTGGCGGAACTCGAAGGTGGTGTGAGCGCGGTGGCCGTCGCCTCCGGCATGGCCGCGGTGTCGTATGCGCTGTTGTGTGCCGCCGAAGGTGGTGGTCGCATCATCTCTCCGACCA
Source organism: Bifidobacterium longum subsp. infantis ATCC 15697 = JCM 1222 = DSM 20088 (assembly GCF_000269965.1). NCBI lineage: Bacteria > Bacillati > Actinomycetota > Actinomycetes > Bifidobacteriales > Bifidobacteriaceae > Bifidobacterium > Bifidobacterium longum. The sequence goes on from NC_017219.1 coordinate 879,920, forward strand.
ACCTGTACGGCGCTTCCGTCGATGCCATGGAGACCTTCTTCCCGCAGTTCGGAGTCCATGCCGATTTCGTGCGCGACATCAACGACCTCGATGAGGTCGCTTCGAAGATCGGGCCGGACACCCGTGCCATCTACACCGAATCCGTTGCAAATCCATCCACTGAAATCACCGATATTGAACCATTGGCGGAACTCGCGCATCGCAACGGTATTCCGCTTATCGTCGACAATACCGTGCCTACCCCGTACCTCTTCCGGCCCATCGAGTTCGGAGCCGATATCGTGGTGCATTCCACCACGAAAGGCATCACCGGGCACGGCAACGCCATCGGCGGAGTGGTTATCGACGGCGGAAACTTCGATTGGGCCAACGGCAGATTCCCGCAGTTCACCACTCCCGAACTGGTCGTCAGCGATGAACGCAAAGGAATAGCGCGCAGCTTCGCCAGCAGATTCGGCCGCGAGGCGTTCATTCGCCGTGTACGCATCAAATATCTGCGCACTTTCGGCGCGGTGCCCAGCCCGTTCAATACATACCTGTCGATGGTGGGATTGGAGACACTGGCTGTGCGTGAACGGCAGGAAGTCGAATCGGCCATGCATATTGCCGAGCATCTCACGCATGCGCCGCATGTGCTCAAGGTCAATTATTCCGGTTTGGGCAACACGGGTCAGTATGATCTGGTCGCCAAATACTTCCCCAAAGGGATCGGTACGATACTGTCGTTCCTCGTCGACGGCGATGAGAACAACGTGAGACGCATTCTCGACGGAACCGAGGTATTCTCCTATGTGCCGAACATCGGTGACGCGCGTTCGCTGATTGTCGATCCGGCGCGCATCACCCATCGTGAAGTGCCGTTGGAATATCGGCATGCCGCGGGCGTAAGCGACAACCTTATCCGCCTGTCCATCGGATTGGAAAACGTCGATGATTTGATTGCGGACCTTGACCAAGCCATTGCCAACGCATACTGACGTGTATCGCTTACGTATGCGGATAATTGTTCGTTCTGAGAAAAACCTGCGCTGTTATTCTTGAGGCGTTGTGAATTTGGGTTGTTGTATTACGAAAGAAGGAGCAGGACATGGCTATTGACGTCTATGGCGCAACATGGTGCGGTGATTGCAAGCAGGCGAAGAACACGCTTGAGGAGCTTGGCGCCGAATATACGTGGCATAACATCGAAACCGAGGATGGGGCAGCCGATCGTGCGGTGGCCATCAGCGGCCAGCAGCACATTCCCGTGGTGCTCTATCCTGATGGCACATTCCAGGTCGAACCGTCGGCTGTGGATATCAAGAACAAGCTCAACGAGCTGAATATCAAGTAAAGACAAGAGTTGTACGAGTTTGACGATCTGCTGCATCTGTGAGCGAACAATACGTCGGCGTCCGATGTGTTATTCATTGGTGTGAATAGCACTCCATAGGCACTGGATATAACCACGCCGAAACACAGGTGAGCAAGCGCGTCTACGGTAAGGGATTGTGCTTCGCGAACGAACGTTGACGTGCATAACAGCAGCGAAAAGAGAGTATCGGGATGATTCGGATTAGGGGAGTGAGCAAGAGCTTTGCCGACACCACCGTGCTGGATGGGCTTGATCTTGACATTCCTCGACAAAATGTGGTTACTGTCATCGGCCCCTCAGGCTCCGGTAAATCCACACTGTTGCGCATTCTGGATTTCCTTGAGCACGCGGATTCCGGTACCGTCGATTTCGGTGATGGTCTTGTGGATTTGACCACTACCAAATCTGCCGACATTCACAAGGTGCGTTCGAAAATCGGGTTCGTGTTTCAGAACTACAACCTGTTTTTGAACAAGACGGCATTGCAGAATGTGACCGAACCGTTGGTGTATTCCAAGGGAATCAAGCCTGATGAAGCCCGCAAGATCGCTATTGAGCAACTCGATCGTGTGGGACTTGCCGATTTTCATGATCGGTATCCGAGCACACTGTCCGGCGGGCAACAGCAGCGTGTGAGCATCGCCCGCGCCGTGGCTATGAATCCTGAGCTGTTGGTGCTTGACGAGCCCACTTCGGCATTGGATCCGGAAATGGTCAACGGGGTGCTGGGGGTCATCAAGCAACTCGGTAGCGAAGGCATGACCATGCTGATGGTCACCCATGAGATGCGGTTCGCCTATGAGGCATCGAATCATGTGGTGTTCATCGAAGGAGGCCATGTGGTCGAGCAGGGTGATCCGAAGCGGATCTTCGAACATCCGCAGGAGGAGCGTACCGTCGAGTTCCTGTCTTCAACCAACAATGTGCTGATGATTCCGGTGACTCGGTAGAGGCGTTTCACGGCTGTTGTAATTAATTGTGACAATATCAAGAGAGGGGTTTGTCATGTTCAATAATCAAGTGATTCGCAAGGCTGCGGCTTTGCTGTCCGGTGTCGCCGTGCTGGTTTCGGTTGCCGCATGCGGTTCGGCTTCCGCTTCCAGCTCCAGTGCATTGGAGCAGGTCAAGCAGTCCGGCAAAATCGTGTTCGCCACTGAGGGCACTTATGCTCCGTTCAGTTACCATGACTCCAAAACCAATGAGCTGACCGGTTACGATGTCGAGGTGGCCAAGGCCATTGCCAAGGAGGTCGGTATCAAGGCCGAGTTTGCCGAGGGCAGCTTCGACTCCCTGCTTGCCGGTGTGGATGCCAAGAAGTACGATACGGTTGCCGATCAGATTTCCGCCACCGACGAGCGCAAGGCCAAGTATGATTTCTCCGAACCATACACCTACTCCTACGGTGTCGTCATTACCTCCAAGGAGAACCCGAAGAACGTCACTTCGTTCGATGACGTCAAGGGGCTTCGCGCCGCTGAAACCGGTACCTCCAACTGGAACAAGACCGCTCAGGAGAAGGGCGCTACTATCGTTCAGGTTAACGATTTTGGTCAGCAGGTCGATGCCATCACGTCCGGTCGTGCAGATGTGTCATTGAACGATGGCCTTGCTGCGCTCGACTACCTGAAGCAGAAGCCGGATGCGGACATCAAGATTGCCGCCAAGTCCGAGAAGACTCCGGCCGCCTACCTGCCGTTCCGCAAGGGCAGCGATGACTTGGTCAAGGAAGTCAACAAAGCCATTGTCAAGCTGCAGAAGGATGGCACATTGACCAAGATCTCCGAAAAGTACTTTGGCGAGGACTTCTCTCAGGAGTGACATGTTTCCCGGCTCTCCTGTAATTAGGGGAGCCGGGAAATATGAGCTGGCCTCGTGAAGATTACGAGCAGGTGCAACATATACCACACAACAAAGGATGACCAATGGACGCACGAGTATGGGGAATAGTCGTAGATTCCTTTGCTAAGCTACTGATTCCCGGTATCACTGTGACCATTCCGCTGACGCTGATTTCCTTCGCTCTCGGTTTGATACTGGCGATTGTGGTGGCGCTGGTGCGTGTGGCTAAAGTACCTGTGGCCTCCCAAATCGCGTGGTTCTACATTTGGGTGTTTCGTGGTACGCCGTTGCTGGTGCAGTTGTTCGTTATCTTCTTTGGATTGCCGTCTGTTGGCATTACGATTCCGGCATTGCCTTCCGCGGTAATCGCGTTCTCGCTGAATGTGGGCGCCTATGCCGCCGAAACATTGCGTGGTGCGATTCTTGCCGTGCCTAAGGGGCAGCTTGAAGCTGGCTTGGCGGCGAACATGCCGTATGTGACGATTATGCGCCGCATTATTCTGCCGCAAGCATTCCGCTCCGCCTTCCCTGCATTGTTCAACTCCTTCATCGCATTGGTCAAGGACACGTCTCTCGCGGCGAACATCACCGTGGTGGAAATGTTCATGACGGCCCAGCGCATTGTGGCGATTTACTACGAGCCGCTGGTCCTATACATTGAAGTGGGCTTGATCTACTTGCTCTTCTGCACGTTGCTTGGATGGCTTCAGGATTACTGCGAGAAGAAGCTCAACGAACACTTCTGATGTGTTTATATGGCGGCAGTGCTTGATTCAAGTCGGGTGTTTCCTTGGTTGAAATGCCCGACTTTGTTGTTTCTGACGTGCGACTTGGCTGCTTCAAATAATAGTGCACAAGATGTGGATGCCGGAGTGAACGGAACATGAAATCTGACGTTCGCTTTCTTGGACTTGCCTGTGAGAGCTATCAGTTACCGGGCGTGCGCTGGTAGCATGGATGGTGTTGGGGCGCGGCACAACGATATGCCGTGCTTGACCCTTGTGAGAGGAGTTTTATATGACCATCGCAAGTATGTTGGGCGGAACCATGCTGTTGGTGCTGATTCTATTAGTCGTTCTTATCGTGCTGCTGGCCGCCGCATTGTTCATCGTGCCGCAGCAGCAGGCGTATATCATCGAACGTTTCGGCAAGTTCTTGAGGGTCCAGTTTGCCGGTATCCATGTCCGTATCCCGTTCGTCGACCGCATCGCCATGAAAACCAACATGCGTGTCAACCAGCTTAACGTGCAGCTGGAAACCAAGACTCTTGACAACGTGTTCGTGACCGTCGTGGCTTCCACCCAGTTCCGCGTGAACCCGAACGACGTGGCAACCGCCTACTACGAGCTGCGCGACCCGGCCGGCCAGCTGAGGAGCTACATGGAGGACGCGCTGCGTTCCGCCATCCCGGCCCTAACCTTGGATGACGCCTTTGCCCGCAAGGACGATGTGGCGTTCGACGTGCAGAAGACAGTGGGCGCCGAAATGAGCCGCTTCGGCTTCACCGTGGTCAAGACGCTGATCACCGCCATCGACCCGAGCCCGCAGGTCAAGAACGCGATGGACTCCATCAACGCCGCCCAGCGTGAAAAGGAAGCCACCCGTCAGCGTGCCGAGGCCCAGCGCATCCAGATCGAGACCCAGGCCGCCGCCGATGCGGAGAAGACTCGCTTGCAGGGTGAGGGCCAGGCCAACTATCGTCGCGAGATTGCCAACGGTATCGTCGACCAAATCAAGAGCCTGCAGGCTGTGGGTATGAACATCAACGACGTGAACAACGTGGTGCTGTTCAACCAGTATCTTGACGTGATGCGCTCGCTGTCCGAATCAGGCAATGCCAAGACCGTGGTGCTGCCCGCCTCCACGCCCGGCGGTTATCAGGATCTCTACGAGCAGGTCACCAAGGCCATGCTCACCGCGGCCGAGACGAAGTAATCACCCCGTTTGCAAATCCTCATCCATCGATAGTGAAGCCCCTCCAAGCGAGGGGCTTCACTGCGTTCCGCGCTGATTCCGACAAGTGCGCAAATGGGCCGTATACAGATTGTGACAAGTGTGAGAATCATCTACTTATAGATTGTGACGAATGCAAAAATACCCCGAATTCAATTTGTAAGTGCAACGCTCGTCTTTGGGTGGCTTGTCTTCGGGAGTACCTTGCCGAGTTCGCGGTACCAAACCTCGTTGGGTGTTTCCCAGTCCAGGACCTTCATGGGGGTGTCGTTGATCTCGTCCACGATGGCCTGCAGGTCGGCGTCCGTCAGGCCGTCGAAACCGGTCCTCTTGGGCAGGTAGCGGCGGATGCGCCCGTTGCGGTTCTCGTTCGTGCCGCGCTGGTACGAGGAGTACGGGTCCGCGAAATAGGTCAGCATGCCGAGCGCCTCGTCCACGAGCACGTGGCAGGAGGACTCCGTGCCGTTGTCCCAGGTGCGGTCGATCCTCGCGGGCGCGGGGATGTCCTTGTAGATGTCGTATTCGGCGCGCGCCGTGGCCGGCGCGCTCTTGTCGGGGATGAACCGGGCGAACAGCCTGCGGCTCCTGCGTTCGACCTGCGTGTCGATGCACCGCTTCGACGGGGAGGCGCCGATGACCGTGTCGGACTCATAATGGCCGAACTCTCGGCGCGAGTCCACGCGTTTCGGACGTTCGCCGATCGGCTGTGTCCTCAGCTCGTCGATCCGGACACGTTCCTCTGCCGACAGGTGGGAATACACTCTCATATCGAGCGCGACACTTTCTCTCTGGTTATGAACTTGAACACTTCCAGCCATGGAGCAGGTGTTGCGCTTCTATTTAGAACTCGTGCGGTCTATCATTACATATTGTGGGGAGGTGTCGTAAATGCCGATTGTCGCGGGATTCCGGCCGTTTTGTGATGCGGTGGCGACATCGTGGCGGACGAGTGCGTATGCGTTGCGTAGGCGTCCGGTGCGTACGGTGGTGATGTGGCTGTCGATGTTGGTGATGATGGCGATGCCGTCGTTGCAGGTGTGGCTGATCGGTTGGGCGTGCGGCCCGGACGGGCTTGGTATGGGGTCGGGGCTGGGCGTGGGCCGGTTCGCGGTGATCCTGGCGGTGCTGACGGTGGGCGCGGTGTTGATGTCGGTGTCGTCGTCGTTGGCGCAGAACATGCGTGACTTGTTGCAGGAGCCATTGATGGCCGAATACCAGTCCGATCTGACCGACGCGCTGGCGCGTCTGACTCCCGCGCAGACGTTGGACGACGAGGTGACGACGCAGGTGCGGGCCGCGCGCGACGCGATCCCGTACAACGTGGCCTCGCAGGCCGCGGACGCGACCTCAGTGGTGGGCGCGCTGGCGTCGATGGTCATGCTGGCCGCGTCCTTGTGGCATATGCATCCGTTGGCGGCGCTGATGATCGCGTTGGCGATGGTCCCGGAGCTGTTGGCCCAGTTCGGCGTGGAGAAGCTCACGAACGAGTTATGGCCCAAGCGCGGCAGGGAGTCGCGTCGGGCGAACTATTTCGAGCGGTTGTTGGATTATCCACCGTCGAGCACGGAGATCGCGGCCACGGCCGGTTCGTTCGGCATCCCTGCGCAGGCGCGCGTACGCTATTTCAATATGGCCGGCATGTGGGAGCGTATCTCGTGGCGCACGGTGCAGTTGACCGGTGTGAGTTCGCTCGTGTTCGCCGTGCTGACGGGCGGCGCGTTCTGGCTGATCCTGACGTCCGGCCATGCGTCCGTGTCGAGCATCCCGGCCGCGTTGGTGGGCATCATGACGGGATTGTCGGTCACGCGCACCACTGGCGAGGCGTTCGGCAACCTCATGGCGTCCACGCCGATGATCCTTGCCTACGAACGGCTCATGGACCTGCTGCGCGCGAACCCCGCGATCCCCGAGACGACCGGTCCGGTCGGCGTGCACGTGGAGCATCTGACGTACGCGTATCCGACTGTTGCAAAGCATGACGATGACGCGGATGACGCGTCGGCAGCGTCGGTTCCGGCCGTTCAGACTCCGGCGTTGGACGACGTGTCGTTGGATGTCGAAGCGGGATCGATCGTCGCGCTGGTGGGCGAGAACGGGTCGGGCAAGACCACGCTCGTCAAGCTCATCGCCGGCATCCTCGACGCCCCGGACGGCACCGTGACCCTGTCCTCGGGCGCGGACGGCGGGAACGGCCGTACCTTGGGGTCGTGGGCCGAACGGTTGGGCGCGTCGAGCATGGTGTTCCAGGATTTCACGCACATCGAGGTGACCGTGCGCGAGTTCATCGATCCCGCTCTGCGGCAATCGGATGATGAGTTATGTGACGGGTTGCGTCGCGCCCGCGCGCTCGACATCGTGGATGGGCTTCCCGGCGGCTTGGATACGCAGCTCGGTCAGGAGTGGGGCGGCGTTGGCCTGTCTGGCGGGCAATGGCAGCGGCTTGCGCTGGCCCGCACGTTCCTGTCCGGCAAGCCGTTGTGGATACTCGACGAGCCGACCGCCGCGGTCGACGCCACCGCCGAGGCCGCGATCTACCATGATCTGATCGCCAACCGTCCGGCGGGCACCACTGTGATCGTCATCAGCCACCGGCCCCGCGTGCTAACCGGCATGGACCGGATTATCGTCCTCGACCACGGCCACGTCAATGAAACCGGCACCTACCGTCAACTGGTCGACAGCAACGGCACCTTCTCCCGTCTCGCACACGACAGCCTCGAATGAGCTCGATGGCATATCCGGTTGATTGTTAAAAACTCAGTGGCCGGCCGACAGATTCGTCCGACGAGGCTCGCGCGAGTGATCATAGCGCGGGTCGCGTCGGACATGCGGGAGATGGCGCGCCTTATATCAAAAGCGATGATTTTCGAATAAGGACACGGCCCCATCAGCCGGTCGCGGGTACTACAGTGAACCACAACGTTCCTCCCCCGATGGTTTGGGGAAACACAGAAAGAGGGAGGAACGATTCCAGGAGCATTCGCTCCGTTGCCATGCAGCAGTAAGGGGAAATTCATGACTGCATCAACCACCGCGGTACCATCAACGGTATCCGCCAGCACCGGAAAGTCCGGTAGCGCAACAACCAAACTCAGCCGCACGCTGGGCGCCGCCCTGGTCTGGGTGGTGTTCGGCGCGGACAACTCGTTCGCCGAAAACGAGAAATTCAACGTGTCCGGCGATCTGTGCCTGCACCTTGACACTTCCGCTTCTGCATTGCGTGCCGTACGAGCGTGAAGCGGCGTTTCTCTGCTCGGTGCATGCCAACGTATACATGGATGTCGGCCTTGCCAATCCGCATATGGGAGCGCAGGTGAGGGAAGTGCTGCGCAATGTTCTGGCGTGGTGCCCATTTGACAAGTTGCTCTATGCGTCGGACGGCGTCGGCATCAGTTGAATTGCATTATCTGGCCGCGGTGCTGTTCCGCAGGTATATTGCGCGAATCGCCATCGATTGGGTATCGGATGGCGCATGGAACGCGAATCAGGCGAAACGGGTTATCGACGCCATCGCGCATGCCAATGCGGAATGGCTATACGGTTTGGCGTGAACGGGTACTTCGCCGGTGCCGTCACTTCCCGAGGAACGCCGGGATGGCTTCAGCCGCCGCGTATCCCTTGCGGTACATCATTTCCAGGCCCTCGAAGTTCTTCTTCAGGGTGTTGAGACCATACAGGTCTTCGGGTGCGAGGATCAGCACTTTGCCTTCCGCCTCGTAATGCTTGGCGAGTTCGAGTTCGTCGTTGTAGGTCTTGTAGCGCATGCGCAGCTTCTCGGCCGCGGCGGGGTGGGAGCGTTCGAGGATGCGGGCCGGAGCCAAATCCTTCTGCTGCTTGCGCACTTCGTCACGCAAGCGGGACAGAATCAGAATCACGCGATCATAGCCGTCATCCAGCGCCTTCTGTACCGGGATCGGATCGGCGATGCCGCCATCGAAATACGGCACGCCATCCACCACATACGGCTCGCAGGCCACCGGCACGGCGGACGAAGCCTTGATGATGTCGAAATCATCAAAACGCACGCGCGATTTGTCGAAATACTTGGTCGAGCCGTCCTCGGCATTGCAGGCCACCACGGTGAATCCGGTCGGATTGGCCTCAAAGGCCTCGAAATCCAACGGATTCTCACCGTCATGGTTGCTCAGCGTGCCATAGATGTAGTCGAGGTTGGCGAAGTTGTGGTTCTTGAAATAGCTCTCCGCGCTCGCGTACTCCTTGCGGAAGGCGTATTTGGTGTAGAAGGTGTGGTTGCGGCCGTGCTGGCGGGCGATGAACGAGGTCATATTGGCCGCGCCGGCGGAAACGCCGTAGCACATGTCCACGTCGATGCCGTCTTCCATCATGCGATCCATCACGCCGCAGCCGAAAATTGCGCGGAACCCGCCGCCGACATCAATCATCGCCGTCTTTGCCATACCAACCCCCTGTTCACTTGAATTTGGTATGAGCTTACGCGCGCTGCGCGGACAGCGATATGGGCAGTGTGCCGTGAATTTGTCTGGTTCTTTCTTGGCTCATACGTTCAACAATTTGCGTGATAACTCGGCAATCCGTTCGGACGGATCGGAATTGGCAAGCTCCACGCCGCCGGTAGCGCCTTCGGGCGCCAGCTTGCCCAGAGATTCCAACACCACGCCCAGGTGGCGCACGGTGCCCTCATTGCCATCGATGACGGCGGCCCGTTCAGGCAGCAGCTCGCGGAAGTAGTCGCGGTAAAACACGAAATGCGTGCAACCCAACACCACCGAGTCGATGTGCTCCATGTCATATTGATCGAAGTAGCCGTGCAGCGTGCGCATCACCAGATCATGGTCGCCGAGCCGCCCGGACTCCACAATCTCCACCAAGTCGGGGCAAGGCTCCTTGAAAATGGTGTTCTGCGAGTCGAATCGATCCATGAGTGTGGCGAACTTCCGCTCACGCAAGGTCAGGGGAGTGGCCGCCACAATCACTCTCTGAGGAATATGATGCGGGTCGGAAGGCACGTCACCACGGTCGCACGCCACTTTCAGGGCCGGCTCCATGCCGATGATCGGAATATCGTAGTGTTCGCGCAAATCGTTCACCGCGGCGGAAGTGGCGGTATTGCAGGCGATGACCACGGCCTTGACGCCTTGACGCACGAACCGTTCGACGATATCGAAACTCAGGGCCCTCACCTGCTCAGGCGTCTTGATGCCGTACGGGGCGTTGGCCGAATCGCCAAAATACAGCACATGCTCGGCCGGCATATCCTTGGCGATTTGGCGAGCCACGGAAATACCGCCAAGACCCGAATCGAATACGCCGATTGGAGCCGAAGAGCTCATGCCTGAATCCTCCCTATAGCCATGCCTGCAACCGTATGTTGCCGCGAACCGAACATAAAGCCGATTTTCAGCGGTGTTGTTTCGCTCCCTAGAGTACTCTGAAAGCCATGAGTCTTCCGCAACGAGTAACCAAGACACACGCAACCGGCAATGATTTCGTGGTGTACCTCGACAAGTCCGGCAAATTCGAGCCCACCGCCGATGAGGTTCGATTCCTGTGCGACCGTCACTTCGGCATTGGTGGCGATGGCCTGATTCGTCTGACCCGTCCTGAGTTCGTGTCCGACCTAAGCGATGACCAGGTTTCGGCTGTGCTAGCCGGGGGCGCGAAATGGTTCATGGACTATCGCAACGCGGATGGATCGTTGGCGGAGATGTGCGGCAATGGTACACGCGCCATCACCTTGTTCGCCCAACGCGAGGGTGTGGCCGACTCCACCGAGCCGTTCCGCCTCGGCACCCGTGCCGGCGTCAAGATTCTCACTCCACGCAGCAACACGAAGCCATACGGAGCCAACGTCTTCCAGATCGAAATGGGGGAGTGGAAGGTCGGCGAAACCGATGCCTACGAGGTCACCATCCCCGGCACTGAGGGCTCGGCGCGCGGTACATTCGTGGATATGGGCAACCCGCATGTGGTCGCGGTGATCGAGGATGCCTTCGCGTCCCTGCCAGTGGTTGAATCACTGGATTTGGTCACCAAGCCCGTGGTGGCTCCCGTCATCGAATCCGATCAGAACGTGGAATTCGTGCGGATCGACGAGATCGACCAGAACACCGGCGTGGGCGAGGCCACAATGCGCGTCAACGAGCGTGGCTGCGGCGAGACCCTATCCTGTGGTACCGGCCTGTGCGCCACAGGCATTGTGCTGCGGGCCAAGACCGGCATCAGCCACTGGGACATCACCGTACGTGGCGGCACCCTGCGCGTGGACGTCACCGACAGCGACGTAAAGCTGACCGGAGCAGCCACGCTGGTCGCCGATATCGATTTGTTGTAAAGGAATCAGGCAGCGAACAGGGCCGCGCCTTCGGTGACGATGATGAGTACCACGATCGCCACGATCCACAGTATGTCGACCATGAGGTCGATGTTGAGGCGATAATACTTATTGAGTCCGGCCGGCACCGCCGCGACATCGGCCTCGCTGTCGCTATCATCAGCCGCCACAGCCTTACGTGACGGCAATCCCTGCACGGCCACGGTCGCATGGCTCAACGCCATGAACTGGATGGTGGTGGAGAACATCAGGGTCAGGCACCACGGGCACAGCGCGTGAATCACGAACAGCGACTGTGTGCTCAGCCAGTACGAGTAGGCCAAAGCGGCCAGTCCGCCCAGCCACGTGCAGGTCGCGAACCAACGCGGCACCTTCACACGAGCCAAACCGATCACCGCGATGGTAATGAACACCGATTCGGCGGCGATGCCGAAGAACGCGTTCGGATAGCTCAGCCCGCCGAACTTCACGATTTCCGCCTGCCAGGACTGGGCCACCGCCGAACAGGACACCACCGAGTTCAGATCGCAGCCGAGCGCGGACTCCGGATGCCTAGCCAACTGCAAAGTCTCGGCGGACAGAATGAGCGAGGCCCCCAATGCCACTGCCGAGGCGATCAGCATGATGAGATATGTCCAAGTGGCACTGTGGCGCCATCCAATCAACGGTCGCGTCTCCGCCAAGCCAAGCGGCGTGGTGTTCGTGGTGCTGGATGATGTGTCGGTTGCGGTGTTACGAGTCATCATGCCCCTTTCGATAGCGCTGCGCTCCAGATTAGCCTCTGCGGTTGTCAGCTGAGTGCCGAATGTCTGGTCTTGGCCGTTGGCAGAAGGTGACGACCTGTCTGCGCCTTGCGTGGGAATGCTGAGATGAGGTTACGATGGAAGGTATGACTGGATATGTGATGCCTTTGGAGCCGCCCGCCGTCGGGTGGGACATCCATTGCCATACCGTCTTCTCGGATGGCACGGAAACGCCGGTCACATTGGCCGAACAATCCAAGGCATTGGGACTCAAGGGCGTGGCCATTTCCGATCATGACACCACCGCCGGCTGGCCGGAGGCCGAAGCCGCAGCCCATAGGGTCGGTTTGCCGTTGCTCCGCGGCACCGAAATCACCGCCACGGATGAGAACGTCTCCGTACACATGCTCGGCTACCAGTATGATCCCACGAATCAGCACATCACGGACTTGTTCGCCGATACTCGAGCCGCACGGTTGCAACGCACGCAGCGCATGGTCGAATTGTTGTCTCGTGATTATCCGATTACCTGGCAATCCGTGCTCGCCCAAGTCAAAGAGGGTGGCAAAACCACCATTGGCCGGCCTCACATCGCTGATGCTTTGGTGAGTGCCGGCGTATATCGGACTCGTTCGGAAGCGTTTGCGGATGCGGTCAGCGCCTCATCCAAATACTATATTCCCACGCCTTCGCCGACCTCTCATGAAGTGGTGTCCGCCGTCAAGGGAGCGGGCGGTGTGATTCTGATCGCCCATGCCGGTGATGTGAGCCGTAACCGCAGACTGTTGTCCGATGACCAGATCGAGGCATTGATCAGCGAGGGATTGGACGGGCTGGAGGTATGGCACCGTGGCAATTCACCGGAGCAACGAGAACGGCTGCTCACCATCTGCCGCCGGCACCAGCTGCTGGTCACCGGTGGATCTGACTGGCATGGCAAAGGCAAACCGAACAAACTGGGGGAGAACCTCACCGATGAGGCCACTGTCGAAGAGATCGTTCATCGCGGCGTGCTTCCGCTATATCGGTGATTCGGCAATAGAAAAGCGTCCTCGAGGAAATGCTCAAGGACGCTTATGCGCGATTCATGGTCACAGCGTGCCGAAGCCGACGGCGTGCTTGGTTTCGGAGCCGATGATCGCGTAACCGAGTGCCTTGGCGGGCACGATGATGCGACGGCCCTTGTCATCGGTCAGATCGATCGTCGCGTTGTCGGCCACGGCCTGCGCGATGGCCTGGCTCACATTGTCGGCTGATTCGTCGGTGCTGAAGTTCACCGGTCGTGCCACGTTCTGAATGCCCAGTTCGATATCCATATAAGGCTCCTTGTCCTGCCGTCTTTGTGACGAACATCATGGTAAGTGGCCGTCGCCGGCCGAGGTTCTGTACTCTATTGTGCCGCGTGTCTGCGTCGTCATGTGCGGTGTTACGCGCTCGGCGTGGCGCGGAACACCGCACATGACATTATTGGGATGATGCGGATGATTCGGCCAGCGGATTGCCCTCGCTGTCATACCCGTCCAACCCGGCACGGGCATCGCGCAGAGCGCGTTCTTCCCGCTCCAGCAGCGGAATCACCGTGGTTTGGGCACTCGAGGCTCCATGCTGAACGAGACTGTCCGGAGTATCGTCATTCACCGCATCGTCGGTCGGGGCGGCGGATTGAGACGCAGGGGAAGCGTCGGTTGACGTCGTGCCGCTATGCCCGTTCATACTGAGGAGCTCCTTCAGCGTGATCGTCACCGAAGAATGGGAAGCGCCATGTGAGGGCTGCGGTTTGGTCGATCCTGTACCGGTTGCGGTGCCGGAGACACTCGCTTGCGGGTGATTGGCGGTCCGGTCAGCATCGGGTTCGACTTCCGGGGTAAGATCCACGTCACCAGCGGCCACGATGTCAGCGGAACCGGTGCGATCGGGGTCGGGCGTGTCGTCCGAGACCTCGGCCGCCGCGGTACCGGTGTCGGACTGCTGCGGTTGTGCGGGTGCCTGATGGCGGTCGTCCTGCAACAATGTGCCGACGGTGATTGTGGAAGGCGAACCGGGCTTCGTCGACGCGGCGGCGGCCGACCCTGCGGCTGGGGCCGATGCCGGAGTGTGCTTGATCACGCCCAACTGGTGTGCGAGTCGTTCGACCTGTGCCTTGAACTGCATGATGCGATTGTTGTCCGCACGGTTCAACGCCTGAATGAATTCGCCCACCTGTTCCATCTGCAGCCACAGGTTGGCCCTGAGCATGATGAGATCGTCAAGTCGAGAGCCCATCATGCGGCCGTATGCGGAGAGCACGGCGTTGCGATGGGATTCGTCGAGCTTGCCGAAAATCCAGGCAAGGTCTCGTGCCGGATCGTTGACCTGCATATCCTGCCAGTTGGTCACCGTGGTGATGGTGGAACCGGAGAACAGGAAGTCGCCGTCGGAGAATCCGCCGTGAACCGTGCAGGTGGAGAACGACCATAGTCCCTCGGTGTCCATGATGCGCGCCCAGCTGTCGGTGATTTCTTGGGGAACATGGCCGGCGGAGCGTAAGCGGCGAATCCAGGCGGTCAGCTGCGAACGAATCTGACCGGTGGTGACTACCGGATATTTGGCATTGGCCAGAAAAGTCGAAGGCAGACGATGAATGGCTCCGATGGAGGTGCCGACGGCCGCGCAGTCATCCAATGTCAACAGGTCGAGAGGACGTGCCTGACCATCACGGTGGACGGCGATCATCACGGTCGTCTCGCCTGTGGGACCGGGCTTGCGCGGGGTCAACGGTGTGGACTCCGCCTGGGCCTGCTGCCCCACGGCCTGTGCGGTGGCCGTCTGGCCGGGTTGGGAAACGTCTCCCGGGACGAATGCGACCACACGGTCCATATCGAAGCCGAGGCCACCAAGCTCGCGCGCGGCTGCCAGTGTCTGCGCCGCTTTCACACGGCGAATCAGACGTGTACGCCCTTCCTTGCTGTCAGTGGCGTATACGTCGTACAACTTGCCCGAGGCATCTTGGATCACGGTCTGATCGATGCCTTTGGCCTCGTCGGTTGCGCTGGCCTGCACGTTCTCGCGTACACCGGCCACCCCCAGATTCGGCAGGACGGCTGAGGCGAGTGCCGCCAACATATAATCGCTACGTTTCATCACCCTTCCACACTAATACATCCGTGGCGATTCGCACCGCAGAATGACACGCAAAACGCATGATTCTGGCGATGTTTTGTCGTGAGCCCGATTCAGCCATAGGCGTGAGTCGTGCCGTGAGCGCGAATCGTGCCACAATGGACGCATGGAACAGGCGCAGGGGATTCTTGAGGGGCTCGATGAGCGGCAGCGTACCGCCGCGACTACGTTGCAAGGGCCGGTGCGCATCATCGCCGGCGCAGGTGCCGGTAAAACCCGCGCGGTCACGCGGCGGATCGCCTATGCCTGCGCCACCGGGGCATGGAAGCCGGAGCGGGTGCTTGCCGTCACCTTTTCGGTAAAAGCGGCGGCGGAAATGCGCGCACGGTTGGGCCAGCTCGGCGTAGGGGGAGGTACAGGACGCTCCGGTTCGGGTGCGGGAACTGCCGGAGTCACGGCCGCGACCTTCCACTCAGCGGCATTGCATCAGCTCAACAGCGTCTGGTCAGACATATGCGAGGCTCCATTCCCGCATGTGATCGAAGATCAGCGTGACGTCGTCTCCCGCGCGATCATCCGCGCCACCGCACGTACCGATGCCGATCCGCTGACCGTTCGCGATGTGCTCGCCGAAATCAATTGGGCCAAAATCTCGTTGGTGGCGGTGGAAGATTATGCACGGACCTGTGCCATCGCCCATAGGCAACCGCCCGCCGGACTCGACACCGCTCGGTTCGCCGACGTCTACAGCGCCTACGAGCAGGAAAAGACCTCGCGTGGCGAAATCGATTTTGACGATATTCTGCTGCTCGTATGCCATATCATGGATGATTTTCCCGAAGCCGCCGCCCAAATTCGTTCCACCATCGGCTGGCTCACCGTCGACGAGTATCAGGACGTCTCGCCCCTGCAACACAGGCTGCTGACCCTGTGGCTGGGCGGGGGAGGACCTGACGGCAAGAGCGCGATGAACCGCAACGTATGCGTCGTGGGCGATCCGGCCCAGACCATCTACTCGTTTGCCGGTGCCTCCAGCTGGGATCTGCTGCGTTTCGCCGATGAATTCGGGCCGCTCGCCGCCGATGTCAATCTCAACACCGACTATCGTTCGACGCCGGAAGTCGTGAACCTCGCCAACCGGGTGCTTGCGGCCGCGCCGAACCGTGAGGATTACCTGAAACTGGTTTCCGCCCGCGAATCCGGCCCGCGCGTTACCCGAACCGCTTATGAGAGCGATATGAAAGAGGCGCAGGGCGTGGCGGCACGCATCGCCCGGTTGGTCGCCAACGGGGCCAAGCCGTCCGATTGCGCGATCCTCACCCGCATCAACGCCCAACAGCCGGTATTCGGTGCCGCCTTGCGCGCTGCAAGACTGAAATACCGCGTCCGCAAGGATTCGGGATGGCAATCATCCGCGCTCGCCGACGATGCCGCGTCCAAACGCGCACTATTGGAGGCGATGGGTTTGGACGCCACCGGACTTGCCGCAAACGACGATCCCGGCGTTACGATTTCCACGATCCACGCATCCAAGGGTCTGGAATTCAAGCACGTGTTCCTGATCGGCTGTTCGGAAGGGCTCTTGCCGTACGGTTCGCCGGAAACGGGGGATGCGCTGGAAGAGGAACGCCGGCTTATGTATGTGGGCATCACCCGAGCTGAGGATTCGCTGCATCTGTCGTATGCGCGGACCAAGGATGGTTATGGAGCGCAACACAGACGCCCATCACGATTTTTGTGACGGGCGTCGTTCATGCATACTGAATGCTCCTGAACATTCAGGAGCGGGAATTGGCTGAAGGCCGGTTGACTATGCCTGCGTATCCTCCGAGTTGCCGTTTTCACTGTCTTCGCCATCTTCGCCGAGCAGCTTAGACAGTTCGGCATCCCAATCGATATCGCCGGTCTTGCCGTCTGCGGCAGGGTGGGAAGCGGAACCGTTGGCATCGGAAGAGGAGCCTGAAGGGGCGTCGGACGACGGAGACGCGCCAACTGCGGGCTTGTCGCTAGGCAGCGAAGGCAGCAGATCGGGATGCGACCACTTGGCGTCACGGCCTTCAGGGCCTTCGGCGGCGGTGATCATCTCCCACAATCCGGCGGCCTCGCGCATGCGCTTGGGGCGAAGCTGCAGGCCGAGCAGACTCTCGAACGTGCGTTCGGCCGGGCCGCCCATCGCCCGTTCTCGGCGCAGCATCTCCCGCAACTGTTCGATATGCGGCAGGTGGGCCATGCCGGCGCGCCACACCACGCAATCCACCCAGCCCTCGACCATCGCCAGCAACGATTCCAGCGAAGAGAGCGCCTCGCGCTGTTCGGGGGTGTCGGGGATGCCGACCTTGGTGAGGTTCACCGCGCCGGAGATCGACTCCGGATCCATCGACGTGGCGTCACGCAGCTGTTCCTCCATCGCATCCAGGTCGATGGAGATGCCGCGTGCGTACTTGCCGATGAGCGCCTCGAAACGCGGCATCAGCCACGGTACCGAGGCATACAGGCGGGCGTGAGCCATTTCCTGCAGGGCCAGGAAGGAAAGCACTTCAGATTCGGGGATTTTCTCGGTGGTCTCGAATCCGGAGAGCGCAGCCTCGAACGCGGCGGCGTCGGCGGAGGCGTCGGAGCCGGAGACTTGGGCGGTACCGTCAGTTGCCGGAGTATCGCTGTTGCCGGCCGAAGTGAAGCCAATGGGATTGGCGGAAGCGTCGGTGGAGGCGGAGAACGGATTGGTCGCGTCCACCGAAGTGCCGGCCGTGTCGGCCTTGGCCGCAGAAGCCTCACCGTTCAGCATCCTCGCGTATTCGGTGGCGTTCTGGGCAATCAGTCCACCAGCCGGATTCTTCAGCAATGCGATGCCCTGATCGAAACTGCCATGCACTTCATGGCTCAGATTGCCGGCCGCATGCCCCAGCTGCATGGCAAAGGACGTGTTTCCCAGCAGCTTCATCAGTTGGGCTGGGTCTTTCATGCCGTCGGGAATCGGAATCGGCACCGGTCCGGCGAACATGCCGGCGATCTCGCCATCGCCGAACGCGCCGCCAAGACGCTCTGAAATCACCGAAGCCAAAGCGTCGTTCATCGACTCGGCCACAGGAGCTGCGAACTTCGCCCACTGGTCGATGGTGCCCTCCACCCAGCCGGCGCGGGTCAGCACATCCGGATCGCCGGGCGCGGGATTGAACTCGCAGGCGGTATCCAGCCACAGGTTCGCCTCACTCATCGCGCGGCGAGCCGCCTCGCCATCCACGGCGGACACGCTGGACGCGGAACCGGAGGTGTTGGCCTGCTGCAAGGCAATCGACTTGGCGAGCTTGACGTTGATCGGCCCTTCCTCGACAGTGCGCTGCATATCGCCCATCGTGTTGAGTCCGCCGGCGCTGAACGCGGCCATCATCTGCTGGACTTCGGATGGATTGGGCAGCCGGCTGGGGTCCTGACTCATCAGCTGTTCACGGATCTCCTCAGGCAACTGGCTGATCTGCTGCCAGGCCATCTCACCCTGAATGGGGCCGAAGCATTTGATCAGCCACTCGTGAATCGCGTTGTCGTCCATGCGTATCCTTCTTTGCCGCGGTGTGTTACCCCAAGTGTAGGGTCTGCCCGGGCCTGTTCGCTTGTGGCCGAGCAATATTTTCGGTTTATGTTCGTTTTCGGCTGATTTCGGCCCTCCACTTACACTGTAGGGTATGTTTGCACGCCACAGGAATCAGAAACCAGACCTCGTCCAAGAGCAGAAGAGCCCGACTGCGGATTCGGAAGCGGGGGATGAGCACATGCCATCGTTCGAAGTGAAGCACGATTCGCGCCTATCTCGTGGAATCAGCCGTGCTCGGGCCTATGCGGCCGCTCGTCCGAAACGCCATTTCGTCGGTGCATTCGCCGTGTTGCTTGGTGTGGTGATTCTGCTGCTGCCCAGCCCGTACGTCATCGAGATGCCCGGACCCACCCAGGACGTGCTGGGCAAGGTCGAGGATGGTGCGGTTATCGACATCACCGGTACCGGCGTGACGACGTATAAGGATTCCGGCAAGCTGCTGCTGACCACGGTGAACGCGTCCGGCGTGCCCGGGTACCCGATCATCAACGCGCAGGCCGTCTGGGGCTGGGCCAATCCGCAGGTGGAGGTCATGCCGCGTGAGGCCACGGTACCGGTGGGCCAGAGTGCGGACCAGTATCAGAAGAAAGTCGAACAGGACATGGCCGGTTCCCAGGATTCGGCCAGTGCCGTCGGTCTGGCGCATGCCAAAGCCCATGCGGACGAACTGGGCATTGACGCCAGGGCATTGCAACACGCCAAGGTGACGATGCACGTGGACAGCATCGGCGGACCGTCCGCAGGCATGATGTACACGCTCGGTCTCATCGACAAACTCACCCCCGCCAACGAGAGCGGCGGCAAGACCATCGCCGGCACCGGCACCATAGACAAGGACGGCAAAGTCGGCAGAATCGGCGGCATAGCGCTGAAGATGCTTGGTGCCAAGCGCGATGGTGCCACATGGTTCCTGGCCCCCGCGTCGAATTGTTCGGATGTGGCCGGTCGCGTGCCGGATGGTCTGCGCGACGTCAAGGTCGCCACGCTGGACGAGGCGTATCAGGCGTTGGTGGCCATCGGCAAGGGGCAGGCCGACGATTTGCCTCATTGCGAGGCATGACACGCGCGGCCAGTCGTTGTTTCTGGTGAGACGACTCGCATGGGTCTGCCCACAATGCGGCGATTTTCGGCCGCGTTAACGCATTTGTTCGCGAAGACTTGCTAATGTGTCCCCTGTGAATCAAACGGCATCACAGAACGCTGAAGAATTTGGTTTCGAGCCCGGCGATATCGTCCAGGAGTGGCTCTGGGACGACGATGTGGACGATTCCATTCGTGCCCAGATTGAAGAGCTCACGGGCGAGGATCTCGTGGACGAGGACTACGACTCCGCTGTGGACGGCGTCATCGTATGGTGGCGCGACGGCGATGATGAGGACGAATTGTCCGATACGATCGTTGACGCCTACGCGGTACTGGGCAATGACGGCCCGCTGTGGATACTGACTCCCAAGCCCGGCCGCCCGGGTGCCGCCAGCTCCTCCACCGTGCAGTCCGCCGCACAGACCGCCGGTATGAACGCCGCCACCCCGCTGACCGTCAGCTCGGACTGGAACGGCATCCGCCTGCGCGCATTCGGCAAGGGCCGCTGATAAGCCTCAATCAATACGCTTGACTTTAAGCGTGTTGACCGGCGTCGCGTGCTGCGTAGTGCTGCTGGGCGTGGCTGAATGTCATTGCGATTGAGCGCTACGGCACGCGTATGCGACACCACGTGTCGCGCAGTGCCGGCCATACGCTATTGTTGTCATTTGCGGGCAATTAGCTCAGTTGGTTAGAGCGCCACCTTTACACGGTGGATGTCGGGGGTTCGAGTCCCTCATTGCCCACTTTCATTTTTCATCACTTCATGCAATCCCCTCATTCCACGGATGTGGGCTGTGACGATATTCCCTGACAGTCTTCGGCAAAGGTTCTGAAATCTCAGTGAGATGCGTGCAGAAGGAAACCGGCAGTACTGCTACAGAATCGTGAATTTCGGTCTTCTTGGTCAGATGCGTCTCAATAGTCACGTAAAGTTGTGGCAGAGTGTTTATATCCAGCAGGAGGTCGAATAGCCGATGGCGCAGGAACTTCGTGAAGGGGACGGCAAGTCGGGCATCGCACGTGCGGGCAAGCGCAAGTGGGGGTATGACCCCGCTCAGGTGGACGCTTTCCTGGAGCGCGCCCATGCTCTGTATGACAGCGAGGGCATGAATCTCACCCAGCATGACATTCAGAACGTGTCCTTTGATCTGCGCAAGAACGGCTATGTGATCGCACAGGTTGACGCCGCGCTTGGACGTCTGGAACGTGCCGTGGTCGATAAGCAGACCACATGGGAGATAGCACAGCATGGGCGTGTGACGTGGAAGGCGAAGACCGAGAAGCTGTATCACGAAGTCCAGAACCATGCGGAGCGTAACGAGCGCGAACGCTTCAAGTCCGGAGCGCCCAAGCAGCCTTCGTATGATAAGAAGCAGGTGGATCGTCTGGTCGACCAGATTGTGGACAAGGCGGCGGCCGCATTGGGCGTTGACGGCGTGACCGAAGACGATGTACGGTCTTTGGCCGATCTCAATGCGGATACGGTCAACAATGTGATCTTCACCCAGCGCAAGGGCAAGAGAGGCTATGACGAGCGACAGGTCGATTACTTCCTGAATGCCTGCGTGCAGTTGCTGAGTCGCTTGGAATCCTATGCCCGTGTGGCCGATTTCGTGTCCGGCGAGCCCGCGGCTCCTGCCCAGACCGCCACGAACGTGACCGTTCAAGCGAACGGCGTCTCGCCATTGTTCGCTTCCGGAACGCAGCGCCCGGCAACTGACGAACGTTTTGCGCCGTCTGCCGTTGCTCATGACGAATCATTCGATGCCCTGCATCAGGCCGAGCAGAGCTTGTTCACTGCTCCGGCTCCGGTTGCTCCCGCAGCGCCGGCCGCGGCGGCACCGATCGCCTATGCGCCGGCTCCTGCATCGTTCGATGCTTCCACAAGCACCAATAGCACCAATGCGGAACAGCCGGTTTCCTTTGCTCCCGCAGCATACCCGGTGCATGCGTCCAACGAGTCTGCGGCGAAGCCCGTCTCCGAGACGCCTTCCGTGGCTCCTACCGCAGCTGTTGCGGCTGAGCCTCCCGTCAGTGCCCCGTCCGCGCCGGTTTCCGGTGCGACCGCTGGCAACGCCCCCTCGTTTGCTCCGGCACAGTCGTCACACGAATCCGCAGCTCCGTCATCGACCCCGTCGGTGTTCGCGGAACAGCCCGTGGATATGGTGCAGAACGATTCCTCTCTGGCCGCTCTCGCCCACATGGCTGCGGTTTCTCAGGAACTTCCGGCGGTGGATGTACCGTCCTTCGCTCCCAAGATGCCCAGCCTTGATACACCGAATGCGCTGAAATTGAATGAGGTACCGGGTTCGGTTTCATCCCCGGCACCTTCCGCCCCGGCAGCGCAGCCTGTGAATAGCACTGCCGACGAGGCTGCGTCCGCTGCCATGCCGGTCTCCTTTGCTCCCACCAGCAAGCCGGATCGTAACACGAACTCCATTCCGGTTCGCGTATCCGATAGTCAGCCTGCAGACAGCACGACCTCCCGTCCGGCTGCGGAATCATCTGAATACGTTGCCGCCTCCCACGACACGGAAGCGGCTCAGCCGTCACAGGATAAGCACGATTCCAACGATTCGTTCCCGCTGCTGTTCCCGCTTGTCGGTAACTTCGATTCGGATATCCCCGACCTGTCGTTCCCCACACTGAACAATGACGATACGAAGAAGGAACAGTGAGCATAGCCTCCAACTCCACCGTCATCATTCTCGGATCCACTGGATCCATCGGCACCCAAGGACTTGACGTCATCGCGCGTCACCCTGAACGATTTACCGTCACCGGTCTGGCGGCGGGCGGAGCACATATCGAGCTGCTGGCGCAACAGGCCGCACAGTTCCATGTGTCCGAAGTCGCGGTGTTTGATGAGACCAAGATTCCAGCACTGCAAGCAGCTCTCGCACAGGCCGGCGCACAAGGTGTCCGCGTGACCGGCGGTCCGGATTCGGTCATCGCCATGGCCGGATCCGGTGCGAATGTCGTATTGAACGGCATCACCGGCTCCATCGGCCTCGAACCGTCGATCGCGGCGCTCAAGGCCGGTTCCCAGCTGGCATTGGCCAACAAGGAGTCCGTAGTCGCGGGCGGTCATCTGCTGTTCAGCGCCCAAGTACGCGAGAACCAGATCAACCCGGTCGATTCCGAACATTCCGCCATCTGGCAATCCCTGCGCTCCGGAACCCACGCCGAAGTCGCCAAGCTTGTGGTCACCGCCTCCGGCGGACCGTTCCGCGGTTGGAAACGTGCCGACATGGAGAACATCACTCCCGAGCAGGCGCTGCATCATCCGACGTGGAACATGGGGCCGGTTGTCACCATCAACTCCTCCACGCTGATGAACAAGGGGCTCGAAGTCATCGAGGCGTCCCGCTTGTTCGACGTTCCGCCTGAACGCATCGACGTGACCGTGCACCCGCAGTCCATCGTCCATTCCATGGTCGAATTTGTGGACGGCGCCACGATTTGCCAGGCTTCGCCGCCGGACATGCGTCTGCCCATCGCGCTGGGCCTGTCCGCGCCGGACCGCATGGCCAATGTGGCCGCCGCGTGCGACTGGACGAAAGCCGCAACTTGGACCTTTGAACCGTTGGACGATGAGGCGTTCCCCGCCGTGCAACTGGCCCGTCACTGCCTGGCCGCCTCCGAGAAGCATACGGCGGTGCTGAATGCGGCCAATGAACAGGCCGTGCATGCCTTCCTCGAGCATCGTCTGCCATACCTCGGCATCGTGGACACGGTCAAAGCCGTGCTGGACCAGATGGACGCCGAGCTTCGTGGTAACCCGCTGTTCACGGACGTGGAGGAAATGAACCAACTTGAGCTTGAAGCCCGCCGACGCGCCGACGACCTGATAAACAAGCAATGATGAATACCTTGAATACGGAAAATCCCATCGAAAAGCCGTTCCGCAAAACCGGTGATCCGGTCGATCTGACCAGCGAATCGCCCTTGCACCCGCGCCGCAAGTCCCGTCGCATCATGGTGGGTCCGGTGCCGGTCGGCGGTGGCGCCCCCATCTCCGTGCAGTCGATGACCAACACGCTCACGGCCGACGTGCCTGCCACGTTGCAGCAGATCGCCGAACTGACCGCCGCCGGCTGCGACATCGTGCGCGTGGCCGTGCCGAGTCAGGACGATGCCGACGCGCTGCCGGAAATCTGCCGCAAATCGCCGATTCCGGTCATCGCCGATATCCACTTCCAGTCCAAATACGTGTTCCAGGCCATCGACGCCGGCTGCGCGGCCGTGCGCGTGAACCCCGGCAACATCCGTAAGTTCGACGAAGTCGGCCCGGACATCTGCAAGGCCGCCACAGACGCGGGCATCTCGCTGCGTATCGGCGTGAACGCCGGCTCGCTGGACAAGGACCTGTACGCCAAATACGGTGGCCCGACTCCGGAAGCGCTGGTGGCCTCCGCCTTGAAGGAAGCGCACATGTTCGAGGACGTCGGCTTCCACGATTTCAAGATCTCCGTCAAACACCATGACGTCATCACCATGGTCGAAACGTACCGATTGCTCGCATCCAAGGGCGACTGGCCGCTGCACCTCGGCGTCACCGAAGCCGGCCCCGCCTGGCAAGGCACCATCAAATCCTGCCTGGCGTTCGGCGCGCTCTTGGCCGAGGGCATTGGCGACACGATTCGCGTGTCCCTCTCCGCGCCGCCGGTCGAAGAGGTCAAGGTGGGTTGCAAACTCTTGGAATACATGGGATTGCGCCCCCGCAAGTTCGACATCATCTCCTGCCCGAGCTGCGGCCGCGCCCAAGTGGACGTGATCCAGCTCGCCTCCGCCGTCACCGAAGGCCTGAAGGACGTGACCGCGCCGATCCGAGTGGCTGTTATGGGCTGCATCGTCAACGGTCCGGGCGAGGCGCGCGAAGCCGACCTCGGCGTGGCCTCCGGCAACGGCAAAGGGCAGATCTTCATCAAAGGCAAGGTCATCAAGACCGTGCCCGAGGATCAGATCGTCGACACGCTGCTCACCATAGCGAACGATATCGCCGCCCAGATGGAGGCCGACGGCCAAGTGCCAGTCAATTCCACCGGCCCGGTAGTGGTTCCAATCCAGCATCCCGGTCACTGATTCGGCCGAATAGGCCCTCGGCATAAATATCGCGGTCAGATTACAATAGCGCACGTGTCGCAAGAAGAAGAGCATCGCCGTACTGTTCGATCCAAGCCGTGGACCAGCGTCCATCGGCTGATGGTCAGCCTGCCCATCTTCATCATCCTGCTCGGCGTGATGGTCTGCATCTCCAATCTGACCACGGTCCCTTGGAACATCGAGCCCACCGGTCAGTCGATGGCCACGCTCACCGACGACACCAAGGTCACCTTCGACAACCCGTCCGGAGAAACGCTGTCGGTGCGGGGCGCATATGAGGTCGATGAGCGGTACGTCACGCTGAACATGACCGACGATGGCGAGCTGACCGATGAGCCGGGCGCGCAAGGCAAAGCCAACAAGGATGGCATCCAGGCCATCAGGGTGCTGATTCGGGCGCCGAGGAACGCGCCGGGCGCGCGACCGGGCGTGGTGTTCATGCACGGCGCCGGCTTCGGCACCTGCGACAATTCCTTCGGCGACGTGGCTTCCGACATGGCCTCGGCCGGATTCGTGACCGCCGTGATTGACAAGCCCGTGTGGAACACCACCGACGTCACGCGCGACTATCCGGCATCCGCCAAAGCCTACGATAAGGTCATCGACTATCTGCGGGCCCAGAACGACGTCGACGCCGCCAAGGTGGGCATCTACGCCACCTCCGAATCGACGTGGATTTCCTCGTATCTCCTGCAGGACGACCCGAATATCGCCTTCCAGATCCTCCTGAGCCCGATGGTGTTCAGTCCACGTCAATCGCTGGGATTCTTCATCACGCAGGACTTCACCCTCGTCGGCGCGAACAAAGGCTACCAGTCCATCGTCCAGCGCGTGTTCAGCGCGGACACCGCCCTGTTCGGACTGACCAATCTCGATCTCGACACGCTCAGGCCGGCCGCCTACGCCGTGCCCACCTACGTGGCGTACGGTTCGAAGGACGTGATGACCGCACAGGTCGACGGTGTGCGGGCGATTCTCGACAACGCCCACAAGGCCGGCAATTGGAACGTCACCATACGCAGCTATCCGGTCGCCAACCATGTGCTGCGCCTGGGAGACGAATCCCAGGCCGGCACCCCGTTTGCCGACGCCTATGTCGACGATCTGATCGACTGGGCCGTCGGCACTTCGGCCGGACTCACGCAGACCAGCGAGAAGGCAGGCGGCACCGACCTGTATCAATCGGTCGGCCTGCCGGGCGCCCTGAAACCCCGCCGCGCCGGCACCATCTACGGGGTGATCCTGCATGCCGCAGTGATGCTGCTGCTGTTGGCGTCCATCGTACTGTCGCTGGTGGCGTTGGGCCGCAAGGCCTCGGCAGACATCCGGTGGCGGCGGGACAGGCGTGAGGCCAAGCGTGCGGGCATGCCGGTGCCGAGACGTCCCGAGGTGCTGGGCTTCGTCCACGGTTTCGGCAATGCGCTGCTGACGTTGACCCTCACCACGCTCGCCACGCTGCTCATCTTCGGTGCGGGCCTCGGCCAGGTGATCATGGGCGTGGTCAGACTCGCGTGGGGCGGCGCACCCACGGAGACGCCGGGCGTCATGTACTGGAGCTGGCCGGTCATCCAAGTGGTGTCGGTGCTGGTGTTGTGGGCGTGGTCCCGTGTGTTCATGCACCTGATCGAAGTCGCCTCCATCCGCGGCTTGATTCAGCTGCCTCCTCGGCGTGAATCCGTGCGGGACATCGTCACCGGTACCGATCCGGTGCTTGCCTCCACCCGCCTGGGCCGGATCCTGTTCTGGCTGGTGGCGTTCACCATGCTGTGCATACTCCTGGTGTTCGCCTTCTGGGGACTGTTCGTCTACTGATCGACGACGCCGGGTGCCCGCCGTTCACCGGGTCCCGCCGCAAGGGGAACGAAATGTCACTGTACCGAGATGAAGGCGTGGTGTTACGCACGTCCAAGCTGGCGGAGGCCGATCGCATCATCACCGTCCTGACGCGCGACCATGGCAAGATCCGGGCGGTAGCCAAGGGCGTGCGCCGCACCAAATCGCGCTTCGGCGCCCGGCTTGAGCCGTTCATGCGCGTCGATCTGCTGATCGCCGAAGGCCGATCGTTGGATACGGTTTCCCAGGCCGAGTCGATCGCCGCGTACGGTGCCGCGATCGTCGGGGACTATGCGGCGTATGAGGCCGCGAACGTCATCGTCGAAACCATCGACAAGCTCGTCGGCACGGAACGTGAGCGCATGACGGACCAGTATCGGCTCCTGATCGGCGCGTTGAACGCGCTCGCCAAACGCGCCCACGCCCCGCAGGCCATAGGCTGCTCCTATGTGATGCGCGCCCTGGCACTGGCCGGTTGGACGCCGCGTCTGGGCACATGCGTGGTGTGCGGTGCGGCGGCGCCGGCGTATCTGTCGATCGCATCCGGCGGCGTGATGTGCGAGGCCGACCACACCACGGACGCGCGTCGCATCGCGCCGTCCGCATTGGGTCAGTTCGATGCGCTGGTCCATGGTGATTGGACGGTGCTTGACGCCGCACCGGTGGAGCGGGTCGTACGGGAGTTGGTTGAAGATTGGGGGGAGTATTACCTTGAACGGCCGATTCGTTCGCTGCGCTTGATAGATTCGTAGGTATGGCTTTTGAGAACGTTGATTACACCTCGCTGAACATCCCCGCGGCCCCATTCAGCGACCCCGCCCGTATTCCCGACTTCCCCAAGAACAAAGTGCCTCGCCATATCGGCGTGATTATGGACGGCAACGGCCGTTGGGCCAAGCAGCGTGGCATGATCCGCACCAATGGGCATCAGGCCGCCGAACCGGTGGTGTTCGACACGATCGCCGGCGCCATCGAGGCCGGGGTGCGCTATTTGAGCCTGTATACGTTCTCCACTGAAAACTGGAAGCGTTCGCCCCAGGAAGTGCGCTTCCTCATGGGCTTCTCGCGTGAGATTATCCACCGCCGCGTGGAACAGATGGACGAGTGGGGTGTGCGCGTGCGCTGGTCCGGCCGTCGCCCCAAGCTGTGGAAGTCGGTGATCGACGAGCTTGAGGCCGCCGAGGAGCGTACCAAGAACAACAAGGTCATCGATGTGGTGTTCTGCATCAACTATGGTGGCCGTGCTGAAATCGCCGACGCCTGTGCCGCCATCGCTCGCGAAGTGCGTGACGGCAAGATTTCCGGCGACCGTGTGACCGAGAAGATGATTGCCGACCATCTGTACAATCCGGACATTCCTGATTGCGACTTGGTGATTCGTACTTCCGGCGAACAGCGCACCTCCAACTTCCTGCCGTGGGAGGCCGCCTACGCCGAGCTCGACTTCGTGCCCGAACTCTTCCCGGACTGCGGCCGTGACGTGCTATGGCGCTCCATCGACCATTACATCCACCGCGATCGCCGATTTGGCGGCGTGAAATAAAGAACAGTCCGGTGGACTGTTCGTTCACGCCGCCTGGCCGAGGCCGATAGGACATGACCAGGTAATGATGAGTCCGGCGAAGCCGGTCCTTGATTGCTGGGGGCGTGAAATAGTCCTTGTTAGGCCCCCTCTGACGGGCTGAGCCGTAAAGCAAACAGCCTGGTCTGTTTGTAGGCGAAGGCGAGACGAGAGTCGAGCCAGAAGAATGCGAGCGGCAGCTTGTCCGTAATTGCGGTCGAGCTGTCCGTGTAGCGGACTGAGGGGAGTTACCGGCACACCTCAGCCATCCTCTCTGCAAACTCATCCAAAAAACGTCCCGAATCCACACCAAGTGCCACATGCACATGCGGCATGGAATGATTCACCAGCCCAACCGGGTCTCCGGTGGTCCGGCCTCGTACTCCATTGAAATCACCGGTATTGGTCTCCGCGCGCAACGCAAGATCAAAACAATCGACCAGTGAAGAGTCAAGTGCAACCGCCGCCGCCAACGGATCATGCAACGGCATGCCGCCAGAGAACAGTGCGGTGTCGGCTTCCAAATTTGCCTTGATGGAAAAGTCCGCGAGATCAGCCAAGAACCGCCCGCGCTTGGTCCCCGTTGCACGCCACCGGTCGGCCGCCGATCGCGTTAGCAAACACTGGTGAGTCACATCAAGTCCCACCATTGTGATGTCTGCGCCGGAATGAAATACACGATTCGCGGCCTCAGGGTCTTGGATGATATTCGTCTCGGCCACCGCATCCCAACAATTGCCGGGTTGGGTAAGCGTACCTCCCATCATCACCAGCCTGAGTTTCGACGCAATATCCGGTGCCCGAGTAATAGCCGCATCCACATCCGTCAACGGCCCGGTAGACAGCACGGTAACGTTTCGACCAAACTCGCGAACCTGCTCAATCAGATACTCAATCCCATCCGCAGCATCAACGGAGCACCTCCTTGTGCCCCCGCTGACGAGAGCTGTCGATGTAGCCGACTGGGGGCGGTCCACAGACCGAAAGCGACCCACACGAGGATAAGACCCCAACGCCGGATGAGCATGAGCGTCCCCTACCAAATACCCGCCAACAGAAACAACCCCATCGGGCACATCCACAGACATGTCATCCCCAGACATATCACCAGGCACACCAGCTCCATCAGCCAGAGCTCCGGACCCAGCCAGCCAAGTATTCCCCAGTCCATCATCCCCATGGAACTGGGCACACCCTGCATCAGGAATGAACGCATCAGCCCAAGAAGGATGCTCAGAGCCCAAAAACACCGGAATATCCGACCGACCAAACAAATCAAGCACCGCGCGAGTATTGGCATAAGCCGTGTTCGCATCCACATTGCCATAACTGGCGATCACACCGCTCAGCTCGCACTCATCCGCCGACCCCAACAAATACGCCAACGCCAACGCATCATCAACACCGGTATCCATGCTGGCAATAATGCGGTCAAGACATTGGACCATGGAATCGCCTCCTCGTTAGCGTGATCCGCTATGAATAACCTTATCGGCCGATACACAAAAATGCGTCCTTTCCTCATGGAAAGGACGCATTCTTTCGTAGATTCAAACTCGGAATATCGGAAATTACTTGCCGAGGAACTCGTCGGTAGCAAGGTCCTTGGCCTGCGGGGCCTCATGAATCACCTTGTCGTGACTGTCGGTGTAAGCGTCTTCTTCAGCCAGGAAGTCGAAGTATTCCTGAGTGCCCTTGAAGTCGTTGGTGCCGAGCACGAAAGAGCCGTCCTTGATCTTGGCCGGATCGCCCCAGTACTGGCCGTCGACGATAACCTGCATGCTCTTCTTGACGAATTCGGGCTTGAGGTTGGCGTCAGGGGCTTCGTCCACGAGAATCTGCGCGGCGTCATCCGGGTTGGCGTACGCGTACTCGTAACCCTTCTGAGTGGCCTGAGTGAACTTCTTGACCAGGTCGGGATTGTTCTTGATGGTCTTGTCGTTGGTGATGATGCCGATGGCGTCGGCGTTGCCGGGCACGCCGTAGTCGGGCTCGGTGAAGCAGTTGAGCTTCGGGCCGTACATGTCGGCCTGCACGCCTTCCCACGTGGCGTAGAAGCCGCCGAAATCGGCCTTGCCGGATTCCATGGTCTGGAAGGTGGAGGTGCCGACGGTCACCTTGTCGAACTCGCCCTTGCCGCCATCGGTTTGGATCATGCGGCGCACCACGGCATCGGACTCGTTGGAGCCGAAGGTGGCGAAGGTCTTGCCATCAAAATCCTTAGGGGACTTGATGGCGGCGTTGGACGCCAGTGCGCACCAAATGGCGCTCGGCTTCTGCTGCACCTGCAGCACCTGCTTGATGTGAGCGCCCTTCAGCGTGTAGATGCCCACGTTGGTCAGGTTGGACAGGGCGAAGTCGGCCACACCGTTGTTCACGGCTTGTTCGGCACCAGCCTGGGCCACGGCCACGATATCCACGTCAAGGCCGGCGTCCTTGAAGTAGCCCTTGTTCTTGGCCACGTACACGCCGATGTGGTTGGTATCGGGTGCCCAGGAGAGCATGAAAGTGACCTTCTTGAGGTCGGAGGTGTTGGAGTTGGAGGAGTCGGCGGTGTTGGTCTGGCCACATGCGGCGAAACCGAAAGTCATAGCAAGGGCGCCCACGAGGGCAGCGGCCTTGGATACAAGGCTTTTCTTCATAATGATGGTTCCCTAATTCGTTGTCTCTCTATCGTTCTCTGGGATTGCTTCGAACGGAAGTCGGCAGAAAACGATATGGAGGGCCTTGATTTCCGTTCGACCAGCGCCCCCGACATTCCCTATGAAAGCTCGGGAAAGCCGGTTTGCCACACGCTGGTAAAGCTGTTCCATTATAGAGACAGGGTTGGAGACCTCATGAGAAGCCGCCGCGTTCAGTCGGTCCTGGCCGCCGGCTCGTGCCTTTGACGGTAAAAAGAACTACTGGTCCGCGTCGGGATCTTCGTCATCGCCGGCCGGGCCGAGCAGGATGCGTTCGCTGGCGTTTACCACCAGCATCAGTACGCATGTCATCAGGATAATGACGATGGTGGCGGAGAAGATCAGCGGCGTGCGGAACGAATTGTAGGCAGCCTGCAGCCAGATGCCGAGGCCCTTGCGTGCGCCAAGATATTCAGCGGTGGATGCCGTGGCGAAGATGTATGCGGCAGATACTCGGATACCGCCATAGATCTGACGTGCGGCAACGCGCAGCTTCACGTGCCAGAGCGTCCAGACCGGGGTCGCGCCGCAGGTCAATGCGACGTCGGAATAGAACTGGGGCACTGCTTCCAGTCCGCGCACTGTCTGCACGGCGATGGGGAAGAGGCCGAATACCGCCACGATTACGATTTTGCCGGAAATCTCAAAACCGAACCAAATCAGGAACAACGGGGCGATGGAAATCAGCGGCATGGTTTGTGCGGCGGCAAGCAGCGGATAGAACGCCGCGTTGAACGTGTGAGAGCAGTACAGTGCAATGCCGATCATAATGCCGAAGAACACGGCGAACAGGAAGCCGACCACGCCCTCATAGCCGGTGATTGCCGCGGCCGGGCCGAGCGTGTTCCATGTTTCGATGGTGGCGGCGAAAATCTCGCTTGGCGCGGAGATCATCGTGGGGGAGACATGCCCTAGATCCACCCACGTTTCCCAGACTGCCAGCAATATGATGACGGCGATGACGGTGGGCATGCGGCGCTTGAGGCGCTTGGCGATGGACATGGGATGTCACCTTGCTTTCCGCGCCAGTCCGGTTTGCTGGTGGCGCTTGCGGCCGGGGCGTGGAACAGTAAGGTGAGGAGCCTGCGCGCCTGCCGGCCATGTGATGGATTGTGTTATATGCCGTCCATCAGTATAGGCAAAGGCGAACGACAGGGGCGCACAAAAAACCTCCCTCGTCAGAGGGAGGTGAGAGAGCTACTCCAGTCCGATGGACTTCATGTGGTGGAGCTTCAGGGAATCCACCTTGAGGGAGCCGGACTCGGCGACGAGCTTGATGGCACGCGGTCCTTCGGAGGCGTAGGAGTAGGAGCTCAGCACTTGGTGGCCACCGTTGACGTAGACCTCCACGGAGCCGCGATCCACGAACACGCGCAGGTCCAGCTTGCCGGAGGCCAGTTCGGTGTCGGTCAGTGGGGCGGCGCGGTAGCCGCGATCGCCGTTGGCCATGGCCTGACGATCCACCACCACGCGGCCGATCTGGTCGTCATAAGCCACGTAGGTGTAGGCACCGTCCTCAGTGGCATGAATCTTCAGGCCCGCACGCTCGGCAGTGGAGGCAGCCAAGTCGATGGTCATTTCGATTTCCACGGCCTCGGCGTCATCGGCGATGACCTGCTCCCCATCCATATCGAGCGTGATCGAACCATGGTCGAGGGTATCCTCGCGCAGGCCTTCCATTTCTGCGACCGGCGCGGTGACCACGTCGCCGTCATCGCCAAGGGTGATCTCGCGCGGCAGGGTGAGCTGGCCACACCAGCCGTCATCCTCCATGGGAATCGGCTGCACGAACGGGCTCATCCAGCCATAGACGATCTGACGGCCGTCCACATTGAAGGACTGCGGGGCGTAGTAGTTGTGGCCGCAATCCCACAGGCGGAACTCGGTTTCCGGCTTGAATTCGCCGCCCGGCTCCCACGTGCCGATCATGTAGCCGGCGTTGTTGACGTTGCGGTTCATGAAGCCGCTGGGCTTGGACCCCATGGCGGAGAAGCCAATGACCCACTTCTCGTTGCCGTCCTTGTCTTTGATGGGGAAGAAGTCGGGGCATTCGAGCATGAACACATCCGGATCCGGGTGCTGGAAGAGCACGCGCTCGTATTCCCAGCGGACCATGTCCTTGGAGGAGAACAGCCACATCTGGCCGCGCTTGTCCGCAGAGGAGACACCGAAGGTCATGTACCAGGTGTCGCCGGTCTTCCAGACCTTCGGGTCGCGGTAGTGATGGTCGACCTTGTCGGTCGGGCAGTCGATGATCATGCCGCGCTTGGTGGCGCTGGTCAGCTCGTCGTTGTCCGGCTCGGCGAGCATCTGCACCTGCCAGTCGCCGCCGGTGTTGTCTTGGCCGTTGGCCCAACGGTGGCCGGTGTAGTAGAACTTGAGTTCGCCGTCGTCGCCGATTACTGCGGAACCGGAGAATACGCCGTCCTTCTCCTCTTCAAGGGTCGGGGCGAACATGATTGGCTCACGTTTCCAATTGAGCATGTCGGTGGAGGAGACGTGTCCCCAGTGCATCGGACCCCACTGGGTGCCGTACGGGTGCAGCTGGTAGAACACGTGCCAGCGGCCCTTATAGAAGCACAGGCCGTTCGGATCGTTGATCCAACCGCCGTTGGATGCGATGTGGAACTTCGGGTACCAGCGGTTGTTGCGTTCGGCGGCCATGGCAGCAACGCCTGCTTCCGCCTGTGCCAGAGCTTCGCTGTGGTCCTTGATTTCGTGGAGGACGGGTGCGTCCGGAGTGAAGCCAGTCATCGTTGAATATCCTTTCTTAATGATTGATGAATCTTGCGATTGTTGAATTGTTGCTTATTGAGTTTTTAGATAAAAGTTTTAAGAATGCTGCCCGAAACGGAAAAAGGGGAAATGCTTCGGGCAGCACGATTTAGTTGTGTTCTTGCCGATTTTGGCGGTTGCGCTCAGGCGTTTGCTTTAGCTGCGGCTTGGGCCTTGAGCTGCTTATCGGTGTAGAACGGATCACCGCCGACTTCCTGGTCGTCCTTCTTGATCACGAAGAAGCCGTAGATTAGGGCGGCCAGCACGATGCCGGAGATGGTGAAGAAGGTCGGACGGTCGCCCATGGCGTCATGCAGGGCGCCCATCGGGGTGGAGAAGATCACCTGGCCGATTTGGGAAGCGATCTGGAAGCCCACCATGTACAGGGTTGCCGACAGTTTGGTGTCGAAGTGCAGGGTGAAGTAGCGGAATGCCGGTAGGCAGAACAGCGGAACCTCGATGGAGTGGAACAGCTTGACGATGGAGACACTGACCGGATCGTGGAACACGCCGCACAGGCCGATACGCAGGAACATCACGGTTGCGCCGAGCAGCAGGGAGTTGCGAACGCCGATCTTCTTCATGATAATCGGAACGACGCCCATCATGGCGGACTCGAGGAACACCTGGAAGGAGTTCAGGGTGCCGTAGGTGGCGTTGCCGATTTCGGTGGTCGGGAAGAGGGAAGCGTAGTAGTTAGGGAACATCTGCTGGTCGAACACGGTGTAGAAGGTGTTGGTGAACAGCATGAAGACGATGAGCACCCACAGAGTCGGCATCTTCAGAACGGAGATCATCTCTTTGAAGGATGGGTTGGTTGGAGCCGCGTTCGGATCGGCTTCTTTCTTGAGCTCTTCCTTTTGCTTGGCCGGAACCCAGAAAGCGTAGACGCACAGCATGCCAAGGCCGCAGATGGAGCCGACCCAGAAGTTCAGCAGCGGGTTGATGTTGAACAGGAAACCTGCGCACAGTGCCACGATGGCGTAGCCGAAGGAGCCCCAAGCGCGGGACTGGCCGTATTCGAAGCCGAACTTACGGGAGTAGCGTTCGGTGAGCGCTTCGAACAGGGAACAGCCGGCCATGAAGCCTGAGGAGAGCACGATGGAGCCGATGAGCACGCCGATGAAACGGGTGGTGCCGCCGGCAGTCAGCATCGGGGCATACACGAACTGTACGAACGGGCCGACGAGCGCTGCGATGGCGGAGACGAAGATCACGAGCTTGCGCTTGATGCCCAGCTGATCTTGGATGGCACCATAGGCGAACATGATGACCAGGGTTGCCAAGGAGTTAATGGAGTAGATCTGGCCCTGCTCTGCGGAGGTCATGCCCAGACCGTGGGTCGGGTCGGTGAGCCAGCGGGAGAAGAAGGACCACCAGATGCCCCAGGAGCAGAAGAACATGAAGATGCCGAAGGAGCTCTGCAGATAGGAAGGATTCTTCCATGCAGATTTGGTTGCACTTGCCATAATCATCCTTTGATTACTACTTGGTTGGTTATTGGTTATGTGACGCTTCTGCTCGGGCGGCTGTGCCTTTGTAGAAGTTGTTGTGTAGTAATTACTATGCGACGTCAATCGATTTACGTCAATCGATTGACGTCATCGGCGTGTCGTACCCGTTCGACATGCAAAAAGGCCTCCGTGCTGGACGGAGGCCTTGAGAAATCGTGTGGGACTCGGCTACTTCACCGAGGCCTTTTCGATCAGCGTGCAGTGGATCTTCGCCGGAATCGGCGCGTCGATCGGCGGCAGGGGAGCGGTGGTCGCTGGCCGTGAGACGTCGTCCATCGAGCGTCCTTCGATGATCGACACCAGCTTGGCCACGGCCCAGTAGCCCATCTCGAAATGCGGCAGTTCCACAGTGGTGAGCATCGGTTCCAGCGTCTCGGCGAACACACGATGGTTGTCCACGCCGACCACGGAGATGTCCTTGCCGACCGTGAGTCCTCGGCGTGCGGCGCATTCGTACACATACCAGGCGCGGGCATCGTTGAAGCAGAAGAATCCGTCCGGATGCTCGGCGTCGAACAAATCGCTGACTGCGGTCAGTGCCGGCCCGCTGTTGAGCACATTGACGACCAGATGATCGTCATAGTCGAGGCCGGCATCCCTGAGCGCCGCCTGATAGCCTTCCAAACGACCGTCCTGCGCAATCATCGGCTCCGAGCAACCCACATAGGCGATACGTGCGCATCCGGCCTTAATCAATCTGGTGGTGGCGTCGTAGCCGATTCGGAACTCGTTCGGTTCGACGCTCGGGATTTTGCCAAGCGAGTCGGTGGCATCCACCAACACCAGTGGCGTCTTGGCTAGCGAAGAAGGCACATGGGTGATGCGGTTCGACATCTTGGCGTACAGGAAACCGTCGGTGCCGTATCGCTTGAGTGCGGCGATTTCCTCGCTCTCGCTGTTCTCACCGTCGGTGATCACGGTGATGAGCATATAGCCGAACTGGCTTGCGGCGGTCTGCGCGCCCAGAATCATACCGCCGGCGTACGGGGTGGTGGCCACCTCCTCGCTGATGAAACCGAGGATGTGCGTCTTGCCTGTACGCAGCGAACTGGCCAGCGGATTCGACCGGTAGCCGAGCTTGGTGGCGATGGCGCGCACATTGTCCGCAATTTCGGACTTTACGCGCCCCTCGTCGCGTCCGTTGAGCACCAGCGACACCGTAGAGACGGAAACCCCCGCCTTGTTCGCGATTTCCTTCATCGTAGCCATGCGTCAAACGATACACCCTAATTGACGGACTGTTGGGAAAGCATCAGTTTTCTCCACCGACTCCGCCGAGGTTGCGCACCGCACCGATGAATAATGGTATGCCGTCCGGGGTGACGTACGAATACAGGAATGGGCGATCCACCGTGAATTCGACGTTGTCCACCGGCGCGCTAGCGAAGTCTGCGCCGGCTTTGGTGAAGGACATGGCCTTGGCGCCGGCCTCGTTCACCGCGATGCGCGTGCCCTGCAGAATCGAGCCGATATACAGGTTCTCGCCGTGCGAACCGGCGTCGACCATCTTGGTGAAGTCGGCGTCGCCTGCACTGAACGCATCGGTCACCCCCAGTTTTTCGAATGCCTTGATGGTGGCTTCCGAGTCGAACATGCTGTCGATGGTGAATCGCGGTAGCGTGACGTTCACCGTGGCCGAGTTGACGGAGACGCCCCATCCGGGCATACTGTCCGCGGCGCAACCCATTGCGCCCTCGCCAAGGGATGCCGACGAACACGTGCCGAACGCCCATCCGAGTTTCTGAGCATCGCCGGCCAACTCGTCAAAATGCCCTTCGGCCGGCAGCACGATGGCCAGATTGCCGCCGTTGTCGAACGGAATCTCCACCCGTTGCCAAGTGTTGTACTCATCATGTCCGTAAGCCATTTGGCTGAAGGCCCGGTGCATCATCGGCACCTGAGCATCTCCGGCTTCGCCGTGGAAGGTGCCGTCGCCGGTGGACTGCTCTTCGAACGGATCCTTCCAGCGGCCATCCGCATAGACGGTGTTGATGATGGACAGGACTTCACGGTCACGCAGCGTGATCTTCGGCTTGAGCGAACCATTCGTATGCTTGGCAATCCAATCGGACATCTTGGCGGCGGCCTGATCGTCGAACGGTAGCGTGGTGACTTCGGCCTCGAATATCTTCTTGACGGTGGATTGGTAATCGCTGGCAAGAGAGTAGTCGTTATCGATCCACAGCGAGTTCGCGGCGCTCATCTCGGATTTCGCCCCCGAATATTGCCCGTTGATCGAACTCAGCAGCGATTGGTAGTCGCTGTCGGCCAGCGAACCGGAGTCCAGCAGTTCGTTCAGTTGCGAGCGGGTCGTGCCATTGGCGCCCTGCGCGGCGATGGCCAACGCCATCCACATCGAAGCAGGGGAGTAGTTCACATTACCGGTGCCTCGGTCGCCGGCTCCCATCGCCAGGAATTCCGGTGCGGTGCGGTAGGCGAAGGCTGCGGTGCTGTCGACTACCGGCTGTGTGGCAGGCGTGGCCTTCGGCTTGAACATATTGCGAACCAGTGCGCTGCCATCGCCGGCCGTCCACCATACGCCGCCGGCGACGGCAAGGACAAGCACTACTGTCACGATGGCGGCGATACAAGCGTTACGGCGTTTGCGTTGTTTGCGCAACCGGTACTGTTCCATCAGTTTCTCGCTCATGGTCAGCCCCTTTGCTTGGATCGGCTCGTGCATCATTGCACGAAATCGCTATTTTCATTATATTGCTGCTTTCCCTTGAGCCCAGGAACGGTATGGGAACCCCGGCCGTAAGCGAAGATTGGTACAGCCGAATGCCAGCGGTCCGATGGTTGCGCTCGCCAATGGGAAGACAGACTGCCGGATCGTATCGAACCAAGTATCAGGTTAGTGATTCCCAACACCAATGGCCAGTGCAGCACCATACCGGGGAACCATACGAACAGGTTTTTGGCAGCCCTGTCAAGGACCTCGTCGGGCATGAGATACATTGATGAGCTCCACTGCAGCAGCAACAACACCGCTATCAGTACAACCATGCCAATCCAATGCGCGCGGTTCCATGTGAACAGTCGTTGCGTCCCGCGCTCGGCGGCGGACTGCCTTGCGGAGTTCATACTCGTTGCCATTGTGGGGTGGATGGCGTTTCGTCCGGTCACCGGATGCGTGGCGGTGGCTCTTCATCCAGTGGGTCTGACAGCGCAGGGCGGTCGGGAAGCGACTTCACCGGAAGCGCCCATGAATCGAGCGGTTCTTCTGCCGAGCATCGCACTGGGCAAGTGATTCTTGGTGCGATTGCCTTCTATGGTGTGATGCCAGTGGCCGTGCTGTTTATTGGCTTCATGCTTGGTGGCATGGCGGCGCGATGGAATCACGAACGCAGCTTGGCTCGAGCGGAGTTGGCTCACCGCCGTCAGCAGGAACGCACAGCTCAGGACATTCACGATTACGTATCCAATGATTTGGCATACCTGATTTTGCGATTCGACAACAATATTGCCGATGGCAAGACCCCTTCTGAAGAAGAATTACGCGAACTGCGTAGCGTGGCTATGGGCGCATTGGATCGCACGCATCAGGTCATTGATGTTATTGAAGGCAGGGGAGAAGCGGCGCACAGTGCAGTGACTCCGCATGATTCGACCGTTGATGCCGCTTCTGGCATTGCAACTGCGCGAGCGTTTATATGCCCCACTTACGCTCTTACCCTGTTGAAAGAAGGAAA
Organism: Bifidobacterium longum subsp. infantis ATCC 15697 = JCM 1222 = DSM 20088; assembly: GCF_000269965.1. NCBI lineage: Bacteria > Bacillati > Actinomycetota > Actinomycetes > Bifidobacteriales > Bifidobacteriaceae > Bifidobacterium > Bifidobacterium longum. The sequence continues at coordinate 919,058 of NC_017219.1, forward strand.
AAGGCAGAGCCGTGATTCCCATGGGGCGGTAAAACACTCATGGGGCGGTTAGCGGATTTTGCCTTTCCGCAGAATAGAGCCGTTTTCGCCTACCGCCCCATGAAGGTTTTACCGCCCCATGAGATATTTACCGCCCCATGGGTGAGCTACCGCCCCATGAAACGTGTAATAACAAAGCATGCCCTTGCTGGTGGAAGCAATGCTTTGCTACTTCGCCCGCTTGTCGGCGAGGATCTCGTCCACCAGCTTGGGCTTTTCGGTCAGCTGGCCGGTGAAACCGGGACGGATATCCATGTGCAGCACCAGAGAAGTGCGGTAGCCCTGCTCGGCGAGCTTCTTGGCGGCCTCACCGGCCACCTTGAGCACGTCGTCCAGATTGCCTTCCACGTTGGTGAACAGGGCGTTGGTTTCCTGCGGCAGGCCGGATTCGCGAATCACTTCGACGGCCTGAGCCACGTATGGCGAGACCTCGGAGCCCACGCCATTGGCCGACACCTGGATGGCGGCCACGGTATTGAGGTACGGTTTGCCGGTTTCCGGGTCGATCGGCACTTCCTGGGTAACGGCATTACGGTCAAGAACCATGATTCTCCTTTTTCAGTAGTGTTAAGCTCCCCTGACAGGGGGAGCTTAACAACCACACTTATGTCAGCGATACTTCCAGAGATGATCCATCGGGCCGGAGCCGTGGCCAAGATTCAGCTGGGCCTTCAGCGCACCGGTCAGGTACTTCTTCGCATGCTTGATGGCCTTGGGCAACGTGTCGCCAAGCGCCAGATACGAGGCGATGGCGGAGCTCAGCGTGCATCCGGTGCCGTGCGTGTTCGGATTATTGATACGCGCGCCATCAAACCAGGTCACGGTTCCATCCGTCTCGGCAAGCACATCGTTGGCATCCTCGGTGCCATGACCACCCTTGACCAGCGCGGCACAGCCGTAACGCTCCACGATGCGGTGGGCGGCGGCCTCCATATCCTCCTGATCGCGAATCAGCGTATCGGTCAGCACTTCGGCCTCGGGAATATTCGGAGTCACGACCGTAGCCATCGGGAACAGCTTGCCGGTCAAGGCCGCAATGGCATCGTCACTGATGAGCTTGGCACCGGAAGTGGCCACCATAACCGGGTCGAGCACGATGTTCGTGGCGTGATGGAAGGTGAGTCGTTCAGCGATGACGTCGATGATGTCAGTGGCAGACACCATGCCGATTTTCACCGCGACCGGCGGAATATCCTCAAACACCATGTTGATCTGGTCGGCGAGAATGTCCGGTTTGGTATCCTGAATGGAACGCACGCCGGTGGTGTTCTGTGCGGTGAGCGCGGTGATGGCGCTCATGCCGAACACGCCGCAAGCCAGCATGGTCTTCAGATCGGCCTGCATGCCGGCACCGCCGGACGAGTCGGAGCCGGAGATCGCGAGAACAGCGGGAAGTGTAGATGTTGCAATCTGTGCCATAGTGTTCATTCTAAGTGGGGCCCATGATGTTTTTCGGAGCGGTTTTCCTTGATGTTTTGCCGCTCCTGTGGTGAGATGGGAGGGTTTGCTGATTGCGATTGATTCATGAAATGTTCGGGAGGGGACATGGCTGATAACGATGTACTGCGCCGTGACGGCGTCTTGGTACGCATCACCGGTTTTGACGATGAACGCACCGCATATTTTGGCGTAATGCCTAATGGGCACACCACACAGCTCACATTTCCGCGTCAGGAGGTGTTCGATGTGGGCGACGTGTTGCTCGTCGGCACGGATTTCTATCGTAAAGTGCCGCATGATGTGTGGCCGTTGAAGCCCCGTGTGGGCATCGTGCGCCGTGCGCTCAACGAAGGCGTGGTCCTGGAGACTTCCGACGGCCTCGAACTGCTTGAAGGCGATTACCCGAATTCGATCATGCCCGGCAACACCGTGCAGTTCACCGACCTGTTCGGCATCGAACGAGTGCTGTGGCCCACGGCCATCCGCCCAGGCGAATCCGATCACGATGACGACATCAAGCAGTACCGCATCACGCCGGGCAGCGATCCGTCGCTTACCTTCGATTCGTTCGGCGGTTATGAGCAGGTGATCACGCGCGCCAAGGAGCTTATCGAAACGCAGCTGGGCAACAGTGCGCAGATGCGTGCGATCGGTGCCAAGCCCATCAAGGGCGTGATCTTCACCGGTGCTCCGGGCACCGGCAAAACGCATCTGGCCCGCATCATCGCCAATGTGGCGGACGCGCAGTTCTATCTGGTGTCTGGCCCGACCATCGTGAGCAAGTATGTGGGCGATAGTGAGGAAACGCTGCGCATGATTTTCGCCGCCGCGCAGGCGGACAAGCGCGCCATCATCTTCTTTGATGAGATCGATTCGATTGCGTCCTCGCGCGAGAACGATACCAATGGCGTCGGCAAGCGCTTGGTGGCACAGTTGCTGACGTTGATGGATGGTTTCGAGTCCAAGGGCAATGTTGTGGTGGTCGCTGCGACCAATCGTATTGAGGACGTGGATCCCGCTTTGTTGCGTCCGGGCCGTTTCGACTGGCAGATTCCTTTCCCGATGCCGTCCGAGCACGACCGTTTGGGCATTCTGCAGGTGCAGGCCCGTTCGTTGTCAATCGAGGGCGAACTGCCGTTGGTGGATATCGCACAGCGAACCGAAGGCTGGAGCGGCGCCGAAGTGTGCGCCATCTGGACCGAGGCCGCTCTGGTGGCCGCCAAGGACCGCCGCGGCGCGATCCGTGCTGCCGACCTCGTCACCGCCTTCGAGCGAGTCGAGCGTCGTCCCGAATTAAGACACCACCGGGCATAATAATTGGCTCCCCTCAGAGAGGGGAGCCAGAGAGGTTTACTCCTGGGCAGTGGAGTAGAGCTTGCCGCCTTGGGCGGTGTACTTTTCGCTCATCGCATCCATGCCGGCGAGGATTTCTTCGGGGCTGAGCACGTTGGCGGACACCACGTCGTTATCGACATTGGCCTTGGCCTTAGCCAGTGCCTCGGAGTCGATGCCAGCAGCAGCCTCCTTCACGATTTGCTGCTGAGCGGCCTCGCCACCGAATGCCTTGCGGATGTTCTGGGAGATGGCCATCGAGCAGAACTTCGGGCCGCACATCGAGCAGAAGTGCGCCATCTTGGCCGGCTCGGCGGGCAGGGTGTCATCGTGGAAGGCGATGGCGGTGTCCGGATCGTAGGACAGATTGAACTGGTCGAGCCAACGGAACTCGAAGCGAGCCTTGGAAATCGCATTGTCACGATCCATCGCGTGCGGGTGGTGCTTGGCGATGTCTGCGGCGTGGCAGGCGATCTTGTAGGCGATCACGCCCTGCTTCACATCATCCTTGTTCGGCAGGCCGAGGTGTTCCTTCGGGGTCACGTAGCACAGCATAGCGGTGCCGTAACGACCGATCTCGGTGGCGCCGATGGCGGAGGTGATGTGGTCGTAACCCGGAGCGGTATCGGTGGTCAGCGGTCCGAGGGTGTAGAACGGGGCGCCCTTGCACACCGACTTCTCCAGTTCGATGTTCATGCGTACGGTATCGAACGGCACGTGGCCCGGGCCCTCGATCATCACCTGCACGTCCTTGGCCCAGGCGCGCTCGGTCAGCTCGCCCAGAGTCATGAGCTCGGAAAGCTGCGCGGCGTCGTTCGCGTCGGCCAGGGAGCCGGGGCGCAGGCCATCGCCCAGAGAGAACGCCACGTCGTACTTGGCGAAGATGTCGCACAGCTCGTCGAAGTGCGTGTACAGGAAGCTCTCCTGGTGGTGGCGCAGGCACCAGTCGGCCATGATGGAGCCACCGCGGGAGACGATGCCGGTCACGCGGTTGGCGGTCAACGGCACGTAACGCAGCAGCACGCCGGCGTGGATGGTCATGTAATCCACACCCTGCTCGCACTGTTCGATCACGGTGTCGCGGAACAGTTCCCAGCTCAGCTTGGAGGCATCATCCTCGACCTTTTCGAGGGCCTGGTACATCGGCACGGTGCCGATCGGCACGGGGGAGTTGCGAAGAATCCACTCACGGGTGGTGTGGATGTCGTTACCGGTGGACAGGTCCATCACGGTATCGGCGCCCCACTTGGTGGCCCACGTCAGCTTCTCCACTTCCTCGTCGATGGAGGAGGTGACGGCCGAGTTGCCCATGTTGGCGTTGAGCTTGGTCAGGAAGGCGGATCCGATAATCATCGGCTCGGCCTCGGGGTGGTTGATGTTGCAGGGCATCACCGCGCGGCCGGCGGCCAGCTCGGAGCGCACGAGCTCCACATCGCAGTTCTCGCGGGTGGCCACGTACTGCATCTCCGGGGTGATGATGCCGTGGCGGGCGTACCACATCTGGGTGATCGGGTGGTCCTTGGCGCGCATCGGCTCATGCTTGCGTCCACGCCATTCCTTGGTGGCGCGGCCGCGCTTGATGGCGCGCTTACCATCATCCTCAAGGTTGCGGCGGCGGCCCTCGTAGTCTTCGATGTCGCCGCGGTCGCGGATCCAGTCGAGACGCAGGGGCTTCAAACCTTCCTTCGGGTCGCACTTGGGGCCTTCGGTGTTGTAGTCGTGGAACGGCGGGTTCGGGCCCACGCCGGGCGTGTCGCTCAGCTTGATTTCGGTGTACGGCACTTCCAGGTCGTAGGAACCATACTGATAGGTGAACGGTACGGACTTGGTCTTGCGGATGTGCGCCTTGTCGCGTTGCTTGGAACCACGGGCGGCGATGTCCACGCGCTGCTGCTTGGCGAGCTTCTGGGCATCCTTGGCGTCCTTGGCGTTGGTGAACTTCTTCTCAGTGGCCTCGGAGCCAGGCTTTGCGGCCCCTTCCTGAGCAGCCTGAGTATCAGCAGCGGGGGTGTGGGCTACGACGCGCGGCGCGTAGCCGTGCTTCTTGTCGCCGCGGACGGCCTTCCAGCCTTCGACCATGGTGCGCGCGGCCTCTTCCGGGTTCTCGGCACCCGCGATGGCGGAGACCGCGAACCAGCCGGCGGCCTTGGTGCCGGCGAGCATGGCCATATCGGCTGCGGTCACGCCGCCGCCCACGACCACCGGGAATTCGCTGGCAGCGCAGATGGTGTTGATCTGGGCGGCGTCCAGTGTCTTGCCGGAGCCATCGTTGCCGCCCACGGAAGCCTCGGGCTTGGTGGTGGAGACGTGCAGAGGGCCGGCGCCAATGTAGTCGATGCAGCCGTCGGGCAGCTCGTTGATGAGCTGAACGAGGCTTTCGGTCTCAGCCGACAGACCCACGATGGCCTCGTCGCCGAGCAGGGCGCGGGCTTCTCGCGGCTCCATGTCGGTCTGGCCGATATGCACACCGTCCACCTTGATGCCCTTGCGGCGGGCCTGCCACACCACGTCGGCACGGTCGTCGATCACAAAGGCCACGGAATCGGACTTCTCATTGTCCTCGATGATCTGCGCGATGTCGCGGGCCATGTCGGTCAGCTCAGAGGCATCGGCCTCCTTGGCGCGCAGTTGGATGAAGGTTGCGCCGCCGCGCAGAGCCTGATCCACCACGTCGGTCAGCGGACGGCCTTTGCAGTCCTCCGGCCCCACCACGAAGTACGCGGACAAGTCGAAGTTGTCTCGCATGGAGGCGTATGGGTATTCATTACTCATTATTATTCCTACCTTTGTTGTTTCTTGTGGAAGTCTTATTGGGAAAAACTGTTATGAGCTCCCTCATCAGAGGGAACTGAAACTACTGCACCAAAATCTCGGATTCCGCCACCTGTTCGGCGGTAACATTCCACAGCGCGTCAAGGAACGCGACCTGGAACGAGCCCGGCCCGTGCGAAGTCGTATCGGCTATCTCTGCCGCGCGGTTGTACAGCAGAGATGCGGACAGAGCGGCGGTCAACGGATCGGAAACCGCCAGATATGTGGCAGCCACGCCGCCCAGCGAGCAGCCTGCACCGGTGATCTTGGTCATCATCGCGCTGCCGCCCGGCAGTCGGTACACGGTTTCGCCGTCGGTCACCAGATCGGCGATGCCGGACACAGCCACTGCACAGCGGGTGGAAGCGTCATGGGAGGAATGCTTGGCGTGCTGTTCGGTCAGATACTGTGCCAGCGCCACCGCCGCACCGGTTGCGGACTCCACGTCGTCGACGGATTCCACTCCGGCGGGGCGGTGCTCGGAAGCGTCCCCCACGGTTTCGGTATTGAGCCCCCACATGTTCGCCAGCGCGATTACCTCGGAGGCGTTCGCGCGAATCATGGTCGGGGGAGCGGCCTTGAAGGTCTGAAGAATGGCGGTGCGGGTGTGGCCGATGCCGGCGGCCACCGGGTCGAGCACCCACGGCTTGTCCAAGTAGTTGAGTCGCTGGGCGATTTCGGGCAGCGCATCCTTATAGAACGGCAGCAGCGTGCCCACGTTGATGTAGTTCGCGCCCGCGATTTTCGCGGTTTCGATCACGTCGTCCGGCAGGAAACTCATGGCCGCAGTGCCGCCGGCCGCCAGTTGCGCGTTGGCAACCAAATTGATGGTCACAAAATTGGTGAATGACTGGGCCAATGGAGTCGTCTCGCGTACGCGGCGAACGGCATCGGCGATATTATCGCGGATGGGTGAATCGGCTGGAACCGGAGTCCCGGCGGTACAACCGCTGGACACATCGGCAAACGATGATGCACTATTGCTCATTTACTGCTCCCTACGATGGTCTTAACCAACAGGTTCTAAGGGTCAGGCTCAGGCCTTTCTCAACTCGCGAACCACATGCGAGTCCCCCTGCACTACAGTGCCGACGCTATGCGCCAACATGGACATTATCGTGACGGATTTGTTCGATACGTGTCGTCAGGTCTGGCGCGTCCCGTCCATTCGTGATATGTGGACGCCTCCGCCGAGCAACATCTCCCGGATTTGTGACGCTAACGCGATGTCAGTGGTACAAATTGGGGAAGGGCAAAACAACAGGAACAATATGGAGGTGTTTGCGATATAGGAATCGCTGCGAACGGCCGCTCGTGAGACGCGGAACATATACCGGACAATGCCGCCTGACCTGTCACCGTATACGGCTATCCTGAAGCGGTTGTTATTAGACCCCAAACCGTTCAAACCAGAAGGTGCATTGTGGCTCAGTCCAAACTCGATGAAGTCGTATCCCTTGCGAAGCGTCGCGGCTTCGTGTTCCCCGCCGGCGAAATTTACGGCGGCACCCGTTCCGCTTGGGATTACGGCCCCCTCGGCGTCGCTCTCAAGGACAATATCAAGCGTGAATGGTGGCGCTCCATGGTCGTCACCCGTCCTGATGTCGTCGGTGTCGACACCTCCATCATTCTGCCGCCCGAAGTGTGGGTGGCGTCCGGCCACGTGAGCGTGTTCAACGATCCGCTCGTCGAGTGCCTCAACTGCCACAAGCGCAACCGCGCCGACAAGCTCGAGGAATCCTACGCCGAGAAGCACGGCGACAAGATGCCGGAAAACGGCATGAAGGACATCGTCTGCCCGAACTGCGGCACCCGTGGACAGTGGACCGAACCGCGCGACTTCAACATGATGCTGCGCACCCACCTCGGCCCGGTCGAGGACGAGAACAGCCTGCACTACCTGCGTCCGGAGACTGCACAGGGCATCTTCGTCGACTTCAAGAACGTGATGACCTCCTCCCGTTCCAAGCCGCCGTTCGGCATCGCCAACATGGGTAAGTCCTTCCGTAACGAGATCACCCCGGGCAACTTCATCTTCCGCACCCGTGAGTTCGAGCAGATGGAGATGGAGTTCTTCGTCACGCCCGGCACCGATGAGGAATGGCACCAGTACTGGATTGACGCCCGCACCCGCTGGTACATCGACCTCGGCGTCAAGCCGGAGAACCTGCGCCACTACGAGCACCCGAAGGAGAAGCTCTCCCACTACTCCAAGCGCACAGTGGACATCGAATACAAGTTCGGCTTCCAGGGTTCCGACTGGGGTGAGCTCGAAGGCATCGCCAACCGTACCGATTACGATTTGAGCGCGCACTCCAAGCACTCCGGCGAAGACCTGAGCTACTTCAACCAGGCCACCGGCGAGAAGTACGTGCCGTACGTCATCGAACCGGCCGCCGGCCTGACCCGCTCCCTGATGTGCTTCCTCGTGGACGCCTACGATGTGGACGAGGCCCCGAACACCAAGGGCGGCGTCGACAAGCGCACCGTGCTGCGTCTCGACCCGCGTCTGGCCCCGGTCAAGGCCGCCGTGCTGCCGCTGAGCAAGAAGCCTGAACTGCAGACCGTGGCCCAGAACCTGGCCGACGACCTGCGCTTCAACGAATGGATGATCGACTACGACGAGTCCGGTGCCATCGGCCGTCGTTACCGTCGTCAGGACGAGATCGGCACCCCGCTGTGCATCACCGTGGACTTCGACACCCTCGAGGACCACGCCGTGACCATCCGTGAGCGTGACACCATGGCCCAGGAGCGCGTCGCTCTTGACAAGGTGGCCGATTACGTGGCCGCCCGCATCGGCGAGAAGCGCACCCGCGTGCCCCTGAAGCCCGTGGAAATGGGCGGCGAGGCTTGGCCTGAGTCCGGCGTTCAGGAAGCCGGCGGTCTGTACTAAGCCGGAGTCGCACAACTTGGGCTCCCCTCTGTGGGCTGAGCCGTAAGGAAGACATCCCAGTGGGCTGTTTGTAGGCGAAGTGGCGGCGATAGACGCCGGGGCTCCTCTCTCAGGGGAGCCCCTACTTATTTTCTTAGGAATCACATGGCACAATCCGAATCCGAAACAGTGCTCACCGAGCATCACGAGACCGACAACCTCGACCCACGTACGGACGCGCCGGCGCGCCCCGGGACCCCGGTGCATATCGCCCCGGTCCAACTCGGCAACATCACCGTGCCGACCCCGGTGGTGCTCTCGCCGATGGCGGGAGTGACCAACTGGCCCTTCCGCGTGATTTGCGAGGAATATGGTCCCGATGGACTCTACGTGGCCGAGATGATCACCGCTCGAGCCCTCGTGGCGCATAACCCGAAAGCACTGCGCCTCTGTCATTTCGCCAAAAGCGAAAAAATCCGTTCACTGCAGTTGTACGGCGTGAACCCCTCCATCACCGAACAGGCGGCGAAAATCGTGGTCGACGGCAACATGGCCGACCATGTGGATCTGAACTTCGGTTGCCCGGTGCCCAAGGTCACTCGTCGAGGCGGTGGTTCGGCCTTGCCTTGGAAAACCGACATTTTCACTGAGCTATTACAGCGCGTGGTCGCCGTATGCGAGCCGGCGGGCATCCCCGTCACCGCGAAGATCCGCGTCGGCATCGACCATAACCATGAGACCTTCCTCGAAGCCGGACACATCGCGCAGGAGGAGGGCTGCAAGGCCGTAACCCTGCATGCCCGTACCACCGCCGAATACTATGGCGGTCATTCCGACTGGTCCCGCATCGGCGAGCTCAAGGAACACCTCAACATTCCGGTATTCGGCAATGGCGATATCTGGGGTGCCGAGGATGCGCTCGAAATGGTGCGCGAGACCGGCTGCGACGGTGTGGCCATCGGCCGCGGATGCCAGGGCCGGCCGTGGCTGTTCGCCAACATCAAAAACGCCTTCGAGGGCAATCCCGAACGGCTCAACCCGAATCTGGGCGAGGTCTGCCGCGTGATTCACCGTCATGCCGAGCTGCTTACCGAGTTCTATGAGGGCGATGAGATGATGGCCGTCCACGATCTGCGCAAGCACATCGCCTGGTATCTGAAAGGATTCCCGGTGGGCGGCTCCACCCGCAAGGCCTTTATGGAATGCGAGAGCCTGGCCGATGTGGACCGCGAGATCGGCAAGCTCGACCCGACTATCGAATACCCGCCACGCGTGGTCGACAAACCGCGCGGCCGCGTGCGTTTCGCCAAGAAGGTGCACTTGCCGTATGGCTGGTTGGAATCGCGTACCACCACCCACGAAGAGCGTGAGGCGCTCTTCGGTGACGACCCAATGGACGCCAGTTACTGAGAAAATACTGAAAATACACGCAACACGCGCCATTCTGCGCGTGAATTTCCCTCCAAGAGTAGCCTGTTTGCGCTACTCTTGGGTGTAACCGTGAAGTGACAGGAGCCAAACGTGAGCGAGATCGCGCAGAATGAGTTCAACGACAAGACCAACATCAAGGTTGTTGGCGTCGGCGGTGCCGGCGGTAATGCCGTCAATCGCATGATTGCCGAGGGACTGCAGAATGTTGAATTTGTGGCGGTAAATACCGATGCGAAGGATCTTCTGCGCTCTGATGCGGATGTCAAGATTTCCCTTTCCGATAAGTCCAGTCGTGGTCTCGGTGCTGGTGCCGACCCGGAGCGTGGAGCCAAGGCGGCCCAGGACCACCAGTCGGATATCGAAGAGGCGCTTAGGGGTGCCGACATGGTGTTCGTCACCTGCGGCGAGGGCGGTGGCACCGGTACTGGCGCCAGCCCGATCGTCGCTCGTGCGGCTCATCAACAGGGTGCTCTCACCATCGCGGTTGTTACTCGTCCGTTCAGCTTCGAAGGCCCTCAGCGTTCCGCTTCCGCCGAATACGGCATCGACAACCTGCGCAAGGAAGTCGACGCGCTGATCGTCATTCCGAACGATCGCCTGCTCGAGCTTTCCGACCGTTCCATCGGCATCATTGAGGCCTTCAAGACCGCTGATACCGCACTGCTTGCCGGTGTTCAGGGCATCACTGACCTGATTTCGATGAACTCCTATATTCACGTCGACTTCAACGATGTGAACTCCATTCTTCGTGGTGCTGGTACTGCGCTGTTTGGTATCGGTTCCGCACGGGGAGAGGATCGTGCCACGCAGGCCGCCGAAATCGCCATCAGCTCTCCGCTGCTTGAGGAAAGCATCGAAGGCGCACACGGTGCGCTGATCAACATCGCCGGTCCGACCGACCTGAAGTTGCAGGAGGCCTCTGCTGCCACCGAACTGGTGCGCAAGGCCATTCACCCTGAAGCCCAGATTATTTGGGGTCTTGCTCTGGACGATGCTTATGGCGATGAAGTGCGTGTCACTGTTATTGCTGCTGGTTTTGACCCCGTCGCCGCTCAAGATGACGACACTCAGAGCACGGTGACGCCGGTTGTGCCAACCGCCGCCGATCCTGCGACTCCCGTGGCACAGCCAGCTCCAGCACCGGCACCGGCTGCACAGCCCGCTGCCACTGCCCAACCGGCATTCACACCGGCTACCGGTGACTCCGCATCGTTGCCTTTTGATGATCCGACTTCCGCTCATCCGAATATCGCCGTGAACGATCCGGCTGGCGATCTCGACATCCCTGACTTCCTGCGCTGAAAGGATTGATCCATGGCTGGGTTCATGAAAAACGCGATGTCCTATCTGGGCATGAGTGACGTTGTGGACGATGAGGACGACTACATCGAGGAGGACGAGGAGCAGAAGCCGGCTTCGAAGTCCGCATTTGATTCCGACCATACGGTCACGCCGCTGGCGTCAACCACCGCGCCTGCCGCATCGTCGACTACCAAGCCGTTCCCCGGTGGCCGTGTGAACAGAATCACCACCATCCATCCGAAGTCATATGAGGATGCTCAACTGGTCGGCCGCGCATTGCGTGACGGTGTTCCGGTCGTACTGAATCTCACCGGTGTGGCCGAAGCCGTGGCATATCGCATCGTGGACTTCTCCGCCGGCGTGGTGTTCGGCGTGCGTGGTTCCCTCGAGCGTGTCACTCCGCGCGTGTTCCTGTTGAGCCCGGCGCAGGTGAACATCAAGGTCGAAGAGCCGACAAAACCAGCCTCGGCACACGATTTGTTCGCTGACTGACCGGTTCAGTAGTTTTCGCATTCGACGTTATATCGGTATTCGGCCGACTCCCAGCAAGGAGTCGGCCGATTCTTATTGTGCTCCGAGCAAACTTTTCATGCGCGGTTGTTAGTCTGTCAGCATGCTTTCCTTAGTGTTCTCTCTGATCGGCCGCATTCTTGCATGGCTCATTAACGCGTATATCACGGTTCTGTTCGTGCGCATGATTCTGGACTGGGTCTCCGTTCTCGCACGAAACTGGTATCCACGTGGTGTGGTGGCCCAGCTGATCAATATTGTGTATTCCATCACCGAACCCCCTCTGCGCTGGCTACGTCGCTATATTCGCCCATTGCCGCTCGGTTCGATTTATCTTGATGTCAGCTTCATTGTGCTGTATTTTGCGCTGGTGGTACTGGAAAGTGTTGTTCTGATAGTGTTCTGAGGCCGTTTTTGACCCGCCGGAGGCATATATCTGGCATAAAAACCCACGTCGAATGTTCTGAAACGATGGGGTCGTGATAGCATTCTGACTTGAGACCAACGTAAGTGCGGGCGATGCCCCAAAGCGAGGTGCAAGATTTATGGCTCTGTTGACGCCGAAGGATATTAAGGAGCACACCTTCCAGACTGTTCGATTCAAGGAAGGTTATGATGTCGACGAGGTCGATGACTTCCTTGATCAGGTCACGGAAACCGTCGAGGCTCTTGGACGTCAGGCGGTAGCCGGCGGTCAGGCCACCCAGACTCTGGGTCCTGACGTGACCAACCTTAATGCGAAGATCTCCGATCTTACCGGTCAGGTGCAGCAACTCCAGTCGGAGAATGCTGGTTTGAAGAACGCTGTGGCTCAGGCCCAGCAGGCCGCTCAGGCTGGCAATGATCAGGCGGCACAGCTTGCCTCTGCCAAGCTCAGCGAAGCCGAGGAATCCAACCGCGCGCTGTCCTCCCAGAATGAGCAGCTCAAGGGTCAGGTCGATCAGCTGAACGCTCAAATCGATCAGCTCACCGCCCAGGCCGCTCAGGCCTCCGGTAACCAGGAAGCCGTCGGCCAGCAGATCGCCGCCATTCAGCAGGAACGTGATCAGTTCCGCGCGGCCAACGAGGAGCTGTCCCGTCAGCTCGCCGCTGCTCAGCAGGAGGGTTCCGCCGCTCAGCAGCAGTCCGCTCAGATCGCTGAACTGTCTCGTCAGCTCGAAGAAGCCAAGCAGCGTGAAAACCAGCTTCGTGCCCAGGTTTCCAAGGTCGAGCCGAGCACTGAGACCGGTTCTCTGCAGAAGATCGCTGGCGTCGCTTCCATGCCGGGCACCGAGCCCGAGCGCGCCACCGCCATGCTGACCCTGGCTATGCAGCTGCACGATCAGTACGTGGAGAAGGGCAAGAACAAGGCCAAGGAAATCACCGAGGCCAGCCAGAACAAGTACAACGATTTGGTCACCAAGGCCAACAACTACTCCGAGCGTACCCGCTCCGAGGCCGACGACTACTCCACTCGTACTCGTTCCGACGCCGACACCTATTCGGATCGTACCCGCTCCGAGGCCGACGCTTACCGTGACCAGATTCACGCGGATGCCGAGACCTACTCCCAGAACACCCGTTCTGAGGCCGACGCATACTCCGTCAAGACTCGTCAGGATGCGGACAACTACTCCAAGTCTCAGCACGATGACGCTGACAACTACGAGAAGGAAGTGCAGCAGCGTGCCGCCGAGTACGACAAGAACACTCGTTCCGCAGCTGATGCGTACGACAAGAACACCCGCTCTGCAGCCGATACGTATGCCGAGCAGGTGCGCGACAACCTTCAGGCTCAGTCCAAGGTCGTCGAGGGCAACATCCAGAGCCTCAAGCAGTTCGAGACTGAATACCGCGCCCGCCTCACCGAGTACCTCGGCCAGCTGGCATCGCAGGTTTCCGAGTCGAACAACTACGTCGACCAGACCTCGTCCAAGACCAACTGAGCGTAGGCAGGTACAGGTCGTATGACGAACCAACAGGGACGGCTGCGCACTCGCGTGGCCGTCTTTGCATGTGTGGCCGCGGCTGCGCTGATTGTCGATCAGCTCACCAAGGCTTGGGCGATGGCCGCGTTATCCAACGGTCAGACCATTCGCGTGATTCCCGGACTGCTGTCCTTCACCTTGGTGCGTAATCCGGGCGCGTCCTTGGGCATGGGGTCAGGCGCTACTTGGGTAATCAGTCTGTTGGCCGTTGTGGCTTGCGTGGCCCTTGCTGTGGCTGGGGTGCGCACTATCTCCATGAAATGGTCGGTGGCGCTTTCTTTCGCGTTTGCAGGCGCTCTGGGCAACCTGATTGACCGTGTTATGTACGCTGACGGCTTCCTCAACGGCAAAGTGGTGGATTTCCTTAACTATGGCTGGTCCGTTGGCAATGTGGCGGATATCTATCTGGTAGTCGCCGGTGTGGTCCTGGTGATTCTGATTCTTATGGGGGAGCCGTTCTCCCACAAGGATCTTATCGAGCAATCCGACGAATCCCTACAGTCTGAGCCGGAGGCGGACGCCAAGTAATGAGTCGAATGGTCCCTGCTCCCGATGCATTGGTGGGTAAGCGTTTCGACGTAGCCGTGGCCAAAATGCTGGGTATTTCACGATCTAAAGCCGCCGATCTGGTTGACTCCGGACAGGCGCGCGTTTTAGGGCGTGAAGTTGCGCGGTCCAGCACGTTGCAGGCGGGGGAGACCGTCGAATTTGATTTGGCGGAGGAACAGGCCGGGCCTGAGCCTATCGCAACTGATATGGCTGTTGTCTACGAAGATGATGATGTCATCGTAGTCGATAAGCCTGTAGGCGTGGCGGCGCATGCCTCGGTTGGCTGGACCGGTCCCACGGTATTGGGATCGTTGCGTGATCGTGGCGTGCATATCGCTTCCTATGGTGCGGCCGGGCGTGAAGGCATTGTTTCTCGCCTTGATGTAGGCACTTCCGGCTTGATGTTGGTGTGCAAGTCCGACCTTGCGTACACCGAGATGCGTCGGCAGTTCGCCGAGCATGAGGTAAAGAAAACCTATCATGCGCTCGTGCAGGGCGGTCTTAAAGAGAACAAAGCGACCATTGAGGCACCGATCGGGCGCGCCAAAGTGTCCGATTTCCGCTTCTGCGTGACTCCGGCCGGCAAACCGGCCGTTACGCATTGGGATGTGTTGGAGCGTTTCGGCCATGAGGCCACACTGGTATCCGTGAATCTGGAGACCGGACGTACCCATCAGATTCGCGTGCATTTCTCCTCGATTGGGCATCCTCTGTGCGGCGACCCCATGTATGGTGCCAATCCGGTGCTGTCTGAAGCTTTGGGACTTGACCGGCAGTGGCTGCACGCCATGAAGCTCGAATTCCGCCATCCTCGCACCCGCGTCTGGACCACGGTCCGGTCCCAGTACCCGGCCGACCTGGCCGCCGCCCTCGATGCCATGCGTGCCCGTCACATCGAACCCGCTGAACCTGCCGAGCATGCCGAAGTTCTGGTGGACTAATTCCGCAACGTGTGCATCATGCGTTTTAATATTTAGATTCAGTTCCAGCCTCGCCGGATTCATCCCAGAATAACGAGAGATCGGTCATGATGGCTCTCCGTCATGACCATACCCCAAGTGACTGCGGATGCTGAGTACGAGTATTCGTGGCCGTCATCAATCGATGGTGGTCATTGGGATTCGCGCCATGTACTACGCAGTATGTTGTACGCTCTGCCTGGCTGTTGAACGAAGTCCACAAGAAACAGTAGATACTAGGGCGGCCAGCGGATTAGCAAGACATCGGTTGGTGAGGACTGCTGACATTGAACTCCGACGGATGAATTGAATACTCATATGGTATCCGATTCTGAACAATTGAGTGGGGGCGTTGATGGTTGCCATCGTTTGAGCTGGCTAAATGCGATTTCGCGCCACGCTGTTTCAACAACGGTAACAACAGCTACAGTTGAACTATGCATGGGTTGAAGAGTGCGATTGACAGGGGAGCGGACGCGTGGGCGCGTTCGCTGCCTGGGCGCGTGCTCGACCGGTATGTGTCGCGGCGCGGCCCCCTGCTGGCGAATGGTCTGGCATATGGTCTGCTGTTCGCCTTTTTTGCCGGCGTCTGGATTGCGGTGAGCGTGTTCGGCCTTATCATGGTCGGCAACATTGATTGGCAGCAGATGCTGATTGACGCGGTGCGTGAAGTCATTCCCGGTGTGGCCGACTCGTTTCTGACGTCTTCCGCGCTAGGCGCCATGTCAAGCGCATTGACGTGGACCGGTCTGGCCACGTTGGCCATATTCTGGTGGACAGTGACCGGCTGGATGAACTCGCTGCGCCACGCCGTACGGGCCATGTTCGACGACTGCGGCGACGAGCTCAATATCGTCGTCGCAAGGTTACGCGATACGCTTGCCGCCATCGCCATCGCAATACTGTTCATTCTTTCGACCGCGGCCGGTACGGTGTCCGGCGGCATCGTACGCCGACTGCTGCAATGGGGCGGCATCCCCAGCAGTTCGTTGCCCGGCATCGTGCTTTTGGAGATGACCGGTTTCGGTACCGGTGTCGCGCTGAATTTCGCGTTGTTCATGTTGCTGCTGCGCGTGGTCTCCCACATCAAAGCCGGACGATTCACGATACTCGGCGCGTTACTGGGATCTCTGACGGTTTCCGCAATGCAGCTTCTCGGTGCGCGACTATTAGCCGGAGCCTCCCGGAATCCGATGCTTGCCCCGTTCGCCGCGTTGATCGGCGTGCTCATTTGGTTCAACCTCGTCGCCCAGGTCATTTTGCTCTGTGCCGCCCTCATTGCCGAGTGCCGACAAAAGAGCTGAGCGTTGGTGAGAATATAGCGGGACTAGCTAGTCTCGATACTTTTCTAGCAAAGATTCGCCAGTATCTCGCAGCATAATGCGTAAGGATTGTGGTTCAAGGACTTCAATGAGGCGCGAATCGGCATATTGCAATGCCCACCACAAGGTCGCTAATTCGTTGGCCATGATATGCACGTCGTATTCGTTGGCGCTGATTTGAGTGACCTTGGCGTTGTCGAACCAGTCGTACAAGGGCTCCAGCGTGCCGGTAATACGCAGGTGAATCGGTACTGCTGCGCCGTCCATGGGGTAAGGGCGTTCGTCCATATGCTCTTCGATGTTGAACGGCGTTCCCGGAATCGGACTGAAGCTATCCAGTGAGCGATTGAGCGCATGATCAGTCTCCTCGACGTAAAGGTTGCGGAAACGTTCTACGTGCAGATACGAGAGACTGTCATGCTGATGCATGTGGCAAATCAGATAGTATTTGTTGTTCTTGTACATCAGATGGTACGGATCGGCTTGGTATTCTTTGATTTCACCCGCATTGTCGCGGCGAGGAACCAGATTGCCATCAATGTCATAGGTGCAGTAACGGAATCGAATTACTCGTTCGTGTTCGATGGCATCGTTGAGCATTTCGATATTGTTGAGAAACTCGGTGTTGTAATTCTTTGGCGTAGTGAGCTGCCTCAGACCGCGCAATTGGCCCGACTTGCCCGCGAACGTATAGATTTTGGCGATAAGGTCGCTCAGATATTCGCTGTCAGACCGTGATATTACCGCGCCGTCCGCAAGCAGACGCATCTGGGCCGTATCAAACACCGGTTCAATGTACCATCCCGGCTTTGGATCAGCGCTTTCAGCAGAGAGCAGGTCTCGACGCTCCAGATGCTCCACCCGACGGCCGAATGGTTGCATGTCACGCAACGCCTTGAGATGCCCTCGTACGGTCTTTTCCGAAACGCTGATGCGCTTGCTGATCTCAGTGGCAGTAATCCCGTGCTCGCGGTCTGTATGCGCATCCAGCAGTTCGAGAATCTCGATGACAATCTGCGCAGTGGAAGGTGTTGCTTGTTGCGATGAGACGGCCATCATGTTCCTCTCGCTGAGTATCGAGACTGCTTCAAGAACCAGTAGATAATTACCGTTGATTGTAGCGCGGCAGGAAACTGAACATGCAGCCGATTCGAATTCGAAGCAACCATGACTATGGAGGCGGTGCTCTTATGCGGGATTTCGTTAATTTGCATGTACATAGTGACTATTCGCTGGCAGATGGTGTCTCTACTGTGAGCGAGCTGATGAGTGAAGCGCAACGATTAGGTCAGCCAGCAATTGGTCTGACTGATCACGGCAGTGTCGGCGGTTTGATGGAGTTCTGGAAAGCAGGACGTCAGCGAGGCATTAAGCCGATTTTGGGTGTTGAAGCATACGTAACGCCAGAAACTGGCCGCACGGATACGAGATGCGTATCTTGGGATAATTCGTGGAAAGAGAGGAATACTCGAAGAAGTGTTACTTGTGTGCCTCATGATCCTTATGATGTCAGCGGTGGTGGGCTGTTTACTCACTTGACGCTATGGGCAGAGTCCGATGAAGGTCTTGTCAATCTCATGAAAGCATCTTCCGTGGCGAATCTCGAAGGTCTGGTCTCGCGTTATCCTCGCATGGATAACAATGTCTTGTCATCATTTGCAAAAGGACTTATTTGTGGGTCGGGCTGCATGTCTGGAGCCATTCCGACAAGATTGTTGCTTGGACAATTTGATGAAGCGTTGCGAATGGCCGGTGAACTACAGGATATTTTCGGTCGAGATAATTTCTTTATAGAAATCATGGATCATGGTTTGTCCATTGAGCACCAAATCAGGAATGATCTAGTGGAACTGGCGAAACGAATTAATGCGCCGTTAGTCGCAACTAGTGATGTGCATTATGCAAAGCGTGATGACAGTCTAAAACATGATGTGCGTATATGCATTGAAACAGGTGATGTGATGGATGGTCCTCATCGTTTCAAGTTTGAAAGCGAGGAGTATTATTTGCGTTCATCTGCGGTTATGCGGTCTCTGTTCTCCGATGTGCCTGAAGCCTGCGACAATACGTTGCTCATAGCAGAGCGGTGCGATACCGGATTTTGTGTAGCGGAAGATGGCTCATTAATGCCGCAGCATGTTGGTGCTGATGGCCGAGCGTCGAGTGAAATTCTTCAAGGGGAAGTTGAAGGATGGCTGCAAACGAAGTATGGAAGCATACCGGATTCAGTGTGGAATCGTGCTCAACACGAAATGGCTGTGATTCGTGAAACCCATGCTGAAGAATACTTGATGGCCGTCGCATATTGTACGAATCGATTGCGAGAAGAGGGGCATTTGGTCGGGCCCGGGAAGGGGATATTGGCTCGCAGCCTTGTCGCCTATGCGCTGGGGATTAGTGAGATTGATCCCATCGAATACGATTTACCCTTTACTGATTTTCAAGATTCAGTCTTTCCTACAGCTGTTTTGCAAACGGAACGGGGACTGTCCAGGCGGGTATTGCAATATCTATGTGACCGATATGGGAATGGTTATGCAGCTGCTGTAATTGCATACAGCCGTTTTAACGATGCCAAGGCAGTGAAAGATGTGTCGCATGTATGCGGATATCAACGGTTCTGGGATGCATCCTCGGCTGAGGTTTGGTTGCAGGATAACGCCAAGAAGTCTATTGCGGATGGGTTGAAAGACTGTATATATGACTGTTCCGTTCGCAGTGATGTGTTGGCTCTTTGCAACAAGCCCCTTGCCGAAGTAACGTCCATTGTTCGTTTTCCTTCGGGGGCAGAAAGCACCGCGTTTGATGCAAAAGGCTGTGATGAACTTGGGCTTCCTCGTCTCCGTATTGCAGGTTCGAGAGTTTTGCAGGTGGTGCAGGATGCCCTTCGATTCATACCGGATTGCAATGTGCCGCAAGTATGGGACGATTCTTGCAGTTCGTTGGATGAGAGCCGTGTGTATGACTTACTGTCCGCGGGCTATACGGCCGGTATTCCATTCTTGGATGGAATGAAGAGCGAACTGATGCAGCAGAAGCTTACCTCTTTTGCGGAGCTAATTGACATATGCCATAGCAGAGGTGCCGACCGCGCAGATGCTGTTGCTCGTGCAATGTTCGCATACCGTGTCGCCTATGTGAAAACGTTATACACAATCGAATTCATGACCGCAATGTTGAATAGTTATAACGAGGATGGCGCTAGAGCGAAACTGGAAAGTATATTTGAAGAAATGTACTGTTTAGGTATTCATGTAAGAATGCCAAACATTAATCAATCTCAATATTATGCGACAGCGTATTCCAGTACCGGTGACGATGAGAAATCGGCATATGGAATTCAGCTCGGTTTTAATGCGATACGGGGCATTTCGGAACAATTGGCAGAAGAAATCGTTTCAACCCGTAATAAGGGCAGTGCCTATCGCAGTTTTAATGATTTTATACGTCGTGTTTCATTGGAACATTGCAATGCAGGGAATGTCAATTACCTCATTAGAGCCGGTGCTTTTGATTGCGTCAACCCCTGCAGGAAGGCTCTTGCCCAATGTGGCAATGACCTTATCGAGGCGGAAAGGCAATACAGAGCAGCACAATCCCATGGACAGGGTGATTTATTGCAGGATGTAATGGATGCAAGTCCTTGTGCGCAAAAGAGTACAGATGAAGTCGTCCCTAATGGTTCGGATTGGGATCAAACCACTCGGCAACAGCTCCAGTGTGAGTCTTTCAAATGGCCAATAGGACGTGCGATTGAACAATATGTGTGTGCTTAGACGGCAATGTGATACTACGAAATCACTAGGCTTGCGTAAGAGTGCAAAGTGTCATGCGCGAAGTCCCGGATATTTGTTGCGTCAGTTATATGCTGAGAACAGATACAACTCACTGGGGAGGGTAAGGTATGAGTGTCATGGTGATACGGCCCGAGCGAGGGTGTGATGACATTCATGCCCTGATTGATCATGTCCTTTCTGATGGTGCCGGATGTACGGAAGCAGATTTTCCGGATAGTTGCCGTGGGCGATTCGTTATTCTGACACCGGCAAGCTTGCGCGCATATGTGGAAAAGCAAGTACTGCAGTCGATGGTCCGACCGGAATTCCGCGAACGTCTGGAACCGGGGATGAATGTGGGTGTCCATTCTCTGGCAAGCATGATGAGCTCGATTATCGGCAACCAGGATTATGGAAGGTACATTCGCCCATCAATCAGCATGATGTCGCTGAGAAATTACGTAGCGAAGTGTCTGAATGATAATGAATCGTTGCGTAATCAGGTTGGTGACTCGTTTGAGGCTATTGACCAGTTCACCAAGCAAATTGTTGAATTGCATAATGATGGGGTCAGTGCTGAAGAGGTGCTTGCTCTGGCCGCTCATCAGTCGAATGCTCGACTTTCGGTGCTTGGCTCTTTGCTGCAACTGGTGGAGCAACGGTTAGGTAAACGGTATACATTCCCCGGAGCCGCCCATGAAACCATATGTGCATGGGCACAGCGGCATGGGAGTAATCGCTGGTTCTATCTGTACGGTTTCGCACACCTCAACGCTTCGGAGATGAGGATAGTTCATACACTTGCGCAATACGTGCATCTGACGGTGATGGTTGGTGCCGGTTCTGATCCGGATTATCTGGAAGCATTGCAGAGACGCGATGATGGAAACCGAAATACGCTGTCCAGTATTTTCGCTTCATCCGCTTCTACATCAGTGTGTGCGATGCCGGATACTACTGCCGAAGTGCGCTATGCGGCAGCGTCCATCAAGAAGTTCATCGCGGACAATCCAGAAATTTCATACGGTGATGTGCTGGTCACCTCACGAGACCTTGGTTCATATCAAGCCCAAATTGCATCGGAATTCACGTATCAGGGGATACCGATTAATATTGCCGCGTCCAGTACGATGCTTGACCATCCGTTCGCTGATGCGATTCTGGGACTGCTTGATTCCGCGACCTACGAACTTCAACCCCAGTCCATCCTGCGCATACTGCGTTCCGGTATCTTCAGCCGGTATCTGAACTTGACTCCAACGGCAATCGATGACATTGAAAATCAGCTGAACTCCAACAATCCGGCAACGGTATGGATCGATACAGACATACCGTTCGCTGCACATTTGCAGAAGATTCGTTCGCTGATTCAGCAAGCCGCTGATGTGTTTCGGCCGCGGCCTAGCGCAACCGTGCGGGAGGCTCTAGGCGGGATGGTTGGTTTTCTTACCGAATACGCCCAAACCATTGAAGGATCCGCGCCAGTTTGGACCGTCATCATGAATGCGTTTGACGACATGGTTCAACAGCTCGGTAACGATTATTTTGCTGAATATGTAGGAATCTTTGCTAGAAATCTAGCTTCGACGCTCGCCGCGCAGTCAATCGATTCGCGTCCGGTCTCCGCCAGCGCCGTGGACGTATTGCCGATGTCATCGCCTTTACATCCATACAGATATGTGATTGTTCTGGGTTGCAGTGAATCTCAATTGCCTGCGATTCCGCATGAGACCGGTCTGCTCGATGACGGCGAGCGGCTGGATTTGTCACAGTTCCTGACTTCCCAAGGCAAGACTTTGGAAGCGTGGAATGTACTTTCCGGTACGGTGGAACGTAGGTCCGGGCAAGAACCGCTATGGTTTAACGGTGTTGTTGCCAGCGCAACGCAGCAGTTGTCTATGACCTATCCAAAGAGTCTGCGTAACGCTGCACAAGCATGCTCGCCATATATCAGCCAATGGGAGACGGGTACATCGGATACGAGCGAAATCATCGGAGCGAGCAAACGCGCTGTGCCGACCGTTGAAACAGAGTATCGTCCCCTTGACCGCGAACTGGCATATCGGTTGTTCACTAGGCCGGATTATGTGCATCGCGTTTATCGCACTCATGGTGCAGATCCTTCGATCTCGACTCGTGTGTTCAATGCATCGGTTTCGGCAATAGAAACGTACTATCGCAATCCGTATGAGTATTTCCTGAAATACGGATTGAAAGTTAACGTGGCAAATGCGTTCGCTTTTGATGCCGCGCTTGAAGGCACGTTCTATCATGCAGTGCTGGAACATGCGGTCAATGCCTGGATCGAGCGACACAAGAACGAACGAGATTTGAACGGCTTACCACCTCAGCCCACTGCACCAGACATGCAAGAGCTTATCGCCGACTATTCCAGACTGGATCGAGGCTGCAATCAGTGGACGGTGCTGAACGAAGACCCGCGTATGGAGGTGCTGCGGTCCAGTAATCGTATGCGTATGATTCATCGTCAGCTGGTCGATACGCTGATGGATTTTGCCGTCGATGCTGCTGCGCAACGTGAGGCATTATCGTCCGCACAGACGATGCTTACGCCTACGTGTGTAGAGCAAGTATTTGGCAACGTTGGAGGAACGACCGGTGCATGGCAGTCGCCATATTCAGGGGAACAATTAATCGGTAGGGCGAGGGACAAGGAAATCCCGGTTGCATTGCGTATCAATGGCAAGGTCGACCGCATTGATACGGTAATTCGCGATACCAATATTTCGCGAGAGAGCGCCGGCATTGTTGTGCTGGACTATAAGTCTTCTGCCCGTACGTTGTTCGGCAAACCGTCTCGCAATGATGGCGGCCGCGCTTCAAATGTGTACTACGGCCATGAACTTCAGCTGTTTACGTATGCTTCTGCCGCCCAGCACAACTCCGGAATGCCAGTAGCAGGCATGTTCTTTCTCCCGATTAAACCCAGCGCAACCATTCGAGAACGCATCGCGCTGAATAACCAATACAACATGTTGCCGAGCGCAGACGATGGATCAACGAGTCTGTTCGATGAGCCAAGTGACGATTCAAGTGCTCAGAACATGCGCATCAGAAACGTATGGCGAGGCTTTGATATGCCGAACAGTGGCGTGCTTATAGGAGAATCCGACGAAACCGGCATCGGTATCGAACAACTGAGTGCGGAAGAATTTCGTGGCATAGCGGATTATGTGCACGGGAAAATAGTGGGTGCCTGCCAGAACATATTGGACGGCAAACTGCCGGTGCGCCCTTATCGTTCTTTGGTTGACGGCCGTGATGGTCTTGCCTACAGCGATGTGGCCGACATCATGGCGTGGGATGTGTTGAATAGCAACATATTCGAGGTGGAGACAGCAGTGACATTGCTGGAGCTCAAAGAAGCGGCTCTTCATATGAATAATACATCTGAAGGAGGCAAGGCATGGTAGAACATGTTGATGCATTACCTAGGTCGGAAGATGCGGATAATCTCTCGGACGATTTTCCGACAAACACCATGCCTTACGTCATCAGCGCATCCGCAGGCACCGGCAAAACCACTCAACTCTTGCAGGATATTCTGCTGGACTTGCTGAACCGTAATGCAGACGAAGCGCATTCATCCATCCGC